>DASZCK010000292.1:0-15901 GCA_035943195.1 Steroidobacteraceae bacterium
TCTCACGGGTGTGCTGCAGCGACTGCCCGGTGCGGGTAATGTCGGCGCCGATTTCGTAGTGCCGCCCCTGCACCGCGGAGAGCGCTTCGGCGTGTTCACCGTGGATGGCACGCTGCCGCTCGAGCGCCGCCTCGGCGCCACGCTGGTCGGCCAGCGCCGCCTGCATGGCGATATCGCGTTCGCGCACCGCGCTGTCCTGGATCTGCACACCGCTATCCAGGTCGCGGATTTTCAGCGCCAGCAACTCCGCCAGCGCCCGGCGCTCCTGGTCCTTGAAGGCCTGGTAGCGGCGCGCGGCACCAGCCTGGCGCTGCAGATGGCGGATCTGTCGGTCGACTTCGTCGCGCACGTCCTGCAGGCGTTCGAGGTTCTCACGGGTATCGGCCACCCGCGCCTCGGTCTCGCGGCGGCGCTCCTTGTAGCGGGAAATGCCGGCCGCTTCCTCGATGAAGGCGCGCATGTCCTCGGGCTTGGCCTCGATCACGCGCGAGATCATGCCCTGCTCGATGATGGAGTAGCTGCGCGAACCCAGGCCCGTGCCCAGGAACAGCTGCGTGATGTCCCGGCGGCGGCAGCGTGCGCCGTTGATGAAGTAGTTGGAGCTGCCGTCGCGCGACACCAGCCGCTTCAGGGACACCTCGTTGTAGCCGGCATAGGCGCCGCTGATGCGTCCGTCGCTGTTGTCGAACACCAGTTCGACCGAGGCCGAGCCCACCGGTTTGCGCGCCGAGGAACCGTTGAACACCACATCGGCCATGGAGTCGCCGCGCAGATGCTTGGCCGACAGTTCCCCCATCACCCAGCGCACGGCATCGATGATGTTCGACTTGCCGCAGCCATTGGGGCCGACAACGCCGGTGAGGTTGCCGGGGAACCCGACCGAGGTCGGGTCCACGAAGGTCTTGAAGCCGGCGAGCTTGATCTTGGTCAGCCGCATTGTGTTGAGACTCGAGGTTGGGTCGGTAACGTTACGCGCATGATAAAATATATGGACACGCTATGCCTTCAAGTCCAACAACAGATCTTACGACCTTTCCGAATCCGGCCCCTGCCCGTGACTTCACCATCCGCATGACGCTGCCGGAGTTCACCTGTCTGTGCCCGCTGACCGGCCAGCCGGATTTTGCAACCCTCGACCTGGAATACGTGCCCGACGCCTTGTGCGTGGAACTGAAGTCCCTGAAGCTCTATATCTGGGCGTTTCGCGACCGCGGCACCTTCCACGAGGCCGTGACCAATGAAATCGCCGACCATATCGCGACCGCGATCGCCCCCCGGTTCCTGCGCCTGACCGCGAAATTCAATGTTCGTGGGGGGATTTACACCGCCGTGGTGGTCGAACACCGCCGGCCGGGCTGGGCGCCCGCCCCGGCAGTCGCCCTACCCTAAACCGCCCCCTCCGGACCCCAAAAGGGGCCGAAAAAACCCGCCCTGTACAGCTGCGGGCGCGCCGGTATAATCGCGCGTCCTTCGCCAAGGCAGCTGCTTTTGAGGAG
Source organism: Steroidobacteraceae bacterium (assembly GCA_035943195.1). Taxonomy (GTDB): domain Bacteria; phylum Pseudomonadota; class Gammaproteobacteria; order Steroidobacterales; family Steroidobacteraceae; genus DAIDKA01. The sequence goes on from DASZCK010000292.1 coordinate 1,497, forward strand.
TGACTGATGCCGGCCAAGAAGACCTCGGCCAAGCCTGTCAAGGGGAAAAAGGCCGTAAGCCGCCCTGCCGCCAGAAAGGCGGCGATACGCAAGCCCACGGAACGGGTAAAGACTTCGGTCCACCCACGTTCACCCGTGGCGGCCTCGGTTACCCGAAAGTCGGCCCCTGGCGCCCGAAGCACTCCAACCAGCGCGGAACCCGTAGAAACGATGCGACGACCAGCAGCCGAGCGACCCGAGCCTGCCCCTGGCAAGGCCGCCCCCGAAGCCAAAACCGCACCGCCGCGGCTGGCGACACCGACGCCCCAGCATAAGGACAATGCCAAGGACCATCACAGCGCGCATGCAGCGGCCAATTTGACCGGCAGCGAGACCGACGAGGGCGACGCGCCCGAGCCGGGGAGCCTGCTGGCCGGCCCCCGCAATGTTCAGCCGTACATCGTCAAGCGTGGCGAGCAGTACATGAGCAAGGAGCAGTCGGAGCATTTCCGGCAGATCCTGCAGACCTGGAAACGCGACCTCATGGAGGAGGTCGACCGCACCGTCACGCACATGAAGGATGAGGCGGCCAACTTCCCCGACCCGAATGATCGGGCGACCCAGGAAGAGGAGTTCTCCCTGGAGCTGCGTACCCGTGATCGCGAACGCAAGTTGATCCGCAAGATCGACGAGGCGCTCAAGCGCATCGAGGACGGCTCCTACGGCTACTGCCTGGAGACCGGCGAGGAAATCGGCATCAAGCGCCTGGAAGCCCGCCCGGTTGCCACCCTGAGCATCGAGGCACAGGAGCGCCGCGAGCGCCGTGAACGCCAGTACGGCGACCGCGACGACCGCTACCGCTGAAGCCCTATACCGGCCGCTTTGCGCCCTCACCGACCGGCAGGTTGCATACCGGGTCGCTGCTGGCCGCGGTCGGTAGCTTCCTGGATGCCCGCCATCACGGCGGGCGCTGGCAGATCCGGATCGAGGATCTGGATGCCGGACGCGCCGTCCCGGGCAGCGCGGCGCAAATCCTACAGACTCTCGACACTCTGAATCTGCACTGGGATGGTGCCGTCAGCTACCAGTCCGGCCGCCTGGACCTGTATGAGGCGGCGCTGCAGCGGTTGCGCGCCAGCGGTCAGACATTTGAATGCAGTTGTTCGCGCAAGGAACGGAGCGCCCAGGGCGACACGGGTTACCCGGGAACCTGCCGTGGGGGGCCACGCGCCGCCGGGCCGACCGCCACGCGCCTGCGAATTAGCGATAGTGAAAATCTGGAATTCTCGGACCGCATTCAGGGTATGCGTCATTACCGGCTGGGCGATTTGGGTGATGTGATCATCCGCCGCCGCGATGGACAGTTCGCCTATCAGCTGGCGGTGGTGGTGGATGACGCCGAGCAGAACATTACCGATGTGGTGCGCGGCGCCGACCTCCTCGACAGCACCCCCTGGCAGATCAAGCTGCAGCGGGCACTGGGCCACAGCACGCCACGCTACGCCCATCTGCCCGTCGTGACCGCCGCGGACGGCGGAAAACTCGCCAAATCACGCGCGGCCGTGGCGCCGGATCTCGCCCATCCCGGCCAGCTGTTGCTCCAGCTGCTGGAGTTGCTACGACAACAGCCACCGGCCGATCTGACCGGACTTGAACCCCGTGAAGTGCTGATTTGGGCCATTTCCAACTGGAAACCCGAGCGTCTGGCCGGAATTACGGCCATACCTACCCTTGAGCTCGGCCACTCGCCGCGGCGTTAACACTTGTCAAATCAATTCCGAATTGCCCTCCGCTCCACGGTTGTACTAAGGTAGTCGCTGAGGGACGGGAGATAACGTCGGGTCCACCTGCCTTAAAATATGGGCGGGAGGCGTACGCATACTAATTACGGGGGCTTGCAATGAGCGAACCGAGGGTCATCAAGAAATATCCGAATCGTCGGCTGTATGACACAGTCGAGAGCCGCTACATCACGCTGGCTGATGTACGGAAGCTGGTGGTGGAACGCATTGAGTTCATGGTCGTTGACAAGAAGAGTCAGGAGGACATCACGCGCAGCATTCTGCTGCAGGTGATCGCCGAGCAGGAACATGCCGGCGAGCCCCTGATGAGTCGCGACTTTCTCCAGCACATCATCCGCTCCTATGGTGGCGGAATCATGCAGGGTGTGGTCGGGTCATACCTGGAACAGAGCCTGAAACTGTTTGCTGCCCAGCAGCGCGAAGTGCGCGACAAGGCGCAGAGTTTCACGGCCGGGGACACCGACGGCGCCGTCGCAGCGGTGACCCAGCGCAACTTCCAGCGCTGGCGGACAGTTCAGGATGAGATCTTCCGTACGCTGATCGGCAGTGCCGTACGCGGACCGGATGGGGATGTGGCCGTCAGCGCGGCCGCCAAGTAGCGATAACAGCCGCAGCAGCAGTAGCAGTAGCAGTAAAGACAAAGGGCGCGCCACCAAGTGGCGCGCCCTTTTTCGTTGAGCTCACTGCTTGAACTTAGAGGCTCAGGCGGCGTCCACGCTGCGCATCGAGAGGCGCACCCGACCCTGACGGTCGACTTCCAGCACCTTGACTCGCACCACGTCGCCTTCCTTGAGCTTGTCGCTCACGCGTTCCACGCGCTCATCGGAAATCTGCGAGATATGCACCAGGCCGTCACGGCCCGGCAGGATGGTGACGAAGGCACCGAAATCCATCAGCCGCGCCACGCGTCCTTCGTAGATACGACCCACTTCCACATCCGCCGTGATCAGCTCGATGCGGCGCTGCGCTTCCTTACCGGCGGTGCCGTTGACCGACGCGATCTTCACCGTGCCATCATTTTCGATGTCGATGGTCGTGCCGGTCTCCTCGGTGATCTGACGGATGACCGCACCACCCTTGCCGATGACATCGCGGATCTTCTCCGGATCGATCTTCAAGGTGATGATGGACGGCGCCCACTCGGACATCTTGGCGCGCGGCTCGCTCAGGACCTTGTTCATCTCGCCCAGGATGAAGAGGCGTCCGACACGCGCCTGATCCAGGGCCACCTTCATGATCTCGGGCGTCACGCCTTCGACCTTGATGTCCATCTGCAGCGCCGTGACGCCGTCCTTGGTGCCGGCCACCTTGAAATCCATGTCGCCGAGATGATCCTCGTCGCCCAGGATATCGGTCAGAACCTTGAAGCGGCCGCCATCGAGCACCAGACCCATCGCAACGCCTGCTACCGGCGCCTTCAGCGGCACACCGGCGTCCATCAGCGCCAGACTGCTGCCGCAGACGCTGGCCATGGAGCTGGAACCGTTGGACTCGAGAATTTCCGAGACCACGCGAATCACGTACGGGAAGGTCGCCATGTCCGGCATCACCGCGGCGACACCGCGGCGGGCCAGGTTGCCGTGGCCGATCTCGCGGCGCTTCGGCGAGCCCATCATGCCGGTCTCACCGACCGAGAACGGCGGAAAGTTGTAATGCATCATGAACGGCTCGCGGCGTTCGCCGGCCAGCGCGTCGATGATCTGCGCGTCGCGGCCCGTGCCCAGAGTCACCGCCACCAGCGCCTGCGTCTCACCGCGGGTGAACAGCGCCGAGCCGTGCGTACGCGGCAGCACGGCCGCCTTCACGGTGATGGGCCGCACGGTGCTGGTGTCGCGCCCGTCGATGCGCGGCTCACCATTGAGGATGCGCTGGCGCACGATGTTGCTTTCGAGCTTGAAGAACTGATCGTCAACCTCATCGGCGGTGAACTTCGGGCTCTCGCCGCCGCTCAACGCGGCAATGGCGGCGGCCTTGACCTCGGCCACGCGATCGCGCCGCTGCAGTTTTTCCGTGATCGCATACGCCTTGGTCAGCGCCGTCTCGGCCTGGGTCGCCAGCGCTGCGGTCAGCTCCGGGTTGACGGCGGGGGCCCTCCAGCTCCAGCGCGGCTTGGCCGCCTGGGCGGCGAGTTCGCCGATGGCGCCGATCGCCACCTGCATGGCTTTATGTCCGAACACGACGGCGCCGAGCATGATCTCTTCGGCGAGGCCCTGGGCCTCGGATTCGACCATCAGCACCGCCTGTGCCGTACCCGCGACCACCAGGTCCAGCTGCGAGCCGACGATTTCCGTCGCGGTGGGGTTAAGCAGGTACTGGCCATCCTTGTAGCCGACGCGGGCGGCACCGATCGGGCCGCTGAAGGGAATGCCCGACAGCGTCACGGCCGCGGAGGCACCGATGAGCGAGGGAATATCCGGATCGATGGTGGGGTCCAGCGACAGCACGGTCGCGACCACCTGGACATCATTGTAGAACCCGTCCGGGAACAACGGCCGCAGGGGCCGGTCGATCAGGCGTGAGGTCAGGGTCTCCTTTTCGGATGGACGCCCCTCGCGCTTGAAGAAGCCGCCGGGGATCTTGCCCGCGGCGTAGGTCTTCTCGATGTAATTGACGGTGAGCGGGAAGAAATCCCGGCCCGGCACCGGCTGCTGCTTGGCGACGCAGGTGACCAGGACGACGGTGTCCCCCATGGAAACCTTGACCGATGCATCGGCCTGACGGGCGAGTTCGCCGGTCTCGATCGTTACGGTCTGGCTGCCGTAAGCAAAAGACTTTGCAAAAGCACTCACGCTTTTATCCTCGTGTAGGGAAATTGCGGCCAGGAATGACCGCAATGGTGGGCGTTACTACAGGCAACACCCGAAATGTTCAGCGACGCAACCCCAGGCGCTCGACGAGCTCCTGATATTTCTGCGGCTGGGTCGACTTCAGATAATCGAGCAGCTTACGACGCTGATTGACGAGCTTTACCAGCCCGCGACGCGATGAGTGGTCACTCTTGTGAGCAGTGAAGTGCTCACCCAGTCCGTTGATGCGCTCGGAGAGCAATGCGATCTGGACTTCGGGCGAACCGGTGTCTTTGGCATCACGACGGAACTGCGCGACGATTCCGTCTTTCTGTGCAGCTGTTAAGGTCATTTGCGCGAATTTTCCTAAAGAACTTGTTGATTGGGTCTGTTTTTGAAGCGCGGCATTCTACCCGTACACCCTTGAGGTCTCAAGGAAAAGCACTCTTGGGGCCAGCGATGAGTCGCCGCGGCCGCACCTGCCCCCGGTCATCGGCTTCCCCCAGCCCCATGAACCGTCCCAAGGGGTCGTACAGGCGTACTTTTCCCGGCACCGTACCCCCCGCTGCGACCGCCTGGCCATGCGCCAGCCGTTGCGCGAGCTCCGCTGGCAGGTGCACGCAGGGCATTCCCGGCAGGGCCTCATCCGGTGCGATCAGGGCGGGCACCACCCCGCTGCTGCAGGCCGCCTCGACCTCGGCCAGGGTCAGCATGGCTGAATGCTCGAAGGGCTCGACATATAAGCGCCGCAGGGCCGAGACATGGCCGCAGGTCCCAAGACGCCGCGCAATGTCCTCCGCGAGCACCCTGATGTAGGTCCCCTTGGAGCACAGCGCCACCAGTTCCAGTTCGGTGGGTGCGAGCCGCACCAGCGACAACTCACTGATCTCTATGCGGCGGGGCGCGCGTTCGACCGTGAGACCGGCGCGCGCCAGCTTGTACAGCGGCTGGCCGTCGCGCTTCAGCGCCGAGAACATCGGCGGCACCTGGGAGCCGGCGCCGCGGAACACTTCCAGGGCGAGCTGCACCTGGGCCGTGGTTAGCGAGGGCACCGGGGCCTCTTCCACCACCTCCCCCTCCAGGTCGCCCGTGGCGGTGCGCGCACCGAGGGCGAGGGTGAACTGATAGCGCTTGCGCGCCGCGGTGATGTCGCCGGCCACCTTGGTGGCTTCGCCCAGGCAGATCGGGAGCATGCCGGTGGCGAGCGGATCGAGGCTGCCGACGTGGCCGGCCTTGTCGGCACCCAGGAGCCGCCGCACCCGCTGCAGGGCGGCGTTGGATGATAGCCCGCGCGGCTTATCCAGCAGCAGGATGCCGTTCACGTCTCCTCGGGCTTGGGCGGTGAATCAGCGGCGACCGCGCGATCGATCAGCTGGGTGAGGTGGACTGCTTTGTCCAGGGTGTCGTCGAAAACGAAGGCCAGACGGGGCGCATGCCGCAGGCCGAGCTGACGCCCGACCGCGCCGCGCAGGAAGCCGCCGGCACGGGTCAGCCCGGCAGCCACTTCCTGCGGATCGTGAGCGCCGGCGAAGGGCACGAAGAAGATCCGCGCCGTCGCCAGGTCCTGCGCCACCTCAACCGCAGTGATGGTCACATTGCCGACCCGCGGATCCTTGACCTCGCGGCTGATGAGATCGGCCAGCACCCGCTGCATCTGTGCTTCGATGCGGCTGTGCCGGCCTGCGCCGGGTTGGTGCTTGCCGGACATCTTACTCAACGGTGCGTGCGACCTCGGTGCGCGTATAGCACTCGATCTGGTCACCGACGCGCACGTCCTGGTAGTTCTTCACACCGATACCGCACTCGGTGCCGGCACGGACCTCGCCCACGTCATCCTTGAAGCGACGCAGCGACTCGAGCTGACCTTCAAAGATCACCACGCTCTCGCGCAGCACGCGAATCGGATTGTTGCGCTTGACCACGCCTTCGGTGATCAGACAGCCCGCCACCACGCCGAACTTGCTGGAACGGAACACATCGCGGACCTGGGCGATACCGACGATGGTTTCCTTGACCTCCGGCGCGAGCATGCCGCTCATCATCGCCTTCACGTCATCAATGGCCTCGTAGATGATGCTGTAGTAGCGGACATCCACGCCCAGCTCCTTGATCGCCTCGCGCGCACCCGAGTCCGCACGAACGTTGAAGCCGATGATCAGGGCCTTGGAGGCAGCGGCGAGCTGCACGTCCGAAGCGGTGATGCCACCGATGCCGCTGGCAATGACCTTGACCGAGACTTCCGCGGTACCCAGCTTGGTCAGCGCCTCACGCAAGGCTTCCTGGCTGCCCTGCACATCGGCCTTCAGCAGCACGACGACGACGCCGGCCTTGTCGGTTTCCAGCTGCGAGAACACGTCTTCGGCGCGCGTGGCCGTCTTGGCCAGCTTCACATCCCGGAACTTGCCCTGGCGGTACAGCGCGACTTCACGCGCCTTGCGCTCGCTCTCCACCACCAGCAGGTCATCGCCCGCGCGCGGCGCACCGGATAAGCCCAGCACCGCCACCGGCGTGGAGGGTGCCGCCTCCTGCACCGCCGCCCCGGTCTCATCGAACATGGCGCGCACCCGGCCGAATTCGGTTCCGGCCAGAATGAAATCGCCCATGTGCAGCGTGCCCTTCTTGACCAGCACCGTCGCCACCGGCCCGCGGCCCTTCTCGATGCTCGACTCGATGACGATGCCCGAGGCGGGCCCGGTGGTGGTGCTGGACAGCTCCAGCACTTCGGCCTGCAGCAGGATGGCATCGAGCAGCTGGTCGATACCTTCACCGGTACGGGCCGAGACATTGACGAACATGTTCTGTCCGCCCCAGGCCTCGGGGATGACCTCGTGCTTGGCCAATTCGTTACGCACGCGCTCCGGATCGGCATCGTTCTTGTCGATCTTGTTGACGGCGACGACGATGGGCACGTTGGCGGCGCGCGCATGCTCGATGGCCTCGATGGTCTGCGGCATGACACCGTCGTCGGCGGCCACCACCAGCACCACCACGTCGGTGGCTTTGGCACCGCGGGCACGCATGGCCGTGAAAGCCGCATGACCCGGGGTGTCCAGGAAGGTGATCAGACCCTTTGCGGTCTCGACCCGATAGGCGCCGATGTGCTGGGTGATGCCACCGGCTTCACCGGCCGCCACCTTGGTGGTGCGGATGTAATCCAGCAGCGAGGTCTTGCCATGATCGACATGACCCATCACCGTCACGACCGGAGGCCGCGGAGTGCTGGTGTCCTCGGCGGAGGCCTCGCCCTGCAGGTCCTCCTCGATCTGGTCTTCACGTTGTAACTTGGCCGTGTGGCCCAGTTCCTCGACCACCAGCACGGCGGTCTCCTGGTCCAGGGGCTGATTGATCGTGGCCATGATGCCGATGTTCATCAGCACCTTGATGACTTCGGTGGCCTTGATGGCCATCTTGGCGGCGAGCTCCGCCACGGTGATGGTCTCGCCGACCGCGACTTCACGCTTCTGCGGCGTGGTCGGCATTTCGAAGGCATGGCGGGCATCGGTGCCCGGGGATACGGGCCGGCCCTTGACCCGCCGCTTCTTCTTGTAGCGATTGCTGACGTCGCCGGCGACGTGCAGCTCCTCGCGGCCGTAGCGTGTGGGCTGCGGCCGTTCGGGAACGGGCGCCGGTGCAGGCGCCGCGGCCACCTTCTGCGCCGCTGCCGGTTTTGCCGGCGCGGACTTCGGTTGCGGCATCGCCTTCGCCAGGTTCTCGCGCGGCTCCTCGGGGACATGTCGCTGCGATTCGCGCTCGCGGCGCTCGGCATCCTCGCGCGCATGCTGCTCGGCGGCACGACGCGCATCCTCCTGCGCCTTCTTGCGGGTCTGTTCCTCCTCGATGCGCCGGCGATTCTCGGCCTCGACCCGTTCGTTCTCGCGGCGCTCGGCCTCGAGCCGCTCCTGCTCGCGCTTTTCGGCCTCCTCGGCCTCACGGCGCTTGGAGTCGCCATCCTCGAGGTTCTGGCGGTTCTGCTCTTCCAGAACGTCGCGCTTCACGTAGGTACGGCTGCGCCGCACTTCGACATTGACCGTGCGCGCGCGCCCCTGGGTGCTCGCCAGCTTCAGCTCGCTTTGGGTCTTGCGCTTGAGCGTGATCTTGGTGGGCGAGCCACCCTGATCATCACTGCCATGTGACTTGCGCAGGTGCGACAACAGTTCCAGCTTCGCCTCATCGCTGATGCGAGCTTCCGGCCCTTCGACCTTGATGCCGGCCTGATCAAGCTGCACGATCAGGCGGTCCACGGGTACTTTGAGTACCTGGGCAAATTGTGAAACGGTTACATCAGCCATCAGTGAATTCCTTGGTCTAGTGACCCGCCGCGAACCACGGCTCACGTGCGGTCATGATCAGCTTGCCGGCCTCTTCGGCCGCCAGCCCATCAATGTCGGACAGGTCGTCAACCGACTGCTCGGCAAGGTCCTCGCGGGTGCGCACGCCACGGCGCGCCAGTGCCAGGGCCAGATCCGGGCTCATCCCGCTCATGGTCAGAAGATCATCGGCGGGCATGGCCTGATCCAGGGTTTCTTCGCTGGCGATCGCCTGCGTGAGCAGCACATCGCGGGCGCGGTTGCGCAGCTCCTTGACGATGGTCTCGTCGAACTCGGCGATCGCCATGAGTTCCGCCTGCGGCACATACGCCACTTCCTCGACGGTGGAGAAGCCTTCCTGGACCAGGATGGTGGCCACATCCTCGCCCACATCCAGCTGCTTCATGAAGGTCTGCACCAGGTCGCGCGACTCGGTGTCGCTCTTGGCCTCGGCATCCGACTCGGTCATGACGTTCAGTTCCCACCCCGTAAGCTGGCTGGCGAGGCGGATGTTCTGGCCGCCGCGGCCGATCGCCTGCGACAGCTTGTCCTCCGCGACCGCAATGTCGATGCTGTGGGCCTCCTCGTCCACGACGATGGACATGACCTCGGCCGGCGACATCGCATTGATCACGAACTGCGCCGGATTCTCATCAAACGGAATGATGTCCACGCGCTCCCCGGAGACCTCGTTGGACACCGCCTGCACGCGCGAACCCCGCATGCCGACGCAGGCACCGACCGGATCGATGCGCGGATCGTTGCTGCGCACGGCGATCTTCGCGCGCACCCCAGGATCACGGGCGGCACCCAGGATCTCGATCAGCCCCTGGCCGACCTCGGGCACTTCCAGCTTGAACAATTCGATCAGGAACTCCGGCGCGGTGCGCGTCAGGAACAGCTGCGGACCGCGCGGTTCGGACCGCACTTCCTTCAGGAACGCCTTGACCCGGTCCTGCGGCTTGGCCTGCTCGCGTGGAATCATGTCGGTGCGCGGCACGAAGCCCTCGGCATTGCTGCCGAGGTCGATGTACAGACCGTTGCGATCCACCCGTTTCACCAGGCCGCTGACCATGGTGCCCACGCGGTCACGGTAGGCGTCCACGACCTGCGCGCGCTCGGCCTCGCGCACCTTCTGCACGATCACCTGCTTGGCCTGCTGGGCCGCGATGCGGCCGAAGCCCACCGACTCCATCGGCTCCTCGACGAAGCCACCCGGCTCGATGGCCGGATTCAGGTCGCGCGCGTCATCCATGCGCAGCTCCCGCTCCGGCACTTCCAGTTCCGTGGACTCATCCGCAAACACCTTCCAGCGCCGAAAGGTCTCGTAGTCGCCGCTCTTGCGGTCGATGGCCACGCGCACATCCCACTCTTCACCGTGTTTTTTGCGGGTTGCGGAAGCAAGGGCGGCTTCGAGCGCGTCGAAGATGACCTCTTTGTCCACGCCCTTCTCGTTGGAGACGGCGTCGACGACCATCAGAATTTCCTTGTTCATCTATAGCTCCTCACAATCCACGCACCGACCGGCTCATCTAAGGGGCCAGTCGTGCCTTCGCAATCTCGCCAAATGGCACATCCACGCGCTGCCGGTCGACCTCCAGGGCCACACCGGTCGCGGAAACCTCCTGCATCACACCCGTATAGCGTCGCCGTCCCGCGCGCGGCGTCACCAGCTCAATCAGAACCCGGGCCCCCTTGAAGCGCTCGAAGTGCGCGTGAGTCCGCAGCACCCGATCGTCCCCGGGCGAGGACACCTCCAGCGAAAAGGCCGTTGGAATCGGATCCTCGACGTCCAGCAACGCGGAGACTTCGCGGCTGACCCGCTCGCAGTCCTCAACGCCGATGCCCGCGGGCCGGTCGATGAAGATCCGCACAGATCCGCCGCGCCCGGGCACGAATTCCAGCTCCACAAGTTCGTAGCCCAACTGCGCGAGCAGGGGCTCGATCAAGGAGATGAGGCGCTCACGCAGAGCCGCCATTAGCCACCCCTCCTTAATACCCGTGAAGAACCCGTCAAAAACAAAAATGGGCCCTACGGCCCACCCAGAAAAACGAAAAGCCCCTCGGGGGGCTTTACATCAAGCTAATGCGGTCGATCCAACCGCACTTGCAGGCACGGACAAATTCCGTCCGGACCCACCGAGGACGCGCATTCTACGGCACACCGGGCAAGGCGTAAACCTATGTCCGGTGGCCGAATATTTTTCAAGTAATGGTGGCAGGAAGCCCCGTAACTACTTGACAAATTTAATTTTTAGACCGACCCGACGTCAATGCATGCGTTGGCGGCGCATGCCGCCGTCACGGCCGGCATGACCGCCGGGTGCACGCCCGCGGCGTTGACCATGGCCTGAACCATGGCCTGAGCCATGGCCTTCGCGGCGCTGAACCGGCGCCCGGGCGGGCCGCTCGGCCACCGGCGCCGGGGTATGAGTGATCGGGAAATCAGGCACCGCCGACACCTGCAGCGGCCGCTTCAGAAGCCGCTCGATATCGCGCAGCAGTGGTGCCTCATCAGGCGAGACCAGCGACACGGCCGAACCTGTGAGTCCGGCCCGCGCCGTGCGCCCGATGCGATGGACATAGTCCTCCGGCACATTGGGCAGCTCGTAGTTGACGACGTGCGGCAGTTCCTTGATGTCCAGGCCGCGCGCCGCGACTTCGGTCGCCACCAGCGCGGTGATGCGGTTGTCCTTGAAATCAGCGAGCGCGCGCGTGCGGGCGCCCTGGCTCTTGTTGCCATGAATGGCCGACGCCTTGATGCCCGCGCCTTCCAGCTGCTGCGTGAGGCGGTTCGCGCCATGCTTGGTGCGGGTGAAGATCAGCACCTGGAACCAGTTCCCGTCCTTGATCAGATGCGCCAGCAGGTGGCGTTTGTGATCCTTGGGAACTTTGTAGACCGACTGATCCACGCGGTCGGCCGTGGCGTTGCGCGCCGCGACTTCGACCGTGACCGGATCGCGCAGCAGGCCATTGGCGAGCTGGCGCATGTCGTCATTGTAGGTGGCCGAGAACAGCAGGTTCTGGCGCCGCTCCGGCAGCAGCTTGAGGATGCGACGGATATCGCGGATGAATCCCATGTCGAGCATGCGATCGGCCTCATCGAGGACCAATACCTGCACATTGCGCAGGTTCACGGCACCCTGCTGCGACAGATCCAGCAGCCGCCCCGGCGTCGCGATCAAAAGGTCGCAGCCGCTGCGCAGTCCGTTGATCTGCGGATTGATGTTCACACCGCCGAACACCACCTGCACCCGCACGGGCGCGTACTTACCGTAGGTGGAGGCGCTTGCGGCGATCTGTGCCGCAAGTTCCCGGGTGGGCGTGAGGACCAGGCAGCGTGGTGCCCGGCGGTCCGGATTCACCCCGCCGATCGGTGTGGTGCCGGCAAGGCCCGCCAGCTTCTGCAGGATGGGCAGCACGAAGGCCGCGGTTTTGCCAGTTCCGGTCTGGGCACCTGCCAGGACGTCACGACCTTCCAGCACCGCGGGAATGGCGCGGGCCTGGATGGGCGTGGGTTCGGTGTAGGCGTTCTCGGAAACGGCGCGAAGCAACTCGGGAGCAAGCCCGAGATTGGAAAATGACATGTTTGAACGAAACCTTGAGTAAGACTCGCACGGGGCCAGTGGCGCCGCGGTCAGAAGCGAGGGGAGAAGTTGAAGAAACCGACGGGTGTCTCTAAAAGGACACCGGACGAGCAAGATGGGGCGCTGACCGCGCAACCCTGTTCCAGCGGCGTGCACCATACACAATATCCGGCCCCGCGTCCATTGCAGTGCAGCGCCGGACTGAGGAACACTACCGCCATGACATTATTGACCCTGCGCGATGCCAGCCTGGCTTATGGTGATTTTCCGCTGTTGGATCATGCCCAACTGGCGGTCCAGGACGGTGAACGCATCGGTCTCATCGGCCGCAATGGCACCGGCAAATCCACCCTGCTGAAGGTGGTCAGCGGCCTGGCGAGCCTGGATGAGGGTGCCGTCGAACGTCGCGACGGCCTGCGTATCGCCTTGGTCGAGCAGGAACCGCTGCTGGCGGCACCTCCGGCGGAGCATGACTGGAAGCTGGCGATGTACCTGGAGCGATTCGCGGTCAACCTTGCGAAAGCGGCCGCGACCGGCTCCGGCGGTGAACGCAAGCGCGCGGCGCTCGCCATGGCCTTCGCTGCCGAGCCGGACCTGCTGCTGCTCGATGAGCCCACCAATCATTTGGATATCGGCGCCATCGAGACGCTGCAGGAACTCCTGGCCGGAGTCGGAGCGGCGCTCATCATCACCCACGATCGTGAGTTCCTGGATCGGGTCGCGAGCCGAATCGTGGAGCTGGATCGCGGCGTGCTGCGCTCCTACCAGGGCAACTTCGCGCGCTATCAGGAACTGAAGGAGCTGGAACTGGCCTCCGAGAGCGCCTCCAACGCGCGCTTTGACAAGCTCCTGGCGCAGGAGGAGGTGTGGATCCGCAAGGGCGTGGAGGCACGACGCACCCGCAACGAAGGTCGGGTTGTGCGCCTGGAGCAACTGCGACGCGAACGCGCGGCGCGGCGCGAACGCATCGGCCGGGTGAATCTTCAGGTCGATTCAGGCGAACGCTCCGGAAAACTGGTCGCGGAACTCGAAGCGGTGAGTCTGAGCTTCGGCACGCACGTCGTGATCGACCGGCTCTCGGCGCGCATCATGCGCGGTGACCGTGTCGGCCTCATCGGTGCCAATGGCGCGGGCAAATCCACGCTGATCCGGCTGATACTGGGCACGCAGGCGCCGGATTCGGGCAGCGTGCGGCTCGGGACCAATCTCAACATCGCCTATTTTGACCAGATGCGCGCGGCGCTCGACCCGGACCGCACCGTTGCCGACACCATCAGTCCCGGCTCGGATTGGGTGGAGATCGGAACGCAGCGCAAGCACATCTCAAGCTACCTGCAGGACTTCCTGTTCTCACCGCGGCGAGCACAGTCGCCGGTGCGCATGCTCTCGGGGGGCGAACGCAATCGGCTGCTGCTGGCCAGACTGTTCGCGCGGCCGGCGAACCTTCTGGTCATGGACGAGCCGACCAATGATCTGGACATCGATTCGCTGGAACTGCTGGAGCAGACCCTGGCCGAATACCCCGGGACTGTGCTCCTGGTCAGCCACGACCGTCGCTTCCTGGACAACATCGTGACGCAGACGATTGCCGCGGAAGGTGCCGGTCGCTGGCGTGAATACGTCGGCGGCTATTCGGACTGGCTGGCGCAGAAGTCGACGCCGGTGAGTGCACCGTTGCGCGTCGCGGCGGGTGCGCCGAGCCCGCCCGCCATCAGGACCCGGCTCGGATTCAAGGACCAGCGCGAACTCGAAGGGCTGCCCCGGGAAATCGAGGCATTGGAGAGCGAGCAGCAGGCATTGCTCGCGCGCATGAGTTCGGCCGAGTACCAGCGGTCCGCTTCGCAGGTCATGCGCGAGGACAGCGAACGCGCCGCTTTGATTGAACAGCAGATGGCTGTGAAATTCGCCCGCTGGGAAGAGCTCGAGCAACTGCGACAGGCACGG
>DASZCK010000293.1:0-17728 GCA_035943195.1 Steroidobacteraceae bacterium
GATTTCCGGTCCGCAGGCGACCTGGGAACAGGCCCGGCCGCTGCTGGAAGTGTTCGGCAAGCCGTTCTTTATGGGCATCAACCCGGGGGCCGGCCAGACCATGAAGCTGGTGAACAACCTGCTGGGAGCGTGCGCCATTGCGATCACTGCCGAGGGCATGACCTTGGGCATCAAGGCCGGGCTCGACCCGGCGCGCATGATCGAAGTGCTGAATGTCTCCAGCGGCCGCAGTAGTGCCACGCAGGATAAGTGGCCGCGTTCGGTGCTGCCGCGGACCTTTGATTTCGGGTTCGCCGCCGGCCTGTGCCTGAAGGATGTGAAACTGTGCCTGGCGGCGGCCCAGTCCCTGGGCGTGCCGCTCGGCGTCGGCTCCTCGGTCTGCGATCTGCTGCAACGCACCGTCTCCAGCCTGGGGCCGGACTCGGATTTTACCGCCATGGCCAAGATCGTCGAAGCCGATTCGGGACTGGATCCTGATCGGTCCGCTTGAGCGAAACAGTATTCCTACGAGGTCAATATGAGCAGTGAACTTTTTGACAAGGGTCTGAAGATTCGTACCGAAGTGCTGGGGGAGGCCTACGTCAAGAAGGCATTGGCCAGCATGGATGATTTCAACCGGCCGCTGCAGGAACTCGTGACCGAGTACTGCTGGGGCGCGGTGTGGGGGCGGGAGGGTCTCAAGCGCAGCGAGCGCAGCCTGCTGAACCTCGCGATGATCAGCATCCTGAACCGTCCCCACGAGTTGAAAGCGCATATCCGCGGCGCCCTCACCAATGGCGTGACGCGTGAGCAGATCTGCGAGGTGTTCCTGCAGGTGGCGATTTATGCCGGCGTACCGGCGGCGGTCGACAGCTTCCGCATTGCTCGCGAAACCTTCGCTGAACTGGATGCTGCCTGAACCATGTTGCATTGCCCTGGGGCCGGGAATACCCTCGTCGCCCGGTTACGCAAGGTTCAATTGGAAGTGGGGTTATCGTGATGGCTCATCCCGGGTTCGACGCCAAGCGTCTTGATTTTCTGACGGCCGCGGTGGAACGCGACATCGCGGCGGGTGAGTACTTTGGCGGAGTGATCAGCGTGAAGCGCGGTGGCCAGCCGGCCTATCACCGCGTCTTTGGTCACAGCAGCGAGAGCAAGGAGCGCCCCGTCGCCGAGAATTCCGTCTACAGCCTGTTCTCGGTCACCAAGGCTTTTACCAATATCCTGGTCTTCCAGGCCATCGAGCGCGGCCTGCTGACCCTCACCACGCCGCTGTCGAAGATCATCCCGGAGTTCTCGGGGGGGTTGCGCGAGCGCATCACGATTTTCCACCTGCTGACACACAGCACCGGCCTGCCGACCATGTTCGAGGCGCGACCCGGCATGTACATCGATGTACTGGCGGACACCATCGCCGCCATCGTGGCGGTGGCATTTCCGGTGGAGGCCGCCGGCTTGAGTGTCGCCTACGCGCCGCTCTTCAATCACGCGCTGCTGGGCGAAGCCGTGCGGCGCGTGGATCCGAAGAAGCGCTCCTACAAGGAAATCATACATCAGGATCTGTTCGATCCCATGGGCATGAAGGACACCGCCATGGGCGTGCGCCGTGATCTCAAGGCACGGCACCTGGTGCCGGAGTTCCGCAACAACTATCCCATCAAGCACCTGGGGCACAGCAACCTGGGTCCGAACGGCGCCTTCGAGGAAGAGCATGTCGAAATGCCGTGGGTGGGCTGTGTGTCCACCGCACAGGACATGATGCGCTTCGCGGAGATGCTGCGCTGTGGCGGCACGCTGGATGGTCACAGCATCGTCTCGCGCGCCATGGTGAAGCACGCCAGCACCATCTGGACCGGCGAGAAGCCCAATGAGTTCTACGCCAGTGGCATTCGGGCGGCCGGCGGCATCGCGCCGCCCGCGAACATCGGGCTGGGATTCTCGATTCGCGGTCCGCAGATGGGTACCAGCATGTTCGGTACCTTGGGATCACCCGGAACTTTCGGCGCGCACGGCGCTGGCACCACGATTTTCTGGGTCGATCCGGAGCGTGACATCAGCTTCGTGGGTCTCATGACCGGGCTGATGAAGACCATCGATAACCTGTGGCGCTGGCAGAAACTGGCCGACATCCTGCTCGCCGCCGCGTTGTAGTCATCATGGAGTCCGCCGCGGCCACGTTTGACTACGTCATCGTCGGTGCGGGCACCGCCGGTTGCGCCCTGGCCGGGCGCCTGGCGGAGGATCCCGCGGTGCGCGTGTGCCTGATCGAGGCCGGCGGCAACGACGGGCATCCCTTCATCCATACGCCGGCATTGGTCGCGGCCGCCATCGCCAATCGCCGCTTCAACTGGCGCTTCGAGACGGTGCCGCAGGCGCACCTGCAAGGCCGGCGCATCCCGCAGCCGCGCGGTCGGGTCGTCGGCGGTTCAGGCTCCATCAACGGCATGGTCTACTCGCGCGGCAACCCGCGCGATTACGCGGACTGGGTCGCTGCCGGTGCCACCGGCTGGAGTTATGCGGAAGTTCTACCGTACTTTCTGCGTTCGGAGAACAACCAGGATCTGCCGGTGTCGCGCTATCACGCCCGCGGTGGACCGATCAATGTGATGCGGCCGCGGCGCCCGAACCGGCTCAACACGGATTTCATCGAAGCCACGCGCAGCCTGGGCTTTCCGGTCACCGATGACTTCACCGCGGCAACCAACGAGGGCGTCGGCTTTCGCCAGGGCCTGATCCGTGGCGGTCGTCGTGAGACCACGGCGCGCGCCTTTCTGCGCCCTGCGCTGGCGCGCGGCAATGTCACGCTGTACACCGATTCGCTGGTGCTGCGCGTCGTGGTGGAAGGGGGGCGCGCGGTTGGCGTGTTGTGTGAGCGCGCCGGACAACAGCAGCAGGTGCGCGCGGCGCGCGAGGTCATACTCTGCGCCGGTACGATCCAGACCCCGCAGATCCTCTTGCTCTCGGGCATCGGCCCAGCGGCGCAGCTGCAAGCGCAGGGCATCCAGCCGGTCCACGATCTTCCGGGCGTCGGTCGCAACCTGCACGATCACCTGGCCTGCCCGGTGCTGATGACCACGACGAATCCGACTTCTTACGGAATCTCGGGCCGAGCGCTGCCGCGGGGCGTGTGGAATGTATTTCAATACCTTCTCGGACGCAGCGGCCCCTTTGCCAGCAACGTCTTCGAGTCGGTGGGATTCCTGAAGACGCTGCCGGAGCTGGACCGGCCGGATGTCCAATTCGTGTTTCAGCCGGCCGCGCGACCGCGCCCGACCTTTCCCCTGCCCATCGGTCATGGCTATGCCATCAGTCCGGTATCTTTGTATCCCAAGAGTCGCGGCAGCGTCACACTGCAAAGCCCGGATCCGCACCAGGCGCCGGCGATCGACCCGGCACTGTTGAGCGTCGATGAGGATATTCAGCCGCTGATTCGCGCCATCAAGCTGGCACGCAGGATCCTGGCCGCGCCGAATTTTGCCAAGTATCACGGCACTGAGCTTGCGCCGGGTGCCGCGGTTACCAGCGACGCGGGCATCGCGGACTTCATCCGCGCGAGCTCCTACACCGTCCATCACCAGGTCGGAACCTGCCGCATGGGCGAGCACCCCGAGGCCGTGGTGGACTCACAGTTGCGCCTGCGGGGCATCGAGGGGCTGCGCGTCGCGGACGCCGCGGTCATGCCGCGGCTCATCGGCGGCAATACCAATGCGGTGGTGATCATGATTGCCGAGAAGGCCGCGGACCTCATCCGCAAGCGGCCGTTGCTGGCGCCCGCACAGGAGATCTGATGGCCATCGAACACATGAAAACCTGGACAGTCGGACGGGTCGAGATCACCCGCCTGGTGGAGGTTTGGAAGTGGGAGGACGACATCTGGATGGTGCTGGAAGACAGCAAGCCCGCCATTTGTGAGGGCCAGCCCTGGCTGCTGCCGCACCACGTGACCCCCGAAGGGCGAATGTTCATCAATTTCCAGGCTTTCGTGGTGAAGGCCGGCAACCGGCGCATCATGATCGATACCTGTATCGGCGCCGATCGTGAGCGGCAGTTTCCAGTCTTTAGCCGCATGCGCACGACCTTCATGGAGGATCTCGCCTCACTGGGGATCTCGCCCACGGACATCGACACGGTGCTGTGCACGCACCTTCACTTCGACCATGTGGGCTGGAACACGCATCTGGTGAACGGTCGCTGGGTGCCGACCTTCCCCAAGGCGCGCTACCTCTTCAGCCGCAAGGAATACGATCACTGGCAGATGCTGCGCGAGACCGGTGGCTATCACGGCATCAATCATATGAGCGATGCCGTGGACCCGGTGGTGGAGGCGGGGCTGGTGGACTTCATTCCGCACGACTACGCCATCAGCGATGAAATCCGCCTGATGCCGACCCCTGGCCACACGCCCGGGCACGTCAGCGTGCACATCAAGTCGCAGGGTCAGGAAGCGGTGATCACCGGCGACATGATGCATCACCCGATCCAGGTGGCGCTGCCCGAACATGCGGCAACCTTCGACATGGACAAGCCGGCCGGCGCCCGCACCCGAGTCGAATTCGTGAACAGCTTCAAGGGCAAGCCGGTGCTCATCATCGGCAGCCATTTTGCTCACCCCGGCGCGGGTTATATCGTGGCCAATGGTGCGGCCTGCAAACTGCATTCACCAGATTGAGGGTCGAGCATGGGCAAGCCAATACCGGAATACCCGGTTGATCTTTTCAATCATGAGTCGGTGCGCAATGCGCGCAGCGTCGATGACACCTTGCGCGAGTTCTCCCCGGTGGTGCGCCTGGCCGATGGCACGGTGATGATCACCCGGCACGCCGACGTGACCGCGGGCCTGCAGGACTGGCAGACCTTTTCCAACAAGTCCCGACCCTGGCATGACCCGAACTCCCTGCGCCCTGAAATCCTGCTGACGGATGACCCGCCGCGACACACCCACGTCCGTCAGGCCATCGCGCGGGCGCTCTCCACCCAGGTGCTCGGCAATCTGCGGCCATCATTCGAACGCGACGCTGTGGCGCTGTTCGACGGCCTGATGTCGCACCCGGGTGCGACGGTCGACGCCGTTCGCGAGATCACCCAGCGCTTTGTCTACAAGGCTCTCCCGGATGCCATCGGCCTGCGAGTCGAAGGCCGCGAGCATATGTACGCCTTCAGCCATATGGTGTGGGCGACCATGGGACCCGAGAACGAACTGTTCCGCGAAGCCATGGTGAACATCGAGCCGGTGCTCGCGTGGCTGGAGCAATGCTGCGACCGCGACAACCTGTCCGAGGGCGGGATCGGCATGGTCCTTTATGGATTGGCGGACGACGGTGTCATCACCCAGGCCGAGGCCAAACTGCTGCTGCAGACGGTGCTTGCCGCCGGTGCCGATACCACCATCCTGACCATGGCCAACGCCATGTACGCCTTTGCGAAATTCCCCGCGCAGTATCAGAAGCTGCGGGCCGACCCGAGCCTGGTGCGTGCGGCCTTCGATGAAAGCCTGCGCTGGGACTCGCCCTCGCGCATGGCCGGGCGCATCACCACCCGTGAGGTGGACATCGGCGGCTACAGCGTGCCGGCCGGGCAGCGGGTTGGACTGATGTTTGCCGCCGCCAACCGCGACCCGCGCGCCTGGGAGCGGCCGGATGACTACGACATGGGTCGCGACCTGCGCAAGCAGGTGGGCTGGGGATACGGTATCCATGCCTGCGTTGGCCGCGTGCTGGCGCAACTGGAGGCCCATGTGCTGCTGACGGAAGTCGCGCGGCGCGTGGCGCGTGTTGAGATCGCAGCGGCACCGACACCGTGGATGACCACGATCGGTCACGGGCCGGCCGAACTGCCGGTCCGCCTGTACGCGAACTGAACCCGATGCGTGCCTTCAGGTCGCGCCGAACAGCCGTACGATGTAGTAGCTGTCGAGATATTCACGCAGCACGGCAATCCGCTCGCCGCGCAGCTCGAAGGCCCAGGCGTAGCGGTTGTCATAGGTACGGCCATCCTGCAGATGCCCGGTGCCATGGGTCTCGGCCAGCACCAGAGAGCCGTTTGAGGCCAGGGACAGGATGCGGTTCGAAGGACTGCCCTTGGCGAACATGCCGCGGATGGGCCGCAGGAAATCATCAACGATGACATTGCGTCCGCGGTATTCACCGGCTCCCGGCATGTCACGGGCCTGCGGCAGCCAGGCGGCATCCTCGGTCAGGAGCGCGCGCACGCCTTCCAGATCCTCGGCGTTCAGCAGCTCGAAGAATCTCCTCACCACCGCCTCGCCCTGCGCATTGGACTGACTCATGGAACGCATCCTCAAGAACTGTTGTAACGTGATCCTATGATCAGCCAAAAAGACTTCGATGTCATCGCTGTCGGCAGTGGCCACAATGGACTGGTGGCCGCGGCCTACTTGGCCAAGGCCGGCAAGCGCGTCCTGGTACTGGAACGCAATGCCTGGTTGGGCGGCGGCGTGGTCTCACGCGAGCTCACCAAGCCGGGGTTCCGCCACGACCAGCATTCCATGACCCATATCTTCATCCAGGCCAATCCGCTGCTGCAGCGTGATGAGCTGGGATTGAAGAGCCGGTACGGACTGCGCTATCTCCTCCCCGAGTCGCCGATGATGTCGGTGTTCGAGGATGGCTCGACGCTGGCGCTGTACCGCGATCCAGCCAAGTCCGCAGCGCAGATCGCAAAATTCTCGCAACGCGACGCGCAGGCCTTCCTGCGCCTCTCGGCGCAGTCGGCGGCGTGGCTGCCGATGCTGGTCTCCACGCTCTACACGCCGCCGATGCCGCAGGGCGCGGGCCATGCCTTCCTGGACCAGAGTCGCGAGGGGCAGCAGTTCTGGCGCGCCATGCAGATGAGCAGTCACGACGTGCTGGCGGACTACTTCGAGCATGACAAGGTTCGCGCCCACTTCGCCCGTGTCGCGGGCGAGAACCTGGTGTCACCGGATGAGAAGGCCACCGGCCTGGGTGTCTTCGTCTTCCTCGGTTTCCTGGAGGCCTACGGCTTCGGAGTTCCGGTCGGCGGCAGCGGCAAGCTGACCGAGGCGCTGGTCCGTTGTATCGAGGATAGGGGTGGTACGGTGCTCGCGAACCAGGAGGTACGCGAAATCGTGACGTCGAATGGGCGCGCCTCCGGCGTTCTGACTGCCGATGGCAGCCGCTACAATGCCCGCGATGCGGTCATCGGCGCGATTCATCCGCACCTGCTTTCCTCGATGGTGAAGGGCCTTGACCCCGAGGTGCGCAGGTCGGCCGAGGCCACCCATATCACCGAAGCCGCTTGCGTCACGGTTCATGCCGCCCTGGATGGTCCGCTGCGCTTTCGCACTCCGGATCCGGTGCAGTCGGTGATGATCGAGCTGATGCCACGGACCTATCGCGTGCTGCGCGAGTGTTTTGATGACCTGCGCTACGGCGGCTTCATGCGCGCGCATCTGCTGGGCCTGGGCTCGCTGTCGATGTTTGATGACACCCGAACGCCGCCAGGCAAGGGCATCGCGCACCTGTGGGACTACGCGCCCTATGTCCGCCCCGATGGCATGTCCTGGGATGATGCCAAGGATTCCTTCGCGCGCAGCATGCTGGATCGCCTGCGGGCGTACGTCGACAACCTCGATGAGGTGTTGCTGGATTTTCATTGCGACAGTCCCGTGGACATGGAACGCACCTCGCCGAGCTTCATGCGCGGCGACCTGCATGGCATTGCCACCACCAGCTATCAAAGCGGCGCGCATCGTCCGACGCCTGACCTCGGGCAGTATCGCGTGCCGGGCATCGAGCGGCTGTACCTGGTGGGCCCGTTCCAGTATCCGGGTGGCGGGGTGTTCGGAGCCGGTCGGGCCACGGCGCAGGTCATGTGCGATGACCTGAAGCTTGATTTTGCGAAGCTGGAAACACCGGCGTGAAGCTCTACGGCCCGGATCGCCGCGAACTCATGACCATCAGCAGCATCGAGCGCGCGGGTAACGAGCTCGTCATCAAGGGCAAGGTGTTCGGCACTATGCCGCTGAGGGCCAGCCTCACACCGGCACAGGCTCGCGCGGGCCTGAAACTTTTGGGACTGCGCGGCATGTTATTTGTAGTGTCACTGTTGTTTAGGGGCAGCAAATGACTCCATCAATGGAAGGCAAAGTGGTCGTGATCACCGGCGGTGCCGGCATGATTGGGCATGCGGCAGCCATGACCCTCGCCAGGGCGGGTGCGGACGTGCTGCTGGTGGACATCAACGGCGCGGCGCTGGCGGCGCGGCGCGGGGCCGTGGCAGCGCTCGGCAGACGCGTTGAAACCGTAGTTGCCGATGTCAGCAAGTCAGCCGACGTGCAGGCCTATGTGGCGCGCGCCCTGGAAGTGTTCGGGCGCATCGACGGCTTCTTCAACAACGCCGGCATGGAAGGCAAGCTCGGCCCGATCTATGAGTATGAGGAAGCCGAGTTCGACCGCATCGTCGCGGTGAACCAGAAAGGCATCTTCCTCGGCTTGCGCCATGTTCTGCCGGTAATGCTGCGCCAGGGCCACGGCGCGGTGGTCAACACCGGGTCGATTGCCAGCGAGCGCGGGCTGGCGGGCGCCTGTGCCTACAACTCCACCAAGCATGCCGTCATCGGCCTTACGCGTACCGCCGCCAGCGAAGTGGGCGCGAAGGGCGTGCGGGTCAATGCGGTGATGCCGGGCGTGATCGACACACCGCTGTTGGAGGCCATGCTGCGGATGATGTTCGATGGTGATGTCGCAGCGGGCAAGAAGGTGCTGGGCAAGGTGGCCACCATGGACCGCATCGGTACGCCGGAGGAAGTAGGCGAGGTGGTGACCTTCCTGCTGTCGGAGGCGGCGAGCTTCGTCAACGGCGCCGCCTGGGCGATCGATGGCGGCGCTTTGGCGACTATCCGGCACTGACGCGGCGCGGGCGCTTCGGCACGAAAGCCAGGAAGCGCAGCGGGTTGTCCACGGTGATCCGATGCAGCGTCGCATCATCGATGCCCGCGGCCTTGAGCTTGGGAACGAACACCGTCATGACTCGCCCATAGCCGCGCGAGGCATCGCCCGAAAACAGGATGTGGTCGGTGAAGCCAGCCTCGATCAGTCCCATGACCAGCGGTACCACCGCTGCATCACGCGCACTGCCCTGACGGTCGAAGCCCACGTAGGCGCCGCGCCGGCACACGGTCTTGTGCACATACAGGCTGGGATCGGTGAGATTGCCCAGATGGCCGATTGCCACCCGATGGGGGTCGACGCCCGAATCCTCCAGGATGTCCAGCTGTTCGAGCGCGGACTTGCCGGGAATGCCGGTGTGCGTGAACACGGACAGATTGGTCGCCTGGTGCGCCTTGCCGACGGCACGGAAGACGCGCCGTTCCAGCGCGGAGATGTCATCCCAGGAGCCGATTTCGCCGAAGGCACCGGCCGGATACTCATCGGCCTGGCGAATGAGTGCCTGGGTGATCTGCGACTCACTCATGCCGGCTACTTCCTTCGGATAGAAGGGTTGGGTGTAGTAGCCGGCGCCCTTCACCACGGGCAGGCCCGACATCCTGGCGGCCTCGCGAATGAACTTCAGATCCATGCCCGCGCCTTCGAGGCTGGCATCCACGATGCACGCGACTCCATCGCGGTGCGCATCGCGCAGTTCCTGCGCCATGAGTTCGACATTGCGCATGGGGTCCGGACCCGGTGGTGCCGGCGGTGGGCCGTTGGCGGTGGCGGGCACGGCGATGCCCTGTGCGGCAAGCACTGCCTGCGAGGCGGCGCGGAAGCGCGCATTGAAATCCTCGCCCAGCGACAGATGTTCATGGAACAGGGTTGCGCCGCCGGCGAGTTCTTCGGGCTTATAGTCCTTGAAGAGGGTGCGGATGATGGCCCCTTTGGGGTAGGTCGCAGTCTGGGCGCGAGCAGTCAGTGGATGCAGCGCCATTGCGGCGGCGCCGATTCCCAGAAGCTCCATTGCGTCACGACGAGTCAGGCCTGCCATGCGAAACCTCACGAGCCGGTGAATCCAGCTCACCGAGCATACACTGGCACCCGGCTCAGTGGGCCTCACCGGTGAAGGTGCGAAACGCCGGATTGGTGCGATCGGGCATGGCGAAGGCCGCCTTTACGCCCGGGCGCGCGAACATGCGGGCGACCCAGCGCGACAGATGCGGCGCCCGTGATCCGACGTTCATCTGCGGAAACAGGCGCTCGAGCGCCATGCCCCCGATGGCGAAGAAATTGATGTCCGCCAGGGTGTACATATCGCCCGCAAGCCACGGGGTCTTCTGCAGCTGCTGTTCGATCTTGTCCACCGCCACCTCGATCTTGCGGGTGGCGTTGGCCAGATCCACCTCGCTGAATCCGCAGCGCGCGGTGCGCCATTTCTCGCGCTGCTCGTGCAGCGGAATTCGCGCCATCAGTCGTTCGAATTCCCCGGCTTCGACCGCGCGCGCGATGGCGCCGACCAGCCGATGCCAGCCATGCATGGAGACGTGGTTCATCACATGCTCGTCGCAGAATTTGTTCCAGTAGCGCATGCGTGCCTTGCCCAGGGCATCGCCGGGGCGCAGCGGCGGCGCTTGCGGAAATGCATCCTCCAGGTACTCACCGATTACCGTGGTGTGCGTGATGATCTGGCCATCGTGATCCAGAACCGGCACCTGACCTTCAGGATTGATGGCCACGAACCAGGGCTCGTGCTGCTCGAACTTGTGCAGATCGATATAGATGCTTTCGAACGTCAGGCCCTTCTCCTTGATGGTGATCAGGGACTTCAGGGAATTGGCGGCCGGTTCGGCATGATAAAGCTTCAGCATTGTCCGTGACCTCGCAGCATCACGACCGGTGTGGGGTCGAGTTTGTGCGGCATTATCGCGCGATGCTGTACGGAGGGGCTACAATCGCCACTTCACACTGATTCCGGGCCGGGAGACTCACGATGTCGGACGTGTTGAGCGCCGCGGAGCGCATTGAAATCGAAAGGGCCTGCGAGCGGCTGACCTACGCCTACGGACGGGCGCTGGACCTGGGCGATATGAACGCGGCGGCGGACTGCTTTGCCGAGCAGGGTTCGTTCGCGCGACCCATGAATCCCGCTCAGATCATCCAGGGGCGGGAGGCCATTCGAACTTCGTTGCTGACGCGGCCCAAGACGCTGCTGACCAAGCACCTCACCACCAGCGTGATGATCGATGTCGAAAGCCGGGACCAGGCCAGTGGTCTCTCCTACCTCACCATGATTGCGACGACGCCGCCGGACGGGGCGGCACCGCCTTTCATCTCCAGCGGCCCGATGTACTTCGGGGAAATGCGCGACCGCTTCGTGCGCGAGAATGGGGTGTGGAAATTTCTCGAGCGGCGCGGTTCGATCCAGATGAAGTTCTCCGGAGCAGCGCCGGCCTAGATCATGCGCAGCTGGGCTGGCCGGTCCGCGCCCGCGCCCTCCAGGGCGAGCAGACGCGCCTTGATCGCAAGGCCACCGGCAAAGCCGGTGAGGGTGCCATCGGCCCCGATGACCCGGTGGCAGGGCACGATGATGGGAATCGGATTGCGGCCGTTGGCGGCGCCCACGGCACGCACTGCCTTGCGGCTGCCGATCTGATCGGCGATCTGGCCGTAGCTGCGGGTCTCGCCAAACGGTATGGTCCGCAGGGCATTCCAGACCTTGTTCTGGAACTGCGTACCGCTGGGGTCGAGCTTTACGTTGAAGATGCGCCGCTGGCCGGCGAAGTATTCGTCCAGCTGTTGCTGCGCCTGCCGCAACACCGGATGCCGGCTGTCCTCGGTAACGCTGCCCGGTCCAAGGCGGGACGGGTCGTCATCTTCCCAGAGTACGGCCGCGAGACCCAGATCGCTGGCCACCAATGTGAGCCTGCCCACGGGCGACTGCATGGTCCGGTACACGTAGTTCATGCTGCTCTCCTCATTCGCCTCAGCACTGGACAGGGAGCCAAGTCTGAGCCCCTGGGGCGCCGCTCGCTAGCGGATTTCGGACATGATTGTCGCTGTGGTTGGGCCGGTACATTGATGTCCGAAATCCGCTAGTGAGACATGGCCGCCGGTGCGATCATGGGCGCATGGATCTTGATCATGACGCGTGCTACCGGGCGGTGAAGCTGCGTGATGCGCGCTTCGATGGGCGTTTTTTCACAGCGGTGAAGACCACCGGGATCTATTGTCGGCCGGTATGCCCGGCGCGCACGCCCAAGTCCGCAAACGTCAGCTTCTTTCCCACGGCGGCCGCCGCGCAGGAAGCAGGCTTTCGCCCCTGTCTGCGCTGCCGCCCGGAGACCGCGCCGGACATGCCGGCCTGGCGCGGGACGTCGACCACGGTGACGCGGGGTCTGGCGCTGATTGAACTCGGAGCACTCGATGAGGGCAATGTGGAGGCGCTGGCCCTGCGCCTGGGATTGGGTGAGCGCCAGCTGCGGCGCCTGTTTCGTCAGCACCTCGGCGCCTCGCCGATCGGTGTCGCACAGACCCGCCGCATCCTGCTTGCCAAGCAGCTCATCCATGAAACGCATCTGCCAATGACGGAAATCGCATTCGCCGCCGGC
Organism: Steroidobacteraceae bacterium; assembly: GCA_035943195.1. GTDB lineage: Bacteria > Pseudomonadota > Gammaproteobacteria > Steroidobacterales > Steroidobacteraceae > DAIDKA01. The sequence goes on from DASZCK010000293.1 coordinate 12,500, forward strand.
TTCGGCAGCATTCGCCGCTTCAACGAAATCTTCCACGATCTGTTCGGGCGGGCGCCGGGGGAGCTGCGCCGGCTGCGCGGGCCTGAGGTCACTGCGGAGCGCGGCGAATTCAGCCTGTTGCTGCGCTACAAACCGCCGTACGACTGGCCGGCTATGCTCAGATTCCTGGAACAACGTGCCATCCCGGGGGTGGAGCGCGTGGCAAGCGGAATCTATTCGCGCACCATCGCCCTCGATGGCGTGCAGGGCCGGATCAGCATGCAGCCCGGCGGTGACAACGCCCTGCGCGCCAGCATCCGTACCTCGAAGCTCGCGACCTTGCCCAACATCATCGCCCGCCTGCGACGTCAGTTTGACCTGGCGGCCGATCCGTTGAGCATCGCGGCACACCTGGGCAGTGACCCGGTGCTGGCGCCGCTGCTGAAGCAGCGTCCGGGGCTGCGGGTACCGGGCGCTTGGGACGGCTTCGAGCTCGCGATTCGCGCGGTCCTTGGTCAGCAGATCAGCGTCTCGGCTGCGCGGCGTCTCGCGGGACGATTGGTGAGTGGGTACGGGAAGCCGCTGCTCGAAGCGGAGGGCAACTTGACCCATGTCTTTCCCACTCCCGAGGCGCTGGTCGAGGCTGACCTGTCGAGACTTGGCATGCCGGGCAGCCGCGCGGCCACTCTGAATGGCGTCGCTGCCGCCGCGCTGGCCAATCCGGGACTGTTTGGTGCCCACTGTGATCTGAACGAGGCGATCGAACGCCTGCGTTCCATTCGTGGGGTGGGGGAGTGGACCGCGCAGTACATCGCGCTGCGGCAACTGCGAGAACCGGATGCTTTTCCGGCCGCCGATGTCGGGCTGATGCGCGCCCTGGTCGATACGCAGGGGCAGCGTCCCACGCCGCCGCAATTGCTGGCGCGTGCCGAGCCGTGGCGCCCCTGGCGCGCCTACGCGGCCCAGCACCTGTGGGCCGCCGCCTAGATTGCGGCCGGAATCTCCGGCTCCTTCACCCGTAGCAGCAACAGCATTCCGACCACCAGGAAGGCAATGCCACTGGCGATACCAATGCGCTGGCTGTGTGAAATCGTGGTCACAAGGCCAATGGCCAGCGGTCCGATGAAGGAAGTGGCCGTCCCCGACATGGCGTAGACGCCAAAGAACTCATTGAGCATGGCCGGGGGCGCAAGTTTGCCCATCAGCGCGCGGCTCGAGGACAGGCCGCCGGTCACGAACGTTGCCGCCAGCACCTGCGCCACGCAGAAGACGATGTCGGGAATGGTGGGGAACATGCCACCGTAGCTGTGCAGCGGCAGGTTCAGTTTGACGAACAGCGCCGTGTCCGGGCTCGTCGAACAGACGATCACAATGGCGAGCAGTGAACCGGCGACGAAAATCATGGCGCTGCGGCGCGAACCCACCTTGAGATCCATCCAGCCGGCCAGCGCGCCGGCCAGCGCGGCGGCCACACTATTGAGCAGTCCCTGAACGATGAGCGCCTCCGCGCTCCAGTGCAGGACGCCGGCAGCATAGATGCCGCTGAAACTCATGAGGACCACAAAGCCTTCGTTGTAGATCATCCTGGCAATGAGGAACACGCCCACATTGCGAAAGTTGCGCAGCCGCGTGAGGGTCTCGATGAGGCTGTGCAGGCCCTTGCGGATCGTCGTACCCATGCCTAAGCGGGTGCCGGCCGAGTCCGGCGTGAACGCAAACAGCGGCATGCCAAAGATGAGCATCCACACCGCCGCGAGCACGCCCACGGCGCGCTCCGGCTCGTGCATGGCCTTGTCGAGGCCAAACAGGGGGTGGGGGTTCCAGCTCCAGGCGAACAGGAAGAAGAGGAACAGGACCACGCCGAAGGCGTTGCCCAGGGCGAAGCCCATGCCACTCCAGAAGCCGATGCCCTGCGGGGCGATGTTCGGCAGCATGGCGTTGCAGAAAATGGCTGAATACTCGTAAAAGAGCATGCTGCCGACGATGGCCGCCATGACCCATACCAGGCCGCTTTGCATCCCGGGAGTGGCAAACCACAGCGCCGCCATGCTGGGCACGCCAAAGGCGATACAGGCGACCAACCAGGGTTTGCGCCGCCCGCCCGCATCGGCAATGGCCCCCAGTATCGGCGCTCCAATCGCCACCAGGATGGCGCCGACCGCGCTGGTATAACTCCAAACGATCTGGCCGTGCACCGGGTCGGATATCACCACGGTGCTGAAGTAGGCCGAGAACACGAAAATATTGACCAGCACGTTGTCTGGAATACGCGCGCCGTCGAACAGCGCCCAGGACCAGCGCCCGCGCAATATCCGATCCATAGTCTTCCCCCTAGAAGCGTCCGTTGTTGTTCTTGCTGCTGCCGCTGATCTGCTGCATCACGTCCCAGTGTTCAGCGATCCTGCCTTTCGCAATCCGAAAGATATCCACCACGGCAAAGCCCTCATCTCCGGGATGGAAGATCACATGGACATGGGCCGCCACCAGATCGCCATCAACCAGCATGCGCTTGACCCGGTGTTCGGCGTGCGGATATTTGACCTTGGCCCGATCCAGCATTTCTTTCAGTCCCTGGGAGCCGGTGGCGGCGCTGGGATTGTGCTGGATGTATCCCGGATCGAACAGAGCGTCGACCGCACCGGAGTCGATGGGACCCAAGACTTCGTTGTAGATGCGCTTCACCAGGCGCAAATTGGCCAATTCTTGTTTTGTGTGTGAGCTCATTCCCCCTCCATGGCCTTGGCACGCCGCGCCGGGCTTGCCAGGCCTGGTGAATACTGCCATTTTCTGCGTTCCAGCGCGCGCAAGGGGATCCACAATGAAACGCATCACGCTCGCATCGCTCTACCTGGCCCTGGCCAGCGGCCTTCTGGCCCCGGCGCTCAGTCATGCCGAGGTGTCCTGCACACGCCCCGGGCTGCAGCAGGCCGTCGACCTCTACCTGGCGGCACAGACCAAGGGCGATCTGACCGGGCTACCGTTGGCGAAGGGGCTCGGATATTGGGAGAACGCGGCCCCTGCGGACATCCAGAAGGGGCTCATCACCAAGCCTATGAAGATTGATCATCAGCGCAGTTTTCTCGACACCGATACCTGTCAGACAGTTACCGAGGTGATCGTGACCGACAAGGCGATGCCCTATGTGTTGAGCACGCGCCTGCGGGTCAATCACGACAAGATTGCCGAAGTGGAGATCCTGTGGACCACGACCGGTTACTGGCTGTTCGACGCCGACGCGTACCTGAAGCACTCCTCGGAAGAAAACTGGGACGCGATTCCCGCCGACAAGCGCACCCCGCGCAGTGCCATGGTGGCGGCCGCGAATGCCTATCTCGATGCTTTTCTGGAGAAGCGCATTGACCTGGTGCCATGGGGCTTCCCCTGCGAGCGCACTGAGGGGGGGCGAGGTTACACCGGCAAGGGTTCGCCCGCGGATAGTTGCGACTCAGGAGTCCCGGCCGGCGTGAACATTGCCAACCGTCACTTTGTGGTGGACGAGGTGCTCGGTACCGTGTCGGTGTACTGCACCTTCGGCGCGGGTGGGCCAAACGGCGGCAGCGGCGCGCCGGACAACCATACGTTCCGCATCGAGAACGGCAAGCTGCGATTCGTGCATACGGTGACACACCTGCTGCAGTCGAGTTTTCCAGGGACGCCACCGCCGCCGCCCAAGTCATGAAGGCATCCGTCAGGGTTGTGGGTTGGGCGCTGATGGGTCTCAGCGGCACGTGCAGCGCCCAACTGGCGGGTGTCACGCCGGACATGATTGCCACGGCGCTTCCCGAAGCGGGCGCGCCGAAGGCGCAGCCCGGTCCTTATAGGGTCAGCGCCGAGCCTGCCTTCGGCACTCTGGCGCTCATGACGTTCCGACCTTCGAATCTCGAGCGCTTCCCGAAGCGGGATACGCTCCCCGTGGTGGTGTGGGGCAATGGTGGCTGTGCCATCGACGGTTCACGCTATGTCGGATTTCTCTCCACCATCGCCTCGCACGGCTTTTTGGTACTGACGACGGCGGGAGCGCCACCGGCGCGCGCGCCGCGCGTCCAAGCCACCGCTGCGAGTCTCACCGCAGCGATCGACTGGGCCGACCGGGAAAACACCCGCGCCGGCTCGCCGCTGAACGGCAAGATCGATACCAAGCACGTTGCCGTCATGGGTCAATCATGTGGCGGCGTGCTGGCGATTACCCTGGGCGCCGATCCGCGCGTCGGGACCATCGGCGTGTTCAATTCGGGAGTGCAGGGAAGCGGTCCGTTGCTGAAACTTCATGGGCCCGTGCTGCTCATCAATGGTCATGAGCGCGACTTCATGATGAGTCGCTCCAAGGAAACCTACGACGCCATTGAGAACGAGCCGGCCTTCTACGGCTCGCGGCACGGCGCCGGGCATACCGCGACGGTATTTCACCCGGGCGGCGGGGAGTTCGCCAATGTTGCTTCGAACTGGGTGCTCTGGCAGTTCAAGGGCGATCGCAAGGCGCGGGCGATGTTCGTCGGCCCCAAGTGCGGTCTGTGCACGAATCCCAGCTGGGACACGCGCTCCAAGCGTCCGCTGAATTAACGGGGCGCGCCCGCCTCAGTCTCAGTGTCCGGGCCCCTCGAGGACCCCGGGCGCCCGCAATGCGATGGCATAGATGTACTCGCAGGCGGTGATGTAGAGCGTCTTCGCATCATCGCCGCCGAAGGCAAGACTTGAAGCACAAGTCGTTTTGCGCGGCTCGGCGTCGCCCAGAGTCGGCAGGTGCAGCAGGCCCAGCAGCTTGCCTGTGGGTGCGGTGATGCGGATCGTGCCGGGCAGGGCGTCAGCCGACCAGAGATTGCCGGCGCGGTCAGTCTTCATCCCGTCGCCGATGCCGCTGCCATGGGTAAAAAGCTCGCCTGCGCCGACACTGCCATCGGCATTGACCGGATAGCGCATCACCCTGGGATCCGGCGTGATCGTTCCGGCTGACAGATACAGATACTTATCATCCGGAGACAGAGCAATGCCGTTGGGCTCCGCCCCCAACTGTTCGCGGCTCACGACCAGCGTGACCTTGCCGTCCTTCCATCGCCAGACCGAGTCGGGCATCTGCACCAAGGGACTGTGTAGGCCACCGCGTAGACCAACATCTGAATCGGTAAAATAGATGGCGCCGTCGGCCGCCATGGCGACGTCATTCGGGCCGTTGAAATGATGGCCTTCGAAGCCGTCTGTCAGCACGGTCCGCGTGCCGTCTTTTTCCAGACGCTTGATGGCGAGATCCTGACC
>DASZCK010000294.1:0-9621 GCA_035943195.1 Steroidobacteraceae bacterium
GGTGCCCGGGATGTCTTCGAAGGCGGCGTTGTTCATGGCTGGCTCGAGGAAAGGCTTCAGGTGACAGCCATAATATTAATTGCAAATCGCAATAACCAGGACCATATTACGACCTCAGTTTTTGCGTTTCGCGATAAATAATGGACACTGTGGCCAATCTGCGAGCCTTCCTGGCCGTGGCTCGCTATGGCGGCTTCTCCGAGGCTGCACGCCAGTTGAATGTGGTGCCTTCGGTGGCAGCCAAAAGGGTGAGCCAGCTTGAGCACGCCATCGGGACCAAGCTCTTCGAGCGCTCCACCCGCCGGGTGGTTTTGACAGAATCCGGTGAGCAGTTTCAGGGTCGGGCCCGCAGCCTCATCGCTGACCTCGACGACACCCTGGCGGGCCTCAAGCGTGCCGGAGACCGGCTCGAGGGTCGCATCCTCATGATGGTCCCGACCACCCTCAACATCCTGGTGCTATCCGATGCCCTGAGCGGCTTCCTGCGCCAGCACGAGCACATCACCGTGGAATTGGCGCTGGTCGACCGCTCGGTGAATCCGGCCGAGGAAGGCTTCGATCTCGCCATCAGCGGTCATGCCGCCAGCAGCTATGAAGGCGTGATCGACGTTCCACTGCATCCCTTCGAGCAGGTGCTGTGCGCATCGCCGGACTACCTCGCCCGACGCGCCACGCCGCTGCAGCCGCACGATCTGGCAGACCACGACGGGCTGTTCTTCAAACCCCTGGGAACTTCCTGGCGCTTCGACAGCGAGCACGGACAGGTGAGTGTCGAGGTTCGACCCAGGCTCATCGCCAATGACAATGTCACGCTGCGCGCGGCCGCGTTGGCCGGCAACGGCATCGCCATGCTGCCGCGCTATGTGGCGGGGGATGCGCTCGAGGCCGGCACGCTGGTGCCCCTGCTGCAAGCTTACGCGCTGCCGAAATCCTGGTTCCGGGCCCACGTCACCCAGCATCGCGCCAAACTCGCACGCATTGCGACGCTGCTCGAGTGGCTGAAGAGCGCGTTGCGCGAGGCGCTGCCGCGCGTTCAGTGACCCGCTGCGAGATGCTCAATATTGAATGCGCCTTCCTGACGGATGTCCCGCGACGAGGCGCCCACCATCACTCGGTAGGACCCCTCGAGCAGCGCCCACTGCGCGCGGTCCGCGTCGAAGACCTCGAGGCTGGCGTCCGGCAGATCCATGCTCACCACGCGTGATTCGCCCGGTTTCAACATGACTTTCTGAAAACCCTTGAGCAGGCGCGGCGGCTCGCCGGCGGCTTCGGGCATGCCGACATACAGCTGCAGCACCTCAGCCCCGGCGCGCGGCCCGGTGTTCTGCAGTCGCACCGTGACCTGGCGGCCCGCGCCGGTGCCCGTGATCTTCAGGTCGGAGAACGAAAAGGTGGTGTATGACAACCCGTGACCGAAGGCGAACAACGGCTCCTGTGCGTGCGCGTCGTACCAGCGGTAGCCGACCAGGACGCCTTCGCTGTAGTCGACATCGCGGCCATCGCCGGGATACTCCCACCAATGCGTGGCCGGCCCTTGCGTGGCGTCGCGCGGGAAGGTCACGGGCAGATGACCCGATGGATTGACGTCGCCGAACAGCACCGCGGCGATTGAGGCGCCCGCGGCCTGTCCCGGATACCAGGCCTCGACGATGCCGGCGACCTGCGTGGCCCAGGGCATGGCGACCGCGGTCGAGGTGTGCAACACCACCACCGTGCGCGGATTGGCCGCGGCCACCGCCTCGATCAACGCGTCCTGATCACCCGGCAGTCCCAGTTCCTGCTTGTCGCCGCCCTCGCCCAGTTGCTCACCGACAAACACGACGGCCGCATCGGAATGTTGGGCCAGCTCCACCGCGCGCTCGAGCCTTGAGTCCGGTGGTTGCCAGCCCAGACGCATGCCGGCACCGAGCACCGCGGACGCTGTGTCGTAGCGGATGAGAATCGAGTGCGGCCGACCTGTCTTCAGATCCATCACGCCCACGGTGGTCATGGGAAAATCCGCGCGCCGGATTGCGGTCACCAGCTTGTCATCGATGAAGAGTTGCGCCGAACCCGCGCCGCTTAACGAAAAGGCGTAGCGACCGGTCGCGGGGGGCAGCAACCAGCCTTGCCAGCTCACCGACCACGGACCGCGGCCGCGCGGAAACTCACGCTTGCCCAGCGTCCCAGCCGCAGGCTCCGGGACGCCGGGATCCGCGCCCACCTGGATGGTCGCATCCACGCGTGTCGCCACCTTGGACCAGTAGAATGGCGTGCCGAAATACGTGCCCTCGAGCCCCTGACCCTGATGCGACGGCGGCTGCAGCACCGCCGCCGGCACTGCGCCCAGCGCTCTCACCCCTACGCTGCCGCGCTCGTAACCCACCTGCACCGCGGCTCCCGCACGCGTCCGGATGGCATCCAGCGGCACATCCAGCTGATCGATGTGAACATTGGGGCTACCGCTTTCCATGACGACAGCCTCCGGACCTGCGTCGGCGCCGATCACCGCCAGGGACCTGAGCTTGCCGAAGGGCAACACGCCGGTGTTCTTGAGCAACACCGCACCCGAAGCCGCGATCTCGCGGGCCAGCGCCTGGTGTTCCGGCGTCGATACCACGGCAGCGGCGCGGCCAACTGCGCCACGCTCATACAGACCGAGCCGGAAGCGGGTCACCAGCGTGCGATAAACCTTGTAGTCGAAGAAGTGCGGGTCCACTTCGGAACGGGTGATCGCCGCCTCGACCGCAGCGGCCGGTGCGGCAGCATCCATTCCCGCCCGCGCCGCGGCCACGGCATCGCGTTGGGCGAAGCTGGCATCGGGCACGATGACGCCGTCGAATCCCCAGCTGCGCAAATGCGCGAGCAGCGCCGCGTTGTCACAGCTGAACATTGCGTTCACCTGGTTGTATGCGCACATCACCGATCCCACGTGCGCGCGTTGCACCGCCGCCTTGAAATGCGGCAGGAACACTTCCTCGAGGGCCTTGTCGCTGATGTGCTCATCCACCCCGGCGTTGTCCGGGAAGGTGCCCACGCGCGCGAACTCCTGGTTGTTCGCGGCGAAATGCTTCATGGTCACGATTACGCCGCGGCTCTGGATGGCTGCTATCTCCGGCACCGCCAGTTCGCCGATGAGATACGGGTCCTCACCATAGGTCTCGGCGGATCGTCCTCCATGCCAGGTGCGGATCAGATTCAGGGTCGGCCCAAGATCTGCCGTGAGTCCCTTGCCGCGGAACTCCTCGCCCAGCGCCGCGCCGAAGCGCCGCGCCAGCTCCCGGTCCCAGGACGCGCCCAATGCAATGACATTCGGAAACGCGGTGACGTGGCGGGAGCGCTCGCCCGTGGGCTGACCGAAAAGCGAACTCAAATCAGCAATGCCGTTGGGGCCATCGCTGGCACCGCCGATGGGCGGCAGACCCAGTTTCGCCGCGGCACCGGCGGCGGCCTGGCGCGCGGCCACCACGGCAGGATCCACCGGCGCGCTCGCTGCGCCCGCACCGGTGGGCGTCGCGCCCAATGCGCCGAAACCGCCGCCGTCGAAGTAGACGCGCTCCGGCGGCGTGAGCACCGCCAGTGCCTCCAGGGCGCGACACTCCGGTGTCTGGTTGGCATGCAGCCACGGCCGCGACCCCACCGGATGGCACGTGGGATGCGGCAGGCCTGGAATATCAGGCAGTCCAGCCGCCCACGAGCCCGAACCGAGCCCCAGGGCAGTCAGCAGCAGCGCAAACGTAATCGTTTTCATACCGGCCGGATACTATTTTTGTACGGCCGGATTGTCAAAGTACGTTCCTTGCCCTGCCGGCGGTGCCGCGATGTCTATAATGCGGCGATGACGCATTGGCCCTGGTGGACACCGATCATCGCGATCATTGTTGTGATCGCCGCGGCCGCGATGCCCCTGGATACGACCCTGGTCGTGGTGTGTGCGGTGGCACTGGTGGGAGCGGTCATTGCCAGCGTCCACCACGCCGAAGTCGTGGCCCACCGCCTCGGCGAACCGCTCGGCACCGTGGTGCTGAGCATCTGCATCACCGTCATCGAGGTAGCTCTCATCACTACGGTGATGCTCACCGGCGATGCCAATGTCGCGACCCTGCCGCGCGACACCATCTACGCCGTGATCATGATCACCTGCGGCGGCGTAGTGGGCTTGAGCATGATCATCGGCGCCATCCGTCACCGCGAGCAGGTGTTCCACATGCTCGGCGCCAATGCCAGTCTCGCAACCCTGGCCGCCATGGCCACCCTGGCGCTGGTGCTGCCGAACTTCACGACCAGCAGTCCCGGACCCACCTACAACACGGCGCAGCTCATTTTTGCATCGGTGGTGTCGGTCGCCCTGTGGTGTGGCTTCGTGTTCGTGCAGACGGTGCGCCATCGGGACTACTTCCTCCCGGTCGGCACCCGTGCCAATGAGGAACTGCATGCGCGCCGCCCGACGCGCGGCCAGGCCCTGGCCAGCCTCGGGGCGCTGCTGGCTGCGCTCGTGGCGGTCGTGGGGCTGGCCCACGATGCCACGCCGCATATCGAGGCGGCGGTGGTGCAGGCGGGTTTACCGCGCTCGGTGATCAGCGTGATCATCGCCATGCTGACCGTGCTGCCCGAAGGCTGGGCCGCGCTGCGCGCCGCACTGGCGGACCGGATTCAGACCAGTCTCAATCTGTCGTTGGGCTCAGCGCTCGCGAGCATCGGCTTGACCATTCCGGCCATCGTCATCTGCTCCCAGTTTGTCGGCAATACCCTCATCCTGGGACTCGCGCCCAAGGAACTGGTGCTGGTGATCCTGGTGTTCTTCGTCACCTCGATCACCCTGGTGGCCGGTCGCACCCACCTGATGCTCGGTCTGGTGCACCTGGTCGTCTTCGGGGTGTTCCTGTTCCTGAGCTTCATCCCCTAGACCATGCCGCTGCTCGACATTCTCGGTATCGATCTGCCCATCATCCAGGCACCGATGGCCGGTGTCTCAACCCCAGCCATGGCCGCTGCGGTGGCCGAAGCCGGCGCGCTCGGGTCAATCGGCGTTGGCGCCACGGATGCCGCCGGAGCGCAGCGCATGATCGAAGCGGTCCGGCAGCGCTCCACGCGGTCCCTCAATGTAAATGTGTTCTGCCATCAGCCGGCGCGGCCCGATGGCGCCGTCGACTCGGCCTGGATCACGCGTCTGCAGCCGTATTTCCAGCGCTTTGGCGCCCAGCCACCCGCGCAGCTTCGGGAAATCTATCGCAGCTTCATCGTCGATGATGAGATGTTGGCGATGTTGTTGCGCACCCGACCGCGCGTCGTCAGCTTTCATTTCGGCTTACCGCCAGCACAGCACCTCCGCGCGCTGCGCGACGCCGGCATCGTGCTGCTGGCGTCCGCCACCAATCCTGCCGAGGCGCGCGCCGCGGCCGCGGCCGGGGTTAACGCCATCATTGCGCAGGGCTATGAGGCCGGCGGCCATCGCGGCGTGGTCGATCCGGCGGCGCCGGATGCTGCGCTGAGCACCGGCGTGCTGACCCGACTGCTGGTGCGCGAGCTAGCCGTGCCGGTCATCGCAGCGGGTGGCATCATGGACGGCGCGGGCATCGCCGCGGTGCTGCGCCTGGGTGCCAGCGCCGCGCAGCTGGGCACCGCCTTCATTGCCTGTGCCGAATCCGACGCCGATGTGCACTTTCGCCGGGCCCTGGCAAGCGACGCCGCCCATCACACTGTGATGACCCGTGCCATATCGGGCCGGCCGGCCCGCTGCCTCGGCAATGCCTTCACCGCCCTGGGTGAGGGCGTGGAGCCGCAGCGCATACCGAGCTATCCCCTGACCTATGACGCCGGCAAGGCACTGAACCAGGCGGCCAAGGCGGCCGGCAATGGCGGATTTGGCGCGCAGTGGGCTGGACAGGGAGCGCCGCTGGCGCGCACCGGACTTGGCGCCGCGCAGCTGGTCGCGGCTCTCGCGGGCGAACTGCGCGCCGTGCTTAGCTAGGGAGCGCTGCAGCGGAAGTTGGCGGCATCATCGATGCTGCCCTGGCCGCCGTAGCGCGCGACCTCGGGGTAGGCACACAGCGGCCGCGAACGCACTTCCTTGCCGGCCACGACGCGCGCGGCCCGAATCGCATCCGGCGCCTTGCCCTTCTCGACCCAATCCACGAGCGCCGTCACGGCATCAAACCGGTCGGTGGCGACGCCACCCGCGCAGTGACCCATGCCAGGCACCATAAACAGCCGGAAGAACTGTGGTGTAGCGGAGCCGTTGCGGGCGAGCGCCTGCTCATAGTAGTTGACGCCCACCAGCGGCTGCAGCACCGGATCGGCCCAACCGTAAGTCATCATCAGCTTGCCGCCGCGCTTGTTGAAGCGTGTGAGATCGGTACTGGTGGCATTGACCAGCTGTCCCCAGGCGTCGAGCATGTGGGTGTCGCGGTCGAAGTCAAAGCTGCGATAGTCATAGTTCGGCTGCGGCGGGGTGTGCACCAGGTAGCGCAGGGTGTTCTCGGCCAGATTGAAATCTGCGGCCTTGCGATCCGGCTGGGATGCAACGATCAGGTTCATCCAGCCATTGGCGGCTTCACTTCCCAGCATGAAACCCGGGAAAATCTGCCGACCTTGACTGACCGGGCCACCATAGATCTTCATCAGAGTCGCGGTCTGCGCGCTCGTCAGACAGGCGTCATTGTCGGTGCCGGCTGCGCACAGCGGCAGGTCGGTCTTCACATCGAGCGTGCAGCGACGCGGATCATCAATCTGTCCATCCTTCAGACCATCCAGCGCATCGCACTTGGACATCACTGCCCTGGCGACCAGGGCGAGCTTCGCCGCGGATAACGCGGCGCTATCCAGCGCGCGCTGGTTCCACACTGCCCCCAGGGTGAATCCGGTCTGATCGATCCACGGTGAATTGGCGAGGATGCCATCGAAGTCCTGCGGATAGCGCTCCGCCTCGATCAGACCCTGGCGACCGCCGTTGGAGCAGGAGTTCCAATACGAGCTCTTGATGTCCTTGCTGTAGTAAGCCTGCGTGATGCTCTTCGCCGTGACGGCGGTGAGGTTGACGGCGCGATACGCGTAGTCGATGGCTTTTTGCGGGTTGCTGAGCACGAACGTGGCACCCGGTTCCTTGCGGGCATCGTGGCCGGTATTGGTCTGGGCGAAGGCAAAACCCGCCTGCAGTGCCGCATTGCGCTGCGACACGCGGGTCGGATCCTCCAGCGATTCGCCGGCGTGGCCGCCGTTGCCGATCATGTAGAAACGTCCGTTCCAGTGCGCCGGCAGGCTGACCTCGAAGGCAATCTCAGGTGCCAGCATCCCGGTGACGCGGCAATGCGCGGGAACTGCACCGCTGGCCGCCACCGCCTGCGCCGCAATGCTCACCACTTCCCTGGCGCTGTACCGGGCTAGGGCCTCGCAACTCATGTGCGGTGCGATCCTGGCCTGCGTGTAGTGGCTCAAAGATGTGCCGGACGCGCTGAAGGCCTGCGCCCGCGCCTCCTGCCCGCTTATGGTCAAGGCTGCGGCGGCCGCACCTACAATCATCAGGGGCGGGATCTTACTGTGGCGTTGCGGGCGAATTGACATGCTGCCTCCCGGAGAGTGGACGAAGCATACCGATGTGCACAGGAGATCGATATGAAAGGACCTCGCAAATACATGTTGCTGCTCGCGGCCTTGCTGCTGCCGGCTGGCGCGGCGATGGCCGGCCGCTACGGCGATACCGTCAATCTGTTCAAGAACGCGGGCCGAAGTGCCGCCTACTTCCACGACAGCTATGGTTATGCCGTCTTCCCGACCATCGGCAAGGGCGGCCTTGTCGTCGGGGGCGCGCACGGAACCGGTCACGTCTATGAAGAAGGCCATTACATCGGCAATACCGCGATGACTCAGGTCAGCGTCGGCCTCCAGGCCGGCGGCCAGGCCTACAGTGAGATCGTATTCTTCCAGGACAAGCGTGCACTGGATGAATTCATCAACGGCCACTTTGAGTTTGATGCGGGCGTGGGCGCAGTCGCGATCACCGCGGCAGCCAGCGGCTCGGTTGGCACCGATGGCGCCACCGGCGCTGCCAGCGGCGGCAAGAAGGACGCGCTGACGGCGGGACGTTACTACAAGGGCATGGCCGTCTTCACCATCGTGAAGGGCGGCGCCATGTACAACGCCACCGTTGCCGGTCAGAAGTTCTCGTTCAAACCCCGGACCGACGCCCTGGCGGCTCGATAAAGCGACCGGGATCACGTAAATGCGAAATGCCGCTGGCGGGTTCACCGCCAGCGGCCCCGACTTAAGTCACTACTGGTAACCTACCGCGCTATGTCGACGGTGGGAACTTCCAGTATGACCACTTTCCATGTGTACGAACCCGGCGCCGGCCACGGGCTGGCGCACGATCCGCTCAATTCCATCGTCGCACCCCGCCCCATCGGCTGGATTTCCAGCCGCAGCGCCAGCGGGGTCCGCAACCTCGCCCCGTACAGCTTCTTCAACCTCTTCAACTACAAGCCGCCCATCGTCGGGTTCGCCAGCGTCGGCTGGAAGGACTCGGTGGACAACATCCGGGCGACCGGCGAATTTGCCTGGAACCTGGCCACCTGGCCGCTGCGCGAGGCGATGAATGCCACGTCCGCGGCAGTGCCTGCCGCGCAGGACGAATTCGAGCTGGGGGGACTTACTCCGGTGGCTGCGACGCTCATAGGCGCCCCGCGCGTGGCGGAGAGCCCGGTGTGCTTTGAATGTCGCCTGTCGCAGCTGCTGCGCCTCACCGACAGTAAGGGCGCGGATACCGACACCTGGCTGGTACTGGGCGAAGCCGTCGCCATCCACATCCGCCGCGACCTGATCCGCGATGGCCTGTACGACACCGCGGCCGCCGAACCCATCATGCGCGGTGGCGGTCCTGCGGATTATTTCCGGCTCGATCCGGCCCTGAAGTTCCAGATGTGGCGTCCGAAACCTTGAATAAAACCCTAAGCATGCTTGCTGTCGCATTGGCGTTGCTCGCATCGTCCGCTTCGCCCGCCGGATTGAGTGCCCCGACCCGCACGGATGCGGCGGGACGGATCCAGCTGGATGTCCACTTCGACTGCGCGCTGGCCGCGCCGCTCGCGGCGCTGCAGGCGGCAGGACTCGCGTCCACCTCGACTTTGAAGGAAGGCACGCTGTGCGTCGTGGAAGGCTGGGCGGCCACTGCCGCGCTACCCAGAATCGCGACCGTCGCCGGCGTGACGCGGGTGGCAGCGCCCTCCTACGTGCTGCCGGTGCGGCCGCGGGCCCTGCACCCCGTCATTCACGGCCAGGTGCGCTCGCCGGTGGAAAAACCGGGCGCCACCGCGAGCATCGACGGCAACGGCATCTCGATCATCCGTGCCGCGCAATTCATCGCCCAGACCGGCGTCACGGGCGCCGGGATCACCGTGGGCGTGCAGTCAAGCGGGGTGAGCAGCCTGTCCACCATCCAGGCGCGGGGCGAAGTACCCGCCAACGTCACGGTGCTGTATCCGGCCGGCAATCCGACGCCACAGGTGGGGGATGAGGGCACGGTGCTGCTCGAGCAACTGTATGCGATCGCGCCGGGCGCCCAGCTGATCTACTGCGGGCCATCTACCTTCGTCGATTACGTTTCCTGCCTGTCACAGCTCATCCACGCGGGCGCCAGCATCGTGATGG
>DASZCK010000295.1:0-24429 GCA_035943195.1 Steroidobacteraceae bacterium
CCCTCGTACAGCGCCGAGCGTTCCTTGCGCCCCAGGGCCAGGCGCGAGACCTGGTGTGAAATGATGGTGCCGCCGGCCTTGCCCACCGCCTCATTGGAGCCGGTCTGCTCGGGGTGCCAGTGCGTATTGATGAGGGTGTTGACGCGGCGGGTCTTGAGGTTCTCGGCGACTGCCTTCAGCAGCACCGCGGAATTCACCGCCAGGCCACCGTCAATGAGCAGCGCTCCATCCGGGCCGGCGAGTCCCACGACATTGCAGCCACCGCCGGCGAACACCGCCAGGCCGCTCACATCCGTGACGCTGATGTCATGCGCGCTGACGCTCTTGTGATCCGGCTGCGTGGCGGCAGCCAGCCCCGGAACGACGCCCAGCAGCGAGGCAGCAGAAAGAGCCTGCGCTCCACTGCGCAGGAACAGACGACGGGAGATGGGCATTTAGGGTCCTACTGGGTCTACCGGCCAGATGACGGAGTCGTAGACGACCGTGGCGATCGGCGGGCTCTCGGGCAGCCATTCGGGAGTCTTCGCCAGCTCCACGTTGCCGCCTGCCGCGTGCAGCATGTCGGCGATATCCCTGCGCGGACGGGCCGGCATCTGCAAGAAGGGCACAAAGCCGCGCCCCATGGCGTAGTCCAGCGCGGTCAGACCGTCCTCATCCTTGGCGTTCACATCGATACCGAGTTTGATGAGCCCGGCAATGACGTCCCGGTTTCCGGTGCGCACGGCATAGTGCAGCGCCGAGCCGCCGCGGGTGCGCTGCAGGAAGTGGCGCTTCGCCATCAGATTCACATCGGCCCCCGACTTCGCCAGCAGGTCGATGAGCTCGACCGTCGGGTTCGCCGGGTTCAGGCCCGCCACCATTTTGTCGGCGGGACCCGCACCCGAGGCGGGCCTGGCGGGTGCGGCGGCCGGGGCAGCGCCCGATGCACCGCCGGGACCGCCTCGGCCACGCCGGGTGGCCGGAGGAATTTCAGTGCCCGGGCCAGCTGCGCCGGGCTCACGGGGAATGTCGGCACGCGCCGCGCCGGGATTGCCGGTGCCACCGGCGCGCGATCCCACGGCGATGATGATCGGTCCCTGGCCATCGGAGGTCGCAAGCTTCGGATTCGCACCGTGGGCCAACAGCAGCTTCACGATTTCAATGTCGCCGCTGGCGCAGGCCACCAGGAACGGGGTGGTGCCGCGACCCGTGCCGCCAAAGCCGCGCAATCCCGCGGCCCGGTAATAGGTCTGTTGGTTGGGATCGGCGCCGCGGTCCAGCAGCAGCTTGACCACGTCACGGCCGGTCGCCTTGTTGGGGCGATCGCGGTCCAGGGGGTTGTTGTTGCCGCGGCTGTTCATGTTGCCGATGGCCACGTGCAGCGGTGCCTGACCGAAAATGTCCCATTCGTTGACATCCGCGCCCGCATCGATCAGACGTTTGGCGATGTCCCAATTGCTGTTCAGCATCGCGATCGTCATCGGCGCGAAGCCGGACGGATCGGGCAGATTGATGTCCGCCTTGTGCTTGAGCAGCACATCGACGCACTCGCCGCAGTTCTCGCGCGCCGCGTACATCAGCGGGGTGAAGCCGCCGCGATCCAGCTGCTTCGCACGGCTCTCGGCCGTGGCCACGCGCAGATAGTCGCGCACCGCCGAGCGGGCGTTGACGTCTGCTCCCCGGTCGGCGAGCAGCTCCACCATTTGCGGATGGCGGCGGGCCGTGGCCCACATCAGCGGTGTCTGGCCGCCAAAACTCTCGCGGGGGTCCACTTCGGCGCCTGCCTTCAACAGCAGTTTCGCCGCTTCGACATTGCCGGCGCGGGCCACCAGGTGCAGTGCCGTTTCGCCATCCTGATTGGGCGAGTTCGGATCGGCCCCGGCCTTCAGCAGCAGACGGATGATGTCGGTGTTGGAGGCATCCGCGGCCAGCTGCAGCGCATTGACGCCATAGGCATTGACAGCCTTGACGTCGGCGCCGGCCGCCACCAGCTTCTGCGCCTGGCCAACGTCGCCTTTGAACACGGCCCACTCCAGCGGAGTGCTGCCATCCGGCGTCGCAACGGCATCGGCCGCCAACCCTGCCGCTCCCCACAGGATGCCGGCCACCGCGAACGCCACCACCTGGATGCCTGCCTGGCGCATATCAGATGTCGGCCAACGGCCCGGTGGAGTCGCTGAACTTATCCAGCTTCACCCCGGCGCGCTGCACCATGGTGAGCAGGATGTTGGAGTGCGGGGTGGAGGCCGGCATGGCCAGGTGCTGGCCACCCTTGATGCCGCCGCCCTTGCCCAGCAGCAGCTGCGGGATCGGATTCTGGTTGTGCAGATCGCTGTTGGCCATGTTGCTGCCGAACAGGATGATCGAGTTGTCCAGCACGTTGCCGTTGCCTTCCTTGATGCCGGCCAGGCGCTTGGCAAAGCGATTGACGCGCTCGGTGTGGTAGGCCTGGATGCGCACCAGACGTTCGAACTTCTCCGGATCCTCGCCATGGTGCGAGAGTGGGTGGAAGGCCTCATCGACATTGACCACCGGATAGGTGCGCATGCTGGCTTCCTTCACCATGCGCATGGTCGCGATCCGCGTCTGTCCGGTCTGAAATGCCAGCGCGATCATCTCGAACTGGATGTCCAGCAGTTCGCCGAAGTCATCGGGTGCGCCCAGCGGCGCATTCGGCAGATTGCCCAGCGAATCGGCCTTGGCCGACAGCTTCTGCACACGCAGTTCGACTTCGCGCACCGACTGTAGATAGTCGTTCACCAAGGCGCGGTCCGAGCTGTCCAGCGTGCGGCTGAGACTCTTGCTGGATTCCTGAACATAGTCGAGGAGGCTGCCGGTGGCCTGCAGCAGGCCCTTGCGCTCGGCATTGGAATCGCCTGGACCGAACATGGTGGTGAAAACGTGCCGCGGGTTGCCTTCCAGCGGCAGCCCCTGACCGGGCCTGCTGTAGTTGACGGCGCCGCCAGGCTCGCCGCACAGCTCCAGCGACGGCAGCGGCGTGTCCGTGCCCAACTGGTGCGCGGCCACCTGGTCGATGGAAACGCCGGCATTGGGCCCCTCGCCACGGGCGGTCGGGGCGAGGCAGGTCAGCCAGGTCGCCTCGACGATACCGTGCGGATCGGTGCTCTCGGCGGGCTTGTTGCGCAGGTTACTGACCACGGTCACATAGTCGCGCATGCCTTCCAGGGGCTTGAGGATACGCGAGAACTTGAAATCCTTGCCGGCGCCGTCGGGGGTCCAGAACTTCTGCACCGCACCGTGCGGGAAGTACACATAGCCCAGGCGCGGCTTGATCACGGCGGGCGTATCGGCCAGCGCGGTGCCCGCCGGAATCATCGCATCGAGCAGCGGCAGGGCGATCACCGCCCCGGCACCCTTGAGGACCGTGCGACGGGACAGATGCTTCTTGGTCAGGAACATGGCTATGCCTCCACTTCAATAGGCTCAGTGCGCGGAACTCAGATTGGACGCCTGCGTCGTCAGCGATCCCGGCAGCGGTCCGGCCGGATCGCGCTTGCGGAAGGCGTCGCTGTTCACCACGCCCAGCACTATGGCTTCAAACCGGTTGTTGTCGGCCGCGGCGGCGCGCGCGATGGCGCGCACCGAGGGCATGTCGGAATAGACCATCGGTCGGCCGATGGCGTAGGTCATCAGCTTCTCAGTGATGGTCTGCACGAGCTGCTGGCCGCGCGCGGCGAGGGCCCGGTGCAGGTCCGCGGGACCGGCCATGCGGGTGCCATCTGGCAGGACGGCGGCCGTGTCGATCAGCGTATGCGTCTGCGGATCGACAGACCGGAACTCGCCCACGGTGTCGAAGTTCTCGAGGGCAAACCCCAGCGGGTCCATGATGGCATGACAGCCCGAACACGGCGGATTGCGCCGATGCACCTCGGTACGTTCGCGCACCGTGGTGGGCTTGCTCGCCACGAAGGCAGTCAGAACCGGCACATTCGGCGGCGGCTGGGCCTGCGGCGTACCCAGAATGCGCTCCATGATCCAAGCCCCGCGCAGCACCGGCGCCGTGCGATCGGGATTGGCCGTGGTCATGAGCACCGCGCCCTTGCCGAGCAGGCCGAAGCGGTTCGGATCCGTCAGCGTGACACGGCGGAACTCTCCACCTTTCACATCCTGCATGCCATAGAGCAGCGCGAGCTCCTCGTTGAGGTAGGTGTGATCGGCGGTGAGTAGATCCACCACGCTGCGATCGGAGCGGAAGATGCTGTCAATGAACAACTGCAGTTCCTTGCGGAACAGCGGCCGTGGGTCGTACTGGGCGCTGGCATAGCTGAACTGCGCGCGCGCCGGGGAAATGGTGTCCATCTTGGCGATGTTCAGCCACTGGAACGCGAAATCGTTGGTCAATGAGACCGCGCGCGGATCGGCGAGCATGCGGTGCACCTGGGCCTTGAGCACGTCCGGCTTCGTCAGCTCATTCTTCGATGCCAGATCCAGCAGTTCCTGGTCCGGCAGACTGCTCCAGATGAAGAACGACATGCGCGAGGCGACTTCGTAGTCATTCAGGGTGCGCACGCCATCGCCGGCGGCCTCGACGCGATAGAGAAAGTTCGGACTGGCGAGGATCGCCGACAGCGCATCGCGAATGCCCGTATCAAAGGTCCCGCCCTGGCGGCCCTTCTGATAGAAGGCCAGCAGCGGCTGCATGTCGTCATCCGTCACCTGGCGGCGGAAAGCGTGCTGCGCCAGATTGGCGATGATCTTCTGTGCGCAGGGCATTTCCTCGGCAGCATTCGCCGGCGTGCAGATGAAAATCTTGGCGCGACTGGGTGTCTTCGTCATGCCGGTGATCTTGATGGGTCCCTTGATCTGCAAGGCATGCACGGCATTCACGCGCTGCTGGCCGCCATCCAGGGTATTGGGACGGACGCGCTCATCGCTCTCGGCGTAGCTGCGCCGCAGGAAGGTGACCGCCAGCTTGTGCTGACCGGCAGTGGCATGAAAGCGGATATCGCGCAGGCGGCTGTTGACGTGGTACACGCCGGCATCCAGGTTCTGGTCGATGTCCTTGTAGTCGCTCTCACCGCCGACATTGACGCGGTGGATCTCCTTGCCGTCGAGCAGCACGATCACGGTGCTCACGAACTCCAGCTTCGGCACTTCGCGCGCCATCGCCATATCGCCGATGGTGAGGGAATATTCGCCGTCGGCGGCGAACCAGTGCTCCACCACCATGCCGCCGCGGGTGCCGAAGGGCATGCCGTCCTGATACTTCTCCTGGTCTCCCGTACCCATGCCCGGGCGCGGGTTCAGGGAAATGATCATGTTGGCGATGTTGCCGTAGGTGGTGTCGATTGGCGCTGCCTTCGGGTCGCCCACGGCCTCGAGCGCCAGCGCGCGCGCAGCGGCCACGGACTGATCCAGGAAGTTGGGAGTCACGCGCAGCAGATCGGCGTCGGTATCGAAGCCATCCTTGAGCGGATCCTCCGGCAGCCACGCGGCCGGGTCGACATCAAGGCCGATCAGATCGTGCACGGCATTGGCATATTCGCGGCGGTTCAGGCGCCGCAGCGGCACGCGACCCGGATCAGTATGGGTGTCGGCCTTGTCCAGCGTCGTCTCAAGGTAGGAGACCAGGTTGGTGACGGCTGCCGGAGCCGGGCGCTTGTGGCCGGGAGGCGGCATCATGCCGCCGCGCAATTTGCGCACTGCCTGTTCCCAGATCTTGGCATCCGACGGGATGGCGTCATCCGACATGGTGTCAAAGGCGACACCGCCGGCCCAATCCTCGGCGTTATGGCACTCGGTGCAGTACGTCTGGACAGTGTTCCAGTTGCCGTGTGAAGGGTCCTTCGCCGGGGCAGCCGGAATGGTCCCGGTGCTGGCGAACGCCCAGGCGGCCATCGACAGGCCACTGACGGTGAGTACGGCGGTGCATAGACGGCGCATTGCGATCACTCGTAAACCCCCGGGAAACGGCGAAACGAGGCGGTCGGCCGCCTGCCTGATCGCCAGTATATCCACGTATTTTTGACGTGCAGCTAAGAGTCACGAACTGCGAACCAGGGTCGCTCAACGGCACCCCACGGACTTGAATACGGCAGCGGCTGCGAACAGGTTCGGGGCGGATCGTAACGGATTTGTCATAATCTGTCGCCGGCCGGGGAGCAGGCAGCGGCAACCTGGGGGTTTCTTGACATCTCAATTTCCGTCTGGTTATATATCTATATGGATATATACAACCGGCAGACGAGTCGCCTCGACAGTGCCTTTCAGGCCCTCAGCGATCCCACCCGGCGCGCCATTCTGGCGCGTCTGGCATCCGGCGAGGCCACTGTCTCAGAGCTCATGGAGCCGTTTGCGCTCAGTCAACCGGCAATCTCGAAACACCTAAAGGTT
This sequence comes from Steroidobacteraceae bacterium, assembly GCA_035943195.1. Taxonomy (GTDB): domain Bacteria; phylum Pseudomonadota; class Gammaproteobacteria; order Steroidobacterales; family Steroidobacteraceae; genus DAIDKA01. The sequence continues at coordinate 6,334 of DASZCK010000295.1, forward strand.
CTCGAGAATGCGGGGCTCATCGAGGGGGGGCGCGATGCGCAACGGCGCCCGCGCCGGCTCGCCCCGCTTGCCATGAAAGACGTCGCCGATTGGATCGAGCCGTTCCGCCAACAGTGGGAGAGCAGGTTCAGGAATCTGGAATCCCACCTCGCCACCATCAAGAAGCAGGAGAAATGAATGCCCGCCCCATCGCAAGCTCGAGCCGCAACCGATCTCGAAATCGATCGCAGCACCCATAGCATCCGGCTGATCAGGGTTTTCGACGCAACGCGAGCCCAGATCTTCGCCGCCTGGACCAGGCCGGAGCACGTGACCTGCTGGTGGGATGCGGCAGGGGACCCGCTGACGACCTGCGAAATCGACCTGCGGGTCAACGGCGCTTTCAAATTCGTCACCAAGAGCCATCCCGAAATGCCCTTCGCCGGAAGCTATCGTGAGCTGGCGCCGCCCGACCATCTCACCTTCGAGGCGCTCGGCTCGACCGGGCGCGTGGTGCTGCGGGAGATCGCCGGCAAGACCCAAATGACTGTGGAAATCCGCTGCGGCAGCGCCGAGCAGCTGGAGCAGTTCCTGAAGTTGGGCGTCGCCGCGGGCACCTCGCAGACCCTCGATAACCTTGTCGACTACGCACGCCGCCGCGCGGGTACCGGCTGGTAACAGCGGATGCACTACAATCGGCGCCCCAATGGAAGCCTCCACCTTCAGCGCCCACACCCCTGTCATGCAGCAGTACCTGCGCCTGAAGGCGCAGTACCCGGACGTGCTGCTGTTCTATCGCATGGGGGACTTCTATGAGTTGTTCTTCGAAGACGCGCGCCGCGCCGCGGCGCTGCTCGACATCACACTGACCGCCCGCGGCCAATCCGCGGGCCAGCCCATCCCCATGGCCGGCGTTCCGGCCCACAGTGCCGACGGCTATTTGGCACGGCTGGTGCGCAAGGGCGAGAGCGTCGCGGTCTGTGAGCAGTTGGGCGACCCGGCCAAATCCAAAGGACCGGTGGAACGGCAGGTGGTGCGGGTGGTGACCCCGGGCACGGTCACCGACGCCGCCTTGCTGGATGACCGGCGCGAAACCCTGCTCGCGGCCGTGGCGCGCGAGGGCGAGAATTTCGGGCTGGCATGGCTGGACCTCGCGGCCGGACGCTTCACGCTGCTCGAATCCTCCGGCCTGCAGACTCTCGCGGGTGAACTGGAACGGCTGCGGCCCGCCGAACTGCTGGTCAGCGAGGATGGCGCGCGTGATTCGCTGGAGCGGCCCGGCACCGCCTTGCGGGGTCGGCCGCCCTGGCATTTCGAGGCGGAGACTTCTGCCCGGGCGCTCAACGAGCAATTGGGGACACACGATCTGCAGGGCTTCGGGCTCAGCGCCGGCTCGCTCGCGGTCTGTGCGGCGGGCGCCCTGCTGCAGTACGTGCGCGATACTCAGAAGGCCGCGGTGCCCCACATCCGTACCCTGCAGGTCGAGCAGCGTGGCGACGCACTGGTTCTCGATGCAGCGACCCGCCGCAACCTGGAGCTGGATAGCAGTCTCTCAGGCAATACCGACGCCACGCTGTTCGCGCTCATCGACCGCTGCATCACCGCCATGGGCTCGCGGCAGCTGCGGCGCTGGTTGAACCGTACCCTCACCGATCAGGCGCAGCTGCGACAGCGATATCAGGCCATCGCGGCACTGATCGATCGGCGCCGTTTCGAAGCCCTGCGCCAGCCCCTTGAAGGCATCGGCGACGTGGAGCGGATCCTGGCGCGCGTCGCGCTGCGCTCGGCGCGCCCGCGGGACCTCGCCCAGCTGCGCAGCGCCGTAGCGCTGCTACCGGATCTGGCGGCCGCGGCGGCGGGGCCCGCCGCCGACTCGCCGCTGTTGAGCGCCCTGCTCATGGGCACCGACCGCCACGAGGATGTGCAGCGGCTATTGGCGGCGGCCATCGCGCCTGAACCGCCGGCGCTGCTGCGCGAGGGCGACGTGATCGCCGTGGGCTTCGATGCCGAGCTCGACGAGCTGCGGCATATCGCCACCAACACCGACGCCTTCCTGCTGGAGCTGGAACAGCGCGAACGTGAGCGCGCTGGCATTGCCGGCCTGAAACTGGGATTCAACCGGGTGCAGGGCTTCTATATAGAGGTGTCGCGCAAGGATGCTGAGCGGGTGCCCGCCGACTACATACGTCGCCAGACCGTGAAGTCCGCCGAGCGCTTCATCACCGGCGAATTGAAAAGCTTCGAGGACAAGGTACTCAGCGCCCGCGAACGCGCCCTGGCGCGCGAGCGCGAACTCTACGACGCCCTGCTCACGCAGTTGATCGAGCGCCTGGGGGCACTGCAGGCCACCGCTGCCGCCATCGCTGAGCTTGATGCCCTGGCGAGCCTCGCCGAACGCGCCTGCAGCCTGCAATGGATCCAACCGCAACTGGTGGCGCAGCCGCGGCTGCACATCGAGGCCGGGCGCCATCCGGTGGTCGAGCGATTTCTCAATGGCGGCACCTTCGTGCCCAACGATCTGGATCTGGACGAACGTCGGCGCATGCTCGTCATCACCGGCCCGAACATGGGCGGCAAGTCGACCTACATGCGCCAGACGGCATTGATCGCCATTCTCGCCCACATGGGCAGTTTCGTGCCGGCGGACAAGGCCGTGATCGGCCCCCTGGACCGCATCTTTACCCGCATCGGCGCCGCCGATGACCTGGCGGGCGGCCGCTCCACCTTCATGGTGGAGATGACCGAAGCGGCGAACATTCTCAACAACGCCACCACCAGCAGTCTGATCCTGATGGACGAGATAGGCCGCGGCACCAGCACCTTCGATGGCCTGTCACTGGCCTGGGCCATCGCGCGCCACATTGCCACCAGCACCCGCGCCATGACCCTGTTCGCCACCCATTACTTCGAGCTGACGACGCTGGCGGCGGAGCTCGAGGCCTGCGTCAACGTCCACCTCGACGCCACCGAGCACGCCGACGGCATCATATTTCTGCACGCGGTCAAGGAAGGTCCGGCCGATCGCAGCTACGGCCTGCAGGTGGCGCAGCTCGCCGGCGTGCCGCGCGAGGTCATCGCACGTGCGCGGCAGTATCTTCTGGAACTGGAGAAGCAGCGCGACCGGCGCCGGCCGGTGAGTCCCCAGCGCGAGCTGCTGCTGGATGCGCCCGTGGCGCCTTGCAGGGATGAGGTGGCCGACGCGCTGCGGGCCAGCCTGGCGCAGGTCAATCCGGATGAACTGTCACCGAAGGCGGCGCTAGAGACGATTTACCGGCTGCGCGCACTGTTGAAGGATTGACGCGCCCTACGCGCTCGGCGGCGGCGTGCGCACCCGGATGTGCAGCTCGCGCAGCTGCTGCTCGCTGACCTCAGAGGGCGCATCAGTCATCTGGTCAGCAGCCGTCTGAGTCTTGGGGAAGGCAATAACGTCACGGATGCTGTCGGCTCCGGCCATCAGCATTGCCAAGCGATCGAGGCCAAAGGCGATACCGCCGTGCGGTGGTGCCCCGAACTTCAAGGCATCCAACAGGAAGCCGAACTTCTCCTGGGCGGACTCGGCGCCAATGCCCAAGAGCTCAAACACCGCCGACTGCAGTTCCTGGCGATGAATTCGCACCGAGCCGCCACCGATCTCGGAACCGTTGAGCACGATGTCGTAGGCCTTGGCGAGGGCCGCGCCGGGATTTGCGGTCAGCGCAACCGGGTCTTCGTTCAGCGGCGAAGTAAACGGGTGATGCATCGCCACCCAGCGCTTGGCATCCGTATCCCATTCAAACATCGGGAAGTCGACCACCCACAGCGGACGCCAGCCGGCTTCGACCAGCTTCAGGTCCTGACCCACTTTAAGGCGCAGCGCGCCGATGGCATCGTTCACCACCTTGGCGCTGTCCGCGCCAAAGAAAATGAGGTCGTTGTTGCTGGCCTTGGTGCGCGCCAGAATTCCCGCCACCGCCTCGTCACTCAGGAACTTGATGATGGGGGACTGCAGGCCCTCACGGCCCTTGGCGACGTCATTGACCTTCACGTAGGCCAGACCCTTGGCGCCATAGCGGGCCACGAAGGCGGTGTAGTCGTCAATTTCCTTGCGTGTGAGCGCGCCTGCGCCCGGCACGCACAAGGCTGCCACGCGACCGTGCGGATCGGCGGCGGGACCTGCGAATACCTTGAAGGCGCAGTCCTTGACCAGGTCGGCGATATCCACCAGTTCGAGCGCGATACGCAAATCGGGCTTGTCGGAGGCGTAGCGACGCATCGCCTCGGCGTAGGTCATGCGCGGGATCGGGTCGGGCAGCGACACCTGCATCACTTCGCTGAACAGGTGGCGCAGCAGTCCTTCCATCGACACCATGATGTCGTCCTGGGTCAGGAACGAGGTCTCGATATCCAGCTGCGTGAATTCGGGCTGGCGGTCGGCGCGCAGGTCCTCGTCGCGGAAGCAGCGCACGATCTGGTAGTAACGGTCAAAGCCGGCGACCATCAGCAGCTGCTTGAAAATCTGCGGCGACTGCGGCAGCGCGAAGAACTTGCCGGCATGGGTGCGGCTGGGTACCAGATAGTCGCGCGCGCCTTCCGGAGTCGACTTGCCGAGTACCGGCGTTTCCAGATCGATGAAGCCGTGCGCATCCAGGTAGCTGCGCATGGCGCGCGTGATGTGATGGCGCTGGCGCAGGCGTCGTGTCATGACTTCGCGGCGCAGATCCAAGTAGCGGTATTTGAGGCGAACTTCCTCGCTGACATGCTCGTCCAGCTGGAAGGGCAGTGGCTCGGAGCGGTTGAGCACCGTAAGCTCGCGCGCCAGCAGTTCCACCTGACCGGATTTCAGATTGGCGTTGACGGTTCCGGCCGGACGCGCACGCACCCTGCCCTTCACCTGTATGACGAACTCGCTGCGCAGCCGCTCGGCCTCGGCGAACACGTCCTGGTGATCCGGATCAAACACGACCTGCAGCAGACCTTCGCGATCACGCAGATCGACGAAAATCACCCCGCCGTGGTCGCGGCGGCGATGTACCCAGCCAGCGACGGTCACCTCCTGCGCGGTGAGCTTTTCGTCGACATTTCCGCAGTAATGAGTGCGCATAGGGCGCGGGATGTTACGGACCGCCCGGCAAATGAGCAACCGGCGGCTCCGGCAGAACGACACCACAGGTGACAATCATCTTCATGGCGGCATCCACCGACATCGAAAGCGTAATCAACTGGCTCTTGGGCACCAGGATGATGAACCCGGAAGTGGGATTGGGCGCCGTTGAAACAAAGACGCAGGTGAGGTGCTCGCCGGTGCGGCGGCTCACTTCGGCCACATCCTCGGCGGTCACGAAACCGATGCTCCAGATGCCCGGACGGGGATATTCCACCGCGACGACCTGGCGGAACGAGTTGCTGGAAGACAGGACGCTCTCGGTAAAACTGCGCACGCCGCCATACACCGATCGCACCAGCGGAATGCGCTGCATCAGCTCCTCCCAGTAGCCGACCAGCTGGCGGCCGATGAGGTTGGTGACCAAAAGGCCGGTGAGCAGCACCACCACGAACGCGAAGATCACGCCCAGCCCGGGCACGTGAAAGCCCATGAGGGCCTCGGGCTGATAGCGATCGGGCAGCAGCACCAGGGTGCGATCCATCAGCGTTACGAAGAAACTGACCACCCAGATGGTGGCGATGATCGGCAGCCAGACCAGCGTGCCGGCCACCAGCAGCCGGCGCAGACTTATCGGGCGCTTGGCGCCTTTCGCAAGTCGCGGCTCATCGGCCACGACGCTTGCTGACCTTGGCTTTGGCTTTGGACTTCGCGACCGGCTTGCGCGCCGGCGCCCTGGTGACGGGTTTGGCCGCCGCCTTGCCGGATTTGGCAGTTTTGGCGGCGCTGGAGGAGGCGCTTTCGGCGGGCTTCGACTCGGGCTTGCTGTCGGCCGCCTTGGCGTCCGCAGCCGGTGCGCTTGCCGGCGCCTTGGCCTCCGGCGCCTCATCCGCTCCCGCCAGGTTGCGCTTGTTTTCCTTGTCGGACTTGAAGTCGGTTTCGTACCAGCCGCCGCCCTTGAGGCGGAAGACGGGTGCGGAGATCAACTTCTTCATGCTGCTCTTCCCGCAGGAGGGGCACTTCTTCAACGGGGCATCACTGAGCTTCTGCATGAGCTCCGTGTAGAACTTGCAGCTGGCGCACTCGTATTCGTAGAACGGCATGGATTCAAGTATACAGGCTAAGCCGCCTTTTCAACGGACCGGGTGAAAGCCAGGCGGCCGTCGCGCACGCTGACCGTGATGATGTCCCCGGGCGAGAAGTCCCCGCGCAGCAGGTGCTGCGCCAGGGGGTTCTCGATCTGCTGCTGGATGGCGCGCTTCAGGGGCCGTGCGCCGTACACCGGGTCGAACCCGGCCTCCCCCATCCGATCCCGCGCGCTGTCGTCCAGAACGATGTCCAGATTGCGCTCCTGCAGCCGCTTGCGCAGGTAGGCCAGCTGGATGTCCACGATCTTGCGGATCTGTTCGGTGCCCAGCGGATGGAACACGACGATGTCATCGATCCGGTTGATGAATTCCGGCCGGAACGACTGCTGCACGATTTCCATGACGGCGCTGCGCATGCGCGAATAGTTCTTCTCGCCGGCGAATTCCTGGATCACCTGGGACCCGAGGTTCGAGGTCATGATGATCACCGTATTGCGGAAATCCACCGTGCGACCCTGTCCGTCGGTGAGCCGCCCGTCATCCAGGACCTGCAGCAGGACATTGAAGACATCCGGATGGGCCTTCTCGACCTCATCCAGCAGGATCACGGCATAGGGGCGGCGTCGCACGGCCTCGGTGAGATAGCCACCCTCCTCGTAGCCGACGTAGCCCGGAGGTGCCCCGATCAGGCGCGCGACCGAATGCTTCTCCATGAACTCGGACATGTCGATCCGGATCATGGCCTCCTCGGTATCGAACAGGAAATCCGCCAGCGCCTTGCACAGCTCGGTCTTGCCGACGCCGGTGGGCCCCAGGAACAAGAACGAGCCGTTTGGGCGCCGCGGGTCCGACAGCCCGGCGCGTGAGCGACGGATGGCATCCGAGACGATGCGCACGGCGTCGTCCTGGCCGACCACGCGCCGGTCAAGCTCGCTTTCCATGCGCAGCAGCTTTTCCTTTTCGCCCTCGAGCATCTTGCTGACGGGAATACCGGTCCACTTGGAGACGACCTCGGCGATCTCCTCCTCCGTGACCTTGTTGCGGACCAGCTGCGTATCGCGGTTTTCGGCGGCGACGGCCTCAGCCAGACGCTTTTCCAGCTCCGGCATACGTCCATACTGCAGTTCCGCCATCTTGCCCAGGTCACCCGCGCGGCGCGCGCCGTCGAGTTCCAGGCGCACCTTTTCCATCTGCTCGCGGATCTGCGCCGCGCCCTGCAGCGCCGCCTTTTCGGACTTCCAGATCTCTTCCATGTCTACGTACTCGCGCGACAGGCCCTCGAGAGTCTCATCGAGGGTGCGCAGGCGCTTGCGTGAGGCCTCGTCGGTCTCCTTCTTCAGCGCCTCACGCTCGATCTTCAGCTGGATCAGGCGCCGCTCGAGCCGGTCGAGCACTTCGGGTTTGGAGTCGATCTCCATGCGGATCCGCGCCGCGGCCTCGTCGATCAGGTCGATGGCCTTGTCGGGCAGCTGACGGTCGGCGATATAACGGTGCGACAGCGTCGCCGCCGCCACGATCGCCGGATCGGTGATGTCCACGCGATGATGGACCTCATAGCGCTGCGCGAGGCCACGCAGGATGGCGATGGTGTCCTCCACCGAGGGCTCGTTCACCATGACCCGCTGGAAGCGCCGCTCCAGCGCCGCATCCTTCTCGATGTACTTGCGGTACTCATCCAGAGTGGTCGCGCCGATGCAGTGCAGATCGCCACGCGCCAGGGCGGGCTTGAGCATGTTGCCGGCATCCATGGAGCCTTCGGCGCGTCCCGCCCCGACGACGGTGTGCAGCTCATCGATGAACAGAATGACCTGGCCTTCCTGCTTGGCCAGATCGTTCAGCACGCCCTTGAGTCGCTCTTCGAACTCACCACGGAACTTGGCACCGGCAATCAGCGCGCCCATGTCGAGCGCCAGGATGCGGCGGTTGCGCAGACCCTCGGGCACCTCGCCATTGACGATGCGCTGCGCCAACCCTTCCGCGATGGCGGTCTTGCCCACCCCCGGCTCGCCGATCAGCACCGGATTGTTCTTGGTGCGCCGCTGCAGTACCTGGATGGTGCGCCGGATCTCATCGTCGCGACCGATGACCGGATCGAGCTTGCCGGACTCGGCACGGGCGGTGAGATCGACGGTGTACTTGTCGAGCGCCCCGCGCTGCTCCTCGGCATTGGCGTCGTTGACGCTCGCGCCGCCGCGAACATCGGCGATGGCCTTCTCCACCGCCGCCTTGGTGAGGCCGGCGTCCTTGAGGACGCGCGCGAGCTTGCCGCGGTCCTCGAAGGCGGCCAGCACGAACAGCTCACTGGCGATGAACTGGTCCTGCCGCTGCTGCGCAAGTTTGTCGGTCACATTCAGCAGGCGCTGCAGATCATTGGAGATGTGAACGTCCCCGGCCTGGCCCTGCACGCCCGGCAGCTGCTCCACCAGGGTCGTCAGATCGGTGCGCAGCCGCGTGAGGTTGGCGCCGGCCTTGAGCAGCAGGGGGCGCACGGTCCCGCCGCTCTGCTCCAGCAGCGCCAGCAGCACATGTGCAGGCTCGATCAGCTGCTGATCACGGCCCACCGCCAGGGACTGGGCATCTGCCAGCGCCGCCTGAAACTTGCCCGTCAGCTTATCCATGCGCATGAGGAACCCTCTCGAACCTTCAAGTTATCTGCCCTGAGTTGTGGGGGCCTACCCCAGCCAGATCAAGGCCGCCATGCGTCCCGATCGCCCGTCACGGCGATGCGAAAAAAAGCTTCCGGCATCGGCGAACGTACACCAGCGACCACCGTGGACGTGCATCACGCCCAGCGCCGCCAGGCGCTGGCGCGTGAGAGCCACCAGGTCGCACAGCCAGCGCCCACGCAGATTGGGTATGAACGCCTTGGCCGCCTGCGCGCGCCCGGTGCCGACCAGGGCCTCGCGAACCTCGGCTCCAACCTCAAAGTGCGCCGCCCCGATGCCCGGTCCGATCCAGGCCAGAAGCTGGCCCGGCGCCACCCCCAGCGCCGCCACCGTGTGCTCGAGGACCCCGGCGGCCAGGCCGCGCCAGCCGGCATGGGCGGCTCCCACCACCGACCCATCGCGGGCCGCAAATAGTACCGGCAGACAATCGGCTACCTGGATCACACACACCCGGCCGCCCTGTGCAGTGACGACGGCATCGGCCTGGGCGCCCGCGGCGGCATCGGCCTCGAGGCGCAGCACCCGATTGCCATGCACCTGGGCCAGCCAGGCCGGTTCAGCCGGCAGCGCGAATGTGGCGGCGATCCGCCGTCGGTTCTCGGCCACGGCCTCAGGGTCATCCTGAACATGGCTTCCCACATTCAGCGAGGCGCACGGTCCCACGCTCACCCCGCCGCCCCGCAGGGTGAAAACGGCGTGGACATTGTCCGGCACCGGCCAGTCGGGCCGCAGGGCGCCGGGGCCGGCGCCGGCCGCGTTAGCGCCGGGCCCTGGCATGCGAGGCGGCAGCAGTGCGGGCATGGGCGCGCTGATCGGCTGCCAGCACGCTGATCAGTGCCTGCATGTCCGTCGGCAGGGGCGCCCCCCAGGACAGAGCCTTGCCGCTCATCGGGTGGTGCAGTCCGAGCTCGGCGGCGTGCAGGGCCTGGCGGCCGAAGGCATCGAGAGTCGCCCGCAGCTCCTCCGAGGCCCCGGGCGGATAGCGCCGCCGGGTGCCATACACCGGATCGCCCACCACCGGGTGGCCGATGTGCGCCAGGTGTACCCGGATCTGGTGGGTACGCCCGGTCTCCAGCTGCGCCAGAACCTGGGTGTGGGCGCGAAAGCGCTCGATGATGCGCACGTGGGTCACGGCGTCACGGCCGTCGGCGCGCACCGCCATTTTGGTGCGCGCCGAGCGGTGCCGGCCAATGGGCTCATCCACGGTCCGGCCGCCGGTGAGCACTCCCAGGCAGACCGCGACATAGCGGCGCTCGATTTCCCGGGCGGCAAGTTGCGCGACCAGCAGCCGATGGGACTCGACGGTGCGCGCCACCACCATGAGTCCGCTGGTGTCCTTGTCCAGCCGATGGATCAGGCCCGCCCGCGGCACCAGCGCGAGCTTGGAATCAAGGCCCAGCAGGGCGTTCTGCAAAGTCCTGGCGGGATTGCCGGCACCGGGGTGCACGACCAGCCCCGCCGGCTTGTTGATGACACGCAGCGCCGCATCCTCGTACACCACGTCCACCGGCAGGGTCTCGGCTTCGACCGCCGTTTCAGGCTGGATCTGTGCCTCGATGCGCACCTGTTCGCCGCCCAGGACCTTGTCCTTGGACCGCGGCAGCAGCCCGTTGAGCCGCACGGAGCCGGACTCGATCCAGCCCTGCAACCGCTGCCGGGAATACTGGGGCAGAAGGCGCGCCAGGGCCTGGTCCAGGCGCAGGCCCACCAGGTCCTCGGGGATGTCAATTTCGTGGGTACGGAACTCGGCGCTCAAGCAACAGTCCTAGTGCTAAACGTGAATTGGCTATACTGGCGGGCTACGGCCAGTCAGCCGGGTAATATCTAAGGGGCTCTTTACAACATGTCTGTCAATGGCCTCGCCCGTGGCCTGATCCTGGCATTGTGCATCACTTCGGTCGTACTGACCGGCTGTGAGTCCACCCGCGAGCGCAAGTTGCTGAATTCCAATCCCGCCGCCATCTACAAGGTGGCGCACGACCGCATGGAAAGTGGGGATTACAAGTCAGCCATCAAGCTGATGGAGGGCCTGACCGCCAGATTCCCGTTCACCGAGCAGTCGCGCCAGGCGCACCTGGACCTGATCTACTGCTACTACAAGGACGGCGAAAGCGAATCGGCCACCGATGCCGCCGATACCTTCATCCGCGAGAACCCCATCAACCCGCGGGTCGACTACGCCTACTACGTCAAGGGTCTGGTGGACTTCGAGCGCACCCCCAACATCATCGAGCGCTGGTTTCGTGCCGACCTGACCAAGCGCCCGCCGGTCACCGCGCGTAAGTCCTTTGATTCCTTCCATAAGATCGTGCAGACGTACCCCAAGAGCCCCTACGCGCACGACGCCCTGCAACGCATGGTCTACCTGCGCAATCGGCTGGCCGACTACGACGTGCACGTGGCGAGCTACTACATGGCACGCGGTGCCTATGTGGGTGCGCAACAGCGTGCGGCGGAGTCCATTCAGAATTACGACGGTGCACCGGCGAACCAGGACGCCCTGAAAATCATGATCGCGGCCGATGAGCGACTCGGCCTGACCATCAATGCCGAACAGGCCCGCAAGGTCTACGACGACAACTTCAGCGGCAAGACGCCCAATCTCAAGGCCGAGTCCGACCGCCACTGGTGGCAGTTCTGGAAGTAGCTCAGCGCCGGTAGCCGTTGGTGATGGGATACCGCCAGTCACGGCCGAAGGCCCGGCGGCTGACGCGCACACCCGGCGGCGCCTGGCGGCGCTTGTATTCGTTGCGCTTCACCAGGTCCAGCACCCGACCGATGGTCGCGCGATCAAAACCGCGCGCCTGGATCTGATCGACCGACAGGTCCTCCTCGATGAAGGCTTCCAGGATGGCGTCCAGCACCTCATAGGGCGGCAGCGAATCCGAGTCCTTCTGGTCCGGGCGCAATTCGGCCGAGGGCGGACGGTCGAGCACCCGCCGCGGGATGACCTCGCGCTGGCGGTTGCAGTAGGCCGCCAGCCGGTACACCAAGAGCTTGTTGCAGTCCTTGATGGGTGCGAAGCCGCCGGCCATGTCGCCGTACAAGGTGGCATAGCCCACCGCCATTTCGCTCTTGTTGCCGGTGGTCAGGAGCATGCGGCCGGTCTTGTTGGAGATGCCCATCAGCAGCAGCATGCGGCAGCGTGACTGGATGTTCTCCTCGGTGGTGTCCGGGGCGCGGCCCGCGAACTCGCCGGACAGCGCAGACAGCGTGGCGGCAAACATGCCCTCGATCGGAATCACGCTGTAGTGCACGCCCATGCCGCGTGCCTGCGCCTGCGCATCGTCGAGGCTCATCTGCGACGTATAGCGCGAGGGCATCATGACGGCGTGAATGCGCTCGGGCCCGAGCGCGTCCGCGGCAATGGCGAGCGTCAGGGCGGAGTCGACGCCGCCCGACAGGCCCATGACCACGCCCGGGAAACCATGCTTGGCGACGTAGTCGCGCACCCCCAGTACCAGCGCCTGGTAGACGCTGGCGACATCGGAAAGCTCGGGTGCGACCTCGCCGGGCAGCGGCACGACCCGGCCGCCGCGACGCTCGAACTCGACCAGGTAGGTGCCTTCCTCGAAGCCCGGTGCGCGCATCACCACCGCGCCCGAGGCGTCCATGACGAATGAATTGCCGTCGAACACCAGTTCGTCCTGGCCGCCGAGCATGTTCACGTACACCGCCGGCAGCCGCACATCCGTGAGCCGCGCGCGCGTGACCTGCTCGCGCTCCAGCTGCTTGTGCACTTCGAACGGCGAGGCGTTGATGATGATCAGCAGTTCCGCGCCCGCATCGCGGGCCTGGCGCGCCGCCTCGCACTCCCAGATGTCCTCGCACACCAAAAGGCCGATGCGAAAGCCGCGATGTTCAAATACCGTTGCGTCAGTGCCGGCCCGGAAGTAGCGCTTCTCGTCGAATACCTTGTAGTTGGGCAGCTCGCGCTTGCGGTGATTGGCGATGAGCTCGCCATCGCACAGCAGCGCCGCGGAATTATAGATGTCACGACCGACATATTCCGGATAGCCGACGATCACCCCCACACCGCGCACCGCAGCGCGTACCGCGGCCAGCGCGCGATCGATCGACTGACGGAAGCCGCCGTGGAACAGCAGGTCCTCGGGCGGATAGCCCGACAGTGTAAGCTCCGGAAACACCAGCAGATCCGGTTTGAGCGCGACGCTCGCGCGTGCCACCGAGTCGATGACGCGCTGCGCATTGCCCTGGGCATCCCCGACCAGAAAGTTCAGCTGCGCGATCCCGATGCGCAGGCCGGCCTCGGTGCTCATGGCATGTCAGCGACCGCGCCGGCGACCCTTGCGGGCGGGCTTGCCCCGGGTCACGGTCTTGCGCACAGCAGTGCGCGCCACCTTGCGCGCCAGCGGTTTGGCCTTGGCTTTGGCACGAGGCTTGGATTTGCCTCGGGCCGCAGGCTTGGCTTTCGCGGCGCTCAGGCGCTCGGTGCCGCGGGCGAGTACGGGTGGCAGGCCGCCCGTGGGCTGGCGGCGCCTGGGCCGCGACTTGAGCAGTTCGGCCATCGCCGAACCCAGTTGCGCCGGAGACTTTACTGTGTGCACCCCAGCGGCCTCCAGCGCCGCGAACTTATCGGCAGCGGTGCCCTTGCCGCCGGCGACGATGGCCCCGGCATGACCCATGCGCTTGCCGGGAGGTGCGGTGACGCCGGCGATGTAGGCCACCACCGGCTTGGTCACGAAGCGGCGGATGAACTGTGCACCCGCCTCCTCGTCACTGCCGCCGATCTCGCCCACCATGATGATGCCTTCGGTGCGCGGGTCGCGTTCAAAGAGCTCGAGCACGTCAACGAAGTTCATGCCGCGTACCGGATCGCCGCCGATGCCAACGCAGGTACTTTGCCCCAATCCCTCGTGGGTGGTCTGAAAGACCGCCTCATAGGTGAGCGTGCCCGAGCGTGACACGATGCCGACCGCGCCCTTCTTGTGGATGAAGCCCGGCATGATCCCGATCTTGCATTCATCCGGAGTGATGACACCGGGGCAGTTCGGACCCACCAGGCGCGTCGCCGTGCCGGCCAGTCCCGCCTTCACGCGCACCATGTCGTTCACCGGGATGCCCTCGGTGATGCATACCACCAGCTCGACGCCGGCGTCGGCCGCTTCGAGAATGGCATCGGCGGCGAATGGCGCCGGCACGTAAATCATGCTGACCGTGGCCCCCGTGGCGCGTACCGCGTCCTCCACGGTATTGAAGACCGGCTGGCCCAGATGCGTGGTGCCGCCGCGCCCCGGCGTGGTGCCCCCCACCAGCTTCGTGCCATAGGCCAGGCACTGCTCGGAATGGAACGTGCCCTGCTTGCCGGTGAATCCCTGGCAGATCACACGGGTGTTCTTGTCGATAAGAATGCTCATCAGATATTCAACCTTTCTTGGCCAGCGACACGACCTTGCGCGCCGCATCCGTCAGGTTCCCGGCCGCAGTGATGGTGAGGCCGCTCTTGGCGAGCATCTCGCGCGCCTGCGGCGCATTGGTGCCCTCGAGCCGCACCACCACCGGCACCTTCACGCCCACGTGTTTGACCGCATTGATCACGCCCTCGGCGATGAGGTCGCAGCGGACGATGCCACCGAAGATGTTGACCAGGATGGCGCGCACGTTCGGATTGGACAGGATCAGCTGGAACGCGGCCGTCACTCGCTCGCTGGTAGCGCCACCGCCGACATCCAGGAAATTGGCGGGTTTGCCGCCGTGGAGCTTGATCAGGTCCATGGTCGCCATCGCCAGGCCCGCGCCATTGACCATGCAGGCAATATTGCCATCCAGGGAGACGTAGTTCAGATCGTGCTCGGCGGCACGACGCTCCATCGGATCCTCCTGGCTGGCGTCACGCGCGGCGGCCAGCGCCGCTTGGCGGAACAACGCGTTGTCATCAATGTTGATCTTGGCGTCCAGGGCCATGAGATCTCCCGCCTGGGTCACGATCAGCGGGTTGATCTCCACCAGGCTCGCGTCGCGCTCCTGATACAACTGGTAGAGCGCGACCGCGATCTTCTGAAAGGCCGCGACCTGCGGGCCTTCAAAGCCCAGCGCGAAGGCAAGCTTGCGACATTGGTAGGGCTGCAGTCCCGCCGCCGGATGCACCGTGACCGAGACAATCTTCTCCGGCGTGTGCGCGGCGACTTCCTCGATGTCCATACCACCGGCCACCGAGGCAATGAGGGCAATGCGTCCCTTATCGCGATTCAGGGTCAGGGACAGGTACAGCTCGCGGGCGATCTGCGAACCGCTCTCCACATAGACCTTGTCGACGGGCAGGCCTTCGGCGCCGGTCTGCGGGGTGACGAGGCGTCGCCCGAGCATGCCCGCGGCGGCGCTGCGCACGCCCTCCAGATCGCGCACCACTTTCACGCCGCCGGCCTTGCCGCGGCCACCCGCATGGACCTGCGCTTTGACGACCCAGATCGGGCCGCCAAGAGTCTGGGCGGCGGCGACCGCCTCTTCGGGCGTGCCGGCGACGTGCCCTGCGGGCACTGGAATGCCAAAGCTGCGAAAGACGTCCTTCGCCTGATACTCATGCAAGTTCATGCTGGAGGCTGACCTTTAAGGGATGGAGAAACTTCTCATTGTGCCAAAAATGCTACAGTCGCGCCCGCGCATGAGCATGGCTTGCGACAGGCACAGCACCGGGGAGCGCGGCTGATGGCGGATGCTGCCCCGAGCCCGACACCCGCGCCCAGCGACTTGGCGTGGCGGGTCATCGGACTCTCCAACCTTTATCGGCTGCTGCTGCCTCCGGTTTTACTGATCCTGCAGGGGCTTGCCAGCCCCGGCATCCTGGTGCGCGCCGCGGACCCGGAACTGTTCCGGATCGTGTGCTACCTGTACCTGGTCGCCGGCGCGGCGCTGATTCTGGCGCGGCGGGTGCCGCGCCCGAGCCTGCGCATCCTGGCGCTGGTCAACGCCACGGTCGACACCCTCGCCATCTCTTTGATTCTGTACACCTCCGGCGGCGTGGGCAGTGGCCTGGGGATCCTCTTGGTGCTCCCCGTCGGTGCCATGGCCCTGTTGGGCCGCACCAAGGATGCCTTCCTGGTACCGGCCATTGCCACCTTGGGGCTTTTGGCGCAGCAGATCGGGGCAAATCTGGTGGGCTACGCGCCGCCCACCGATTACACCACCGCCGGGATGCTCGGCGTGGTGCTGTTCGTCATCGGCCTGTCCGTGTGGCCCATCGCCGATCGCTTGCGCGAAAGTGAAGCGCTGGTCCGGCGCCAGGAAATCGATCTCGCGAATCTCGAGCAGCTGTCGCATTACATCGTCCAACACCTGCGCGAAAGCATCCTGGTGGTGGACATCAAGGACCGGATCCGCCTCATCAACGAGTCCGCCGCGAGCCTATTGGGCACGCAGCAGGCGTTCCCCGGCGCCCTCTTGGGAGAGGCCTCCCCGCGCCTGCTGTACCTTCTGGAAACCTGGCGCCAGCGTACCTCCGGCATTAACTCGAGCGTCGAAACCCTGGTCAGTGGCGACGGCGCGCGCATGTTACGACCGCATTTCGCGGGGCTGGGGAATTCGCAGCCGGCCGCGGTGCTGGTGTTCCTGGAGGACATGAGCCTGATCGCCGAGAAGGCGCAGCAGTTGAAGCTCGCCGCTCTCGGGCGCTTGAGCGCCAGCATTGCCCACGAGATCCGCAACCCCGTCGGCGCCATGAGCCATGCGAGCCAGCTGCTCGCCGAGTCCCCGCTACTGGCACCCGACGATCATCGCCTCACCGACATCATCACCAAGAATGCGCAACGCGTCAGCGCCATCATCAACAACGTGCTGCAGCTGTCGCGCGGCGAGTCGACCCAGATGGAGACCTTCGAACTGGCAAGCTGGATCGAGGATTTCCGCAGCGAGTTCTGCGAGACCATGCAATGGCGGCCGGACCAGCTGGTCAGCGTCAACGTGGAGACCAGTCCCGGCTCGCCCACCGGTTCTTATCCGGTGCTGGCGCTGCGTGAGAATCGCGATGCTGAGCTGGCCGTGTTGGGCGGCCCGGAAGTCACCGCAGATCCCACCCAATTGCGTCAGGTGGTGTGGAACCTGTGTGACAACGCCATCAAGTACGGCCTGCGGGACCGCACCACGGATGTCGTCGAGATCCGCTACGGTCGACTGAAGCCTGCGGCGCGGCCGTTTCTGGAAGTGGCCGATCGCGGCCCCGGCGTACGCCCCGAGGATGCGGAGCGTATCTTCGAACCCTTCTTCAGCGGCCAGCATCAAGGATCGGGACTCGGCCTCTTCCTGGCGCGTGAATTGGCCCAGACCAGCGGCGCCACCTTGCTCTATGAACCGCGCCCCGCCGGCGGAAGTATTTTCCGACTCGTGTTCGCTGATCCGCGTCGCTGGGCGGTACGATAGGTACGTATGCCCAAGCCTGTGGTTCTGATAATCGATGACGAGCCGGATCTACTTGAACTCGTCAGTCTGACGCTGGGCCGGATGAGCCTTGAGACGCGCACCGCGCCGGATCTCGCCAGCGCGCGCCGCATGCTTGCGGCGCAGCATTTTGATCTATGTCTGACCGACATGCGCCTGCCGGACGGCGACGGACTGGACCTCGTCGCCTGGATCCAGCTCAACTGTGCGACCACGCCCGTCGCGGTCATCACCGCGCATGGCAATGTGGAATCGGCGGTGCGCGCCCTGAAGCTCGGCGCCTTTGACTTCGTCTCCAAGCCGCTGGATCTGGGCGTACTTCGCAAACTCGTGGGCACCGCCATCCGCTTGGGCTCGATGGGCGAGGGCACGGTCACGCAGCGCGGTCCCGGGCTGCTCGGCAGCTCGCCTTCCATGCAGCAGCTGCGCGAGATGATCGGCAAAGTCGCGCGCAGTCAGGCCCCGGTGTACATCTTCGGCGAGTCCGGCACCGGCAAGGAGCTGGTCGCCAGGCTCATTCACCAAAGCGGTGCCCGCGCCGAGGCGCCCTTCGTACCCGTCAACTGCGGCGCGATTCCCACCGAGCTCATGGAAAGCGAACTTTTTGGGCACAAGCGCGGCAGCTTCACCGGCGCGGTCAACGACAAGAAGGGGCTGATCCAGAGCGCCGAGGGCGGTACCCTGTTCCTGGACGAGCTCGCCGACCTGCCGCTGCACATGCAGGTGAAACTGCTGCGCGTGGTCCAGGAAAAAACCGTGCGCCCGGTGGGTGAGTCGCGCGAGGAGCGCGTCGACGTGCGCATCCTGTCGGCGACCCATCGCAATCTCGCGGACCTGGTCGCCGCCGGTCGCTTTCGCGAGGATCTGTTCTACCGCATCAACGTCATTGAAC
>DASZCK010000296.1:0-23555 GCA_035943195.1 Steroidobacteraceae bacterium
GCGACGTACAGCACCGAGAAATCGAAATTCACGAAGGAATAGACCAGGATGCCGACCGCAGTCGCCACCATCACGAACTGACCGGCCACCGCGGAAGTCGTCGCTGCGACCCAGCGATCGCGTCCCAGCGCCGGACCGACAATGCCGAAGAATCCCTGCAGCCCGGCCAGCAACAGGGCGAGCACCAGGGCGAAGTGACCCAATTCGGGCAGCATCAGCCTCCTCCTTGCACGGCCGGCGCTATCGGCGCGGTGTCGACGATCTTCGGTGGCATGTACTTCTCGTCGTGCTTGGCCAGCACGTTATCGGCAACGAATACACCGTGGCTGTCGAGGTGGCCGTGGCAGATCACGCCCTGCCCCTCACGGAACA
This sequence comes from Steroidobacteraceae bacterium, assembly GCA_035943195.1. Classification (GTDB taxonomy): domain Bacteria; phylum Pseudomonadota; class Gammaproteobacteria; order Steroidobacterales; family Steroidobacteraceae; genus DAIDKA01. Next base: position 373 of record DASZCK010000296.1, read on the forward strand.
GGTCAGGCAGCACACCCGAGTAGGTCACCGGAACATCATGTTTGAACTGGTCAGTCAGCACAAAACTCACCTGCAGGTTCCCGGGCAGGCGCTTGACGCTGCCCTTGGTCACCAGGCCGCCGAGACGGAAGTCCTCACCGGCGTGCACCGCACCCTGCGCCACCTGGGTCGGGATGAAATAGAACGTGACGTTCTGTTGAAAGGCCGAGAGCGCCAGTGCGGTGGCGACACCCACTCCCACGACGATTCCCAGCACGAGATACAGGCGCTTGCGCCGCTGCGGAGTCATACGCGTTCCTCCTGCATGACCAGCCGCCGGCGCGCGTCGCGCTGCGCGTGCGCCAGCAGGCGTCGTGCCCAGAAAATGTTGAGCACCACGACCAGCAGCGTCAGACCGTAGGAAGGCCAGACGTAGGCGGCGTATTTTCCCATCGCCAGAAACTGCGCCACGCTATGGAACTGGATCATCATGCCAGCGCCTCACGGATCCAGGCGGCGGCGCGCTCGCGGCGCAGGATCTCGCCACGCAGCCGCACCAAGAGCAGCGCACCGAAGTACAACGTGAATCCCAGCATGCTCACCAGCAGTGGTACCAGCATCGAGGTGGCCATGGTGTCCTTGCCCGTCAGGGTCACTGACGAGGCCTGATGCAGGTCGTTCCACCACACTACTGAGTAATGCACGATGGGTACATTAACGATTCCCACGACCGCCAGCACGGCGCTGGCACGGTCTGCTCGCTGGGTGTCATCAAATGACGCCCGGAGGCCCATATACCCCATGTACAGGAACAGCAGCAGCAGCTCCGAGGTCAGGCGCGGGGTCCACACCCACCAGGTGCCCCACATGGGCTTGCTGAACAGCGAACCGGTGGCCAGCGCGACGGCCGTAAAGGAGGCACCCACCGGCGCGCAGGCGGCGGCCACGGCATGCGCCACTTTGATGCGCCAGATGAGTCCCACGGCCGCGGCTATCCCCATGTAGGTGTAGACCATCAGCGACAGCCACGCGGTTGGCACATGCACGTAGATGATGCGGAACCCATCCCCCTGCTGATAATCCGGCGGCGCCAGCACCAGGCCGCCGTACAGTCCGGCAACGATCAGCACGGCGGCGCTCCAGCCGAACCAGGGCGTCAGGCGCCCCGCCAGCCGGTACACGTACGGCGGGGACCCCAGCCGATGAAACCATGTCCAAGTCACGCTGCACTACTCCAGACTGATACGTACGGCGGCCGCCGCGGCCAGGGGGGCCAAAGTGAAGGACAGGACCACGATGGCCCCGAGCAGTTCCATGGGGGCAACATATGCCTGACCCCGGATTGCCAGTTCCGTGGCGTTGCTCCCAAAAATCAGAATCGGGGCTGCCAGTGGCAGGATCAATATGGCAAGCAGCACGCCACCGCGCCGCGCGCCCAGGGTCAATGCCGCCCCTATGGATCCAATGAAGCTCAGGGCCAGGCTTCCCAGCGCCACGGTCAGCATGATACCGACGCTGGCCGAACCTGGCACGCCCAGGGTGTAACCCATCAAAGGTGCCATCACCGCCAGCGGCACCCCGGTCAGCAACCAATGCGCGGCCGTCTTGCCCAGCAGCAACCAGGTCAGCGACTGTCCCGACAGAGCGTACTGCTCCAGCGTGCCGTCCTGTGCGTCATCGCGGAACAGGAAATCCAGCGCCAGCAGCGCCGCCAGCAAGGCGGCGACCCACAAAACGCCCGGCGCGAGGGTGCGCAGGACTGACCTTTCCGGAGTAGCCGACGACAGCGTAAACAGGGTCGTCACCAGCACGTAAAACGCCAACGGATGCAACAGCTGTTCGGGGCGCCTGAAGGCCAGCATCAGATCACGGGTGACGACCAGCCGCGCGGCCGTCAGTGGTGTCGTGAGAGCGGATGGCGATGGCGGCATCACGCGGAGAGATGCAATTCGCGCACGCGCGCCGGTTCGATGGCCAAGCGGTGATGCACGGCGGCGATGGCGAGCCCACCGGCGTCGAGGTGCGCCTCCAGCAATGCCGCCACCAGTTCCTGGCCGCCGCTGTCCAGGTTGGTCGTCGGCTCATCCAGCAGCCACAAGGGCACCGCGGCCAGAGTCAATCCGGCAAGCGCCACGCGCCGACGTTGGCCGGCCGACAGGGTTCGCACCGGTCGCGTCGCAAATTCGCCGGTGCCGGTTCTGACCAGGGCTTCATGAATGTCCGCGGGACTGACGCTCCTGCGCATGCCGATCCAGAAGCGCAGGTTCTCGAGCCCGGACAGATCCGGTTTTAGTGGCGGTTCATGACCCAGGTAAATGAGCGCGGCGTGAAACCCGTCGCGGTCCTCGCGCACGTCACCCTGGTTCCAGAACACGCGGCCCTCCTCCAGGTGGTTGAGACCGCAAATGGCGCGCAGCAGGGTGGTCTTGCCGGCACCATTGGCGCCGGTCAGCTGCAGCAGTTCCCCGCCGTTCAACTTAAGGTCCACTCCCTTCAGGACATGCCGTTCCGCACGCCAAAGGTGCAGATTTTCCGCACGTAACATTGAACCGGACATGGGCCCCCGGAGCACTGCATTTTTGCCACCAGTAATCAGCTAGTCTCGCAAACTCAGTGGCTTATCGCCATCCCCGGGGTAGAATCCCTGGCTGTCGGCACCGCGCTGCCCGGATGGCGAAATTGGTAGACGCAAGGGACTTAAAATCCCTAGGGGGCAACTCCGTGCCGGTTCGATTCCGGCTCCGGGCACCACAGGCATGATGAAAGTGAAAACAACGGCGCGGCGGATCCTGGCAATCGATGTCGGCGGCAGTCATGTCAAGGCGCTGCTATCGGGTGTGCCCGGCGGACCCGACGCGGAGCGACGCGTGGATGCAAACCCGAAGCTGACCCCGGCGCAGATGGTCAAGGCCGTTCGCCGCATGGTGCAGGGCTGGAAGTTCGACGTCATCTCCATGGGCTTTCCCGGAGTCGTCTGGCACGGGCGTCCCATCACCGAACCGCACCACCTCGGCAGGGGCTGGGTAGGGTTCGATTATGCGAAGGCGTTCGGCAAACCCGTGCGCATCATCAATGACGCGGCGATGCAGGCCATCGGCAGTTACGAGGGCGGCCGCATGCTGTTCCTGGGTCTGGGCACCGGTCTTGGCTCGGCGCTGATCCTGGGTGGCTTCATCGAACCCATGGAGCTGGGCCACCTGCCCTATCGCAAGGGCGGCACTTACGAGGACTACGTCGGCGCGGCGGGCCTCGCCAAACGGGGCAAGAAGCGCTGGCGGCGGGCCGTGTTCGACGTCGTGGAAAGATTCAGTGCCGCCTTTGAAGTCGAGTACGTCGTCCTCGGAGGCGGGAATGTCGCCAAACTCAAGCACCTGCCGCCACACGCGCGCGCCGGTAACAATGCCAACGCCTTCAAGGGCGGCTTTCGCTTGTGGAACGAGAAATCCTGGACCCGTACGCTCTGATGAACCTTAGGAAGCCTCAATCATGACTCACCGACTTGTCGCCCTGTTGACGCTGGCCGCCAGCGCCCTGCCGCTGGTGGCATCGGCCCAGACAACCTGGACCGAGGGCCGCAACTATTCCCTCATCGTTCCCGCGCTTCATACCAACGTGCCGCCCGGGAAGGTCGAGGTGACCGAAGTGTTCTCCTATGGCTGCCCGCACTGCTCTGAGTTCCGGCCGGTCATCAAGCAGCTGAAGGCGGAACTGCCGCCCAATGCGGTGTTCAACATGGTGCCGGCCTCATTCAATCCTACCGAGGACTGGCCGATGTTCCAGCGTGCGTATGTGACGGCCGAATCCCTTGGCGTGGCCGAGCGTGCCAATGATGGGATTTTCGATGCCATCTGGAAAAGCGGCGAGCTGGCGGTGGTGGATCCGCAGACCAACCGCTTGAAGAGCCCGCAGCCCACCATCCAGGATGCCGCGCGGGTCTACAACAAACTCACCGGCGTGCCGGTCGACAAGTTCGTCGCGGTCAGCCAGTCCTTCGCGGTGGAAGTGAAAATGAAGGCCGATGACGCCTTCGTGCTGCACGGCCAGGTGGACTCCACGCCCACCATCGTGGTCAACGGCAAGTACCGGCTGAACACCGAAAGCGCGGGTGGCGCCAATCAGGTGCTGCAGCTGGTGAAGTACCTGGTCGACAAGGAATCTCATTGACCCAGGCCGTTCGCGGACCACTGCTGACGGCTGACATTCTCGCTTCGCTGGGGCAGGCACTGCGTGACGGTGCCGAGCGCTGCACCTGTTCGCTGGACCTGGGCCTCACCCAAAGCGAGGTCGGCCTGGGCCCGGCGGGATTCAGCCGCGGCGAGTCCCACTATCCCTGGCCCAGCGAGCTCAAGGACCGCACCATCTACTACTGGAGCGGCGCGGGCTTCGAGCCGGCGGCGGCCTACGCCGGGTCCCTCATCAAGCTCGTTCCGACCCAGTGGGGTGCGCCGACCTTTGAAATCGATGGCATCAAGATGCTGCCCACCGCCAGCAAGTCGCCCTTTGAGGACGCACGGCGCAAGGTCGAACTGGTCGGCGTCGGCCGCCGCCGCGTGCTGGATACCTGCGGCGGACTGGGCTACTTCGCAGCCTGGTGCCAGCGACTGGGCGCCACTCGGGTACTGTCCTGCGAGAAAAATTCCCAGGTGCTATGGCTGCGCGACCTGAACCCCTGGTCGCCAACCTCCGATGGCACACTTGAAGTGCTCAATGTCGCCATCGAACGGCATATCACGACGCTTGCGGATGCCAGCTTCGATGTCATCCTGCATGATCCGCCGCGCTTTGGTATCGCTGGCGACCTGTATGCGCGCACGTTCTACGAGCAGCTGGCCCGGGTACTCAAGCCGGGCGGCACACTCTTTCACTATACCGGCAGTCCCAACCGGCTCACCAGCGGCCGCGATGTGCCCGGCGAGGTGCTGCGACGTCTGCAGCAATGCGGCTTCGAAGCGCGTCGCGCGCTCGATGGCGTGCTAGGCCGCTCAGTATTCAAATCGATACGATAGGCCGATGCTGCTGCCGGGGTCGTTGTCCGGTGTGGTGCCCTGGACCGTGGCGGTGCCGGTACCCACTTGGGTTTGCAGTTTGAGCTTGCTGGTCAGATCCACCTGCACCTGCAGCTGCGTGGCGCCCGTGGTGTTCTGTTTGACATCAAGGAAGATGCGGTTGGTGAGATAGCGCCCCGCTTCGATGGTCGCGCCATTGTTCTGGGTGCTGCCCGGTATGCCGGTATCGTTGCTGCCCACCGCCAGGCGGTCCAAGCCCAGAGCCTTCTGGATTTGAACCAGCGGATTCACACCGGTGCCGACGCCGGTCAGTGTCACCAGCGCCGCGCCGATCTGGGCGGCCTGAAGCGCGGTGAGCTGGCCGGCGCTCTCGCCGAACAGCAACCGCGCGAGGATCTCATCCTGGGGCAACGTCGGAACGCTGGTGAGCTCGAACTGCGGTGCATCGGCGACGCCCGAGATCCGCAGCGTCACGGTGGTATCCACCGTAGTGGTCTGGGCGGTGAAATCCAGAGTCGGATCGATCTTGCCCGTGATATCGGCACCGGTGAAGCTCACCCGGCCCGAGGTGAAATTGAGTCGCGTGCCGGCAAGTGTGAACAGGCCGCTGTGCATATCGAAGCCGCCGTCGATGGCCGGTGCCCGGGCGGTGCCCGTGATCTTCAGATGTCCGCCGAGCTCGGCTTCCAGGCCGCGGCCACGCACCAGGATCTGGCGCGGCGCGTTCACGCTCACATTCAGATCCCACACCGGCCCGTAGACCGGCGGGGTCACTTCCTGTCCCGGTCGGCGGACATCCAGCACCGCCACATTGGGCGGAAAGCTGTTGGGAATCTCCACCGTCGCCTTGTTGATCAGCACGGTGCCGGCGAGCGTCAGTTCGTGCAAGGCTGTGCCCGTGAGGGTGAGATCCGCATTGACCGTGCCGGAGACGATGCTGCTGGCGAAGGGTTGGGCGTTGCGTGCGGTGAGCCGCATATCCACCGGCCAGCCGCCCTGCAGCACCCCCAAGGTACCGGTGAGCGCAACCGTTCCTGCCGCCGCGTGGGCCGTGAGCTGGGTGATGCGCAGTTGGTTCTGCGTGCCTTCCAGCAATCCCTCGATGTCCGTGAGATCGATGCCGTGGCGGTAGTCATGGACGGCACCGCCGCGCAATTGCACCGAGCCTTTCACCGTGGGCGCGTCGAGAGTTCCCGCCACCTGCGCATTGACATCGATCTTGCCACTGATGTGCCGCCCACCGCTTTCAAGCAGCGGGTTGAAGCGCGCGAGGTCCACGTTGCCGGTGGCGGTGACGGCCAGGGGGCCGTTCCAGGGGATCGAGCCCTCGACATTCATATGGGTGGCATCGCCCGCGGCCGAGTGCAGCGCGATGCGCGCGCCATCGCTGGCCAGGTCTGCGGTCGCGGACAGCTGCAACGGGGGCAGGCTGCCCGCATCGCCCGGCGCCCGCAGGTTGGTGCCCGTCACACGCAGCTCACCCAGCGGGTGCGCAACGCTGCCCTGCAGTTGCAGGGTCGCTTTCAGCGTCCCGGAATCCAGGTACCCGGGCAGGATGGCATCGACCAGTCCTGGCGTCGGATCGGTGAGTTCCGCATTCACGTGCAGTTGTGGCAGCACCTGCCCTTGCGCCTGCAGGTGCGCGTCGGCGGCCGCGACGTGCAATCCCGAGACTGCAAGCCCTTGCGTAAAATCCAGCAGCGCCGGTTGTTCCAGTTTCAGATCGACGGCGTAGACGCTCGCATTAGCCGCGGACACCGTGAGGCTGTGCTGCTTGGCCTGGAACTCCCCTTGTGCCTTGAGGGAGGCGGGCTTGCCCAATATCTGCGCCTGCGCGGCGAGCGTGAGCTGCAAGGCATGCAACGGACCGCTGCCCGCCAGGGTGGCATTGAACTTCTGTGAGCCGATCTGCAGCCCTTCGCCGCCGATCTGCAGGTTGGTGCTGGCGGCCGCGCCAGCCTTGACCGCGGGCACCAGGTTCAATGCCCCGGTGAGCTGTCCCGCGAAGTGTTGACCCAGCAGTTGATTCAGGTTCGACAGGTCATCGATGGACCATTTGAACTGTCCCAGTGAACGATCCAGATCCTGCACGGCCAGGGTGACATCTCCCTGCGCGTTCAGACTCTCCCAGGTTGCATGCGGCAGAGCGATATGCACCGACTCGCCGGGGTGGACCTGCAGCTGCGCCTGCAGAGTCACCGGCTGGCCGGCCAGCGAACCGCGCACGCTCACCTGCGCCTCAGGCGCATGGGGCAGACCGCGCACGTCAAATGTGGCCTGTACCGCACCGGCCGCCGAGCCGCGCACTGCCAGCATCGACTGCACGTCCCCGGCCGCGCGCAACGCCGCCGTAGTGCCGCTGAGATCCGCGCGCGCGGTGGCCTGGCCGGACAGGGAGGACAACAGCATCGACAGATCCGCAAGGGTCGCACGGGTTTTCGCGGCCACAGTCCATGGCCCACCCGACTCCCCCGGCGCCGACAGGCGTCCGGATCCCGCCAGACTCAGTGCCTTGTTGCTGACCACCGAATCCGCAATGGTCACAATGGAGGCCTGATAAGTGGCGCGAATATCTGCGCTCTCAGGTCCGCGTAACCAGTCATGCAGATTGGCAAGCGTGGAATCCAGATTACCGCTCGCGGTCACGCGCAGCTTGACAGCCCCACCGTCGCGCTCAGCCCTGGCATGCAACCGCAACGGTCCTTTCAGACCCAGCTGCAGGGCCGTCAGCAAGGGTGCGACATCGGACGTATCCACATCGGCATCCACCGCGGGTGTACCCGCCGCCTGGCCCTTGGCAGAAAGATTCAGGCTCGGATGGGAGACCCGCAGCTCAAAGGGCCGCGAAGGCTTTGCGAACTGGATCGAGCCCTCCGCCACCAATGGCGCGCCCGCGAACAGGCCATTGGGTACACCGGGAGCCGCGGCGCCCTCGATGCGCGCCCGGACACTGAGGTCTCCGGCGCGCGCGCCCAGGGACGCGTTGAGCGCGGCGATCCGGATATTGCCCGGCAGCTGCAGCGCCTGCGCCTGGACGTCGCCGGATGCCGTGGCGGTGGTCAGCGGCCCTTGCCAGTTACCCCGCACGTGCAGTTGCTGCCATGACAGACCCGGCCGCGGCGTCATGGCGGTGGCATCGGCCGCATATTCGAGGTCGGCGGACGCGTGCGCCAGGTCCACGACGCCGGTCGCGTGGGCGTGCAGGTCACCGAGGTCGGCGTGCAGGTTGACGCGTTCGGCCTGCCGCGGGCCGGCAAGGTCACCCGCCACCACCACATTGCCGATCCCGGCGACTCCCAGCAGTCCCGCGAGTGGTCCATGCGCCGGCTCGCGCAGACGAAAGGCGCCGTCCATGCGCGTTCGATCGAAAGCCAGCTGCAACGAATAGGTGCCCTCCCCGTCCAGGCGGGTCCCCGCAAAGGCCAGTTGCATGTCGGTGACGCTGCGCAGGTGGGCGCTGGCGTGCAGGTTCAGCGTGGCCTCGGTCGCGGCGAGTTTGGCGCTCAGGTGTACGGCGTCGGCGGTCGCCTCATGCACATCGATGTCCGGAATTCTGGCGCGCCGCGTACTGTGGGTGTGCGAAACCGGCAGGCGCGACCAGTCGATGCGCTGCGCGTGGGCGCTTTGCACGGTCACGCGCTTTTCCAGCAACGCCCACGGATCCCACACCGCCGCCAGGTTCTGCGCCGAAAGCCAAATACCATCAGCGTCTGCCAGCTCCAGTTTCTGCAGCGTGGGTCGGTTCGGCAGGTCTCCACCCAGACCGTGCAGACGGACATTGTTGTGGGTTAGATAGGCCACCAGCGACTCGATGTGCTGCCGGCCCCAAACAGTGTTGCCCACCGTCAGCAGTCCGCCCCACAGCAGTGCGAGCACTGCCACCGGCACCGCCGCCACGATCAGCGCAATGCGCAATCTGCGGCGCATTAGAAGGATTGTCCTAAGCCGATGTAGATCTCGAAATGAGCGTTATTCGGCGCGGGCAACATGTGCAACGGAAATGCGACATCCAGCCGCAGCGGTCCGATGGGGGTGTAGTAGCGCAGACCCGCGCCCATCCCCACCTCATATTGACCGCCGAACGGCTGCGGCGTCTGACCCACGCGCCCCGCATCGGCGAATACTGCGAAGCCGTAATTGCGCCCGACCCGTTGACGCAACTCCACACTACCGGCATCGACCGCGACGCCGCCAATCGGAGTGTTTTCAGAATACTTGGACCCTATCATTGCCTGGGCCTGGGCTGCCGTTATGTTGGCGCCGGGCGCACAAGGCGGTGCATCTGATGGAGCACAAGGTCTCAAGTACATGGGGTCCGAAAACTGCGGGCCGATGGATTGAAAGGGATAGCCCCGCACGCTACCGCTGCCGCCTGCATAGAAACGCTGGTCCGGCGGCAACTGCGTGACCGAGGCCCCCTGAGCATATCCATAAAGACCGTGGACGGCGATGACGGTTCGTCCGGGAGCCGTCAGGGACAGATCATGAAGGTCCAGGTAGGCCGAGGCACGGAGCTGGCTGATGACATAAGTGGCGTTGGGGGGGCCGAGCGACAGCGTCGGCGACACCGTGAGCGCCGCACGGATGCCATGGGTGGGATCGAGCAGCGGCGAAGACAGATCAGTAGAGTCATAGCGCAGACTGATGGGAATGGCGAACAGCGTGTAATGGAAATTGCTCTTTCCGACATTGGGGACGAACTGCTCCTGCGGCTGGACGATGGCGTCTTCGGTCGAGGTGAATCCGACGCTGCCGCTCCAGATCCTTGATAGGTTTCGGGTGAGTGTGACGCCCGCGGTTTCCGCCGTCTGGGTGTACGCCAGCAGATACTGTTTGAGGGCATTGAGTGTGAACTGCAGGGTCTGCTGAGAGCTTGCGAATTCCGGCATCACCAGCTGCGCTCCGGTGGAGTAACCGACGCCATTGGTGGCGCTGCTACCCAGATTGATGATCGAAGCGCTGAGATTCAGCTTTTCAGCATGGCCGAAAAGATTGTTATCCGACCAGGTGATGGTGCCACTGCCACCGAGATCAGTGGAGTAGGCGCCGCTCGGGTTCACCGCATGGCGTTTTCGTTCCGTCACCCGAAAGGTCACTGGGACCGAACCGTCCGGGGCCGGCGCCTGACCGATGCTGGCGGCAACGGTGCCGAAGACACCCATGGCCAGAAGATTGCGTCGCGCCTTATCAATCGCATCCGCGCTATACGGGTCACCCGTATGTATGCCCAGTCGCGACATCACGCTGGAGCGCTGGGTGCGTTGCAGACCGGTGACCTCGACGGAACCGAAGCGTGCCGTCTTTCCCGTTGTCACCGCAAAGGTCACATCCAGTTCGTGCGCGTCCGGCAGCAGATCGGCCGGTTGCAGCACCACGCTAGCAAATGCGTAACCTTTATCCTGCAACGCTCTCAGCAGCCGTGTTCCGGCCCCGATGACATCGGCGGCAACGGCCGGTTGTCCGGTGTGCAGCTCCAGCAGCTCGCGCGTGGCAGGGGGCACGTCGCCGTCGAAGGTAATTTTTCCGATGTGATACAGCGGACCAGGTGTGTAGGAAACGACGACCGTGGCGTCCTTTCCCGCCGGTAACGCAGTGAGTCTGTCGGCAAGGTCGGAATTGGTGAGCGGCTCGCCGTCGATGGTCGCGGTCACCGCGCTTTCATAGTAACCGTAGCCCCCCAGCACATCCTTCAGTCGCGTCGTATCCCCACGGGCTCGCAGGATCAGGGCGAGCGGACTCACGGGCGCCGACTTGCGCAGGCTCACCAGGTCCGAGCTTGCATTCAGGGTGGTGGCGATGTCGTGCGCCACCGTCCCCTCCAGGCGCACCTTGTAACCTTGCGGATCGGCACCCCAGGCCGGCGCCGCCAGGCTCGCCGCCAGCGCCAACCAGGCACCGACCAGCGCGGCGCAGCGGCCGGGACTTGCTGAGTTTGCAGCCAGGGGGGCGGTAGCCGCGGGATTCAGCTGCGAATCAGGCGAGCGCGCTGACGGCCGCCTGGATACCCGCCGAATCCAGCCCCTGAAAGCCGATCTGCTGCCATAACCCGCCACATCCTTCTCTATATACACCCAGGTGGTTGTAACGCCCCTTGAAGCCAACCTGCAATAACTGTGTGCCGAAGCGGCCACCCAGGCCGGTTCTAACGTTCCAACCTTCCGTGAAGAGTACAAAAGGTGCCGTGGCGAGTTTCGCCATCATGGCTTTGTCGACTATGTTCAGCGCGGCCTTGTTGATCAGGCCCACCTTGACGCCCTTTTCCTGCAGGTTGATCACCGCATCCAGCGCCCGGTACACCGTCTCGCCGGTGGCCACCACGTAGCCCCCTCCCGCGGGGGCTTCGCGCACCACCGTGTCGACGTCCGGATCGAAGGCCTTGCCCGCGTACAGCGGCTTGCCCGCCTCATCCAGCAGATCCGGAACGGCCGCACGGGTGCTGAACACGAAGCGCAGCCCCGGGTCATTGAAGATGCGCTTGACGCAGGCGGCGAACTGATGCTGATCGGCGGGAAAGTACAGCCGGGTCGTGTCCGGCGCATGCAGCGGCTCGACGCCACCGTCCGCCAGCATGCTGTTGATGCCGAAGTGACAGGTATTGTCCGCCATGTCGTCCACGCCACTGTGGCTGAAGTGCGCGAGGACGTTCGAGAAGTTCAGGCGCGCCATGGTGACTTCGCTCATGACCATCTCGAGGAAGGCACTGAAGGTACCGATCACACCCTGCTTTCCCGGGACCGCGCCAAACCCGGCGGCGGCGGAATAGTTGCCGCGCTCCATGATGCCGCCGCGCACGAACACTTCCGGGTGTGCCTTGCGGATATGGTGCAACCCGCATGAGCCCTCGAGGTCGCAGTCGAAGACCCGCACGCTGGCCACCCGCTGCTCGGGGCTCATGCCATCGAGAATGCCGTTGATGATCTTGCCGAAGTCATCGCGATTCTTACCGACGCCGCTCGAGCCGCGGAAGGTCAGCGGCGATTTGTCCGGGACGGCTTTCTGGATCAGCGCGATGGCGGCCTCGTAGCCGCCGCGCTGCTGCAGGTACTTGATCGCGGTGTCGGCCTTGAGCACCTCATGGGCATGGGCGCTGCCCTCCGCACCGGCAATGCCGGCCGCCATGGGCCGCTTGACGATCAGCGCATGCGGTCGCGGGTCGCTGAAGGCACGGCACAGATCCACGAACAGCGCATCCAGGTCCTCGCCCATGGTGGTTTCGGTGGTCATGCCGTAGCCATTGAGCGTGCGCGACAAGTCGTAACCCGGCAAGTACTCCTGCGGATGGCCGGCGATGGTGACGTTGTTGTCGTCCACCAGCACCTTGATATTCAGCTGCTGCGCGACGGCCAGGCGTGCCGCCTCGGCATCATCACCCTCCATCTGGCTGCCATCCGAACCCAGCAGCACTACCGACTTGCCCGGATTGGCCATCGCCACGCCATTGCAGAACGCCCACAGGTGTCCCAGGCGACCCGAGCTGAACGTCACACCGGGAGTCACGCCCTTCTCCGGATGCCCGGGCAGTCCGGCGTCGAACTCCCGGTAGTGCAGCAGTCGCTCGGCCGGCAGGTGCCCGTCCAGAACGGCCAACAGGTATTGAGTGGCCACGCGATGACCGGCCTCGTCATAAAACACCGGCACAATGGGTGCGCCATTGGCAATGAAGGCGCGGATGATCATGACCTCGGGTACGGTGTCGTAGGCACCGCCGGTGTGGCCCGACAGGCCGCGCGCGCCGGCCAGTGCCGTGAAGAACACGATGGTATCGCGCGCCAGCTGGATGTTGTGGCGCAAAGCCGTCCGCTGCTCGTCCGTCAGGCTCGAGACAGCCGGATTGAGTTTCAGGGGCAGGAGCTTGCCGAGATCGATGGGAAAGGTTTCTGTGGTCATGTTTACAGGTTGATTGCGCTGGATGAATTGGGACCGCCGGATCTGTAAGCATAACCCACGAGGGGCAGCGTGTTCGCGCCGACCCGTTTATGCTAGGTCCCATGCAAGCCATGAAACTCGGAACGAGCGGCGGACTGGAGCGCCTGAAGCTCATTGAGCTGCCCGATCCACCCAGCCCGGGGGCCGGTGAAATTCAGGTGCGCATCCAAGGCAGTTCCCTGAATTTCCACGACTATGCGGTGGCACGTTTCGATGCACCGCATACCGCGGGCCGGATTCCGCTGGCAGACGGCGCCGGTGTGGTTGAAGCCATCGGCGACGGGGTCAGCGAATTCGCGCCCGGGGACAGCGTAGTCTCGACCTTCTTTCCGCAATGGCAGGCCGGGCAGCCGCCCAACGGCGATTTTTCCACCGTGCCCGGCGATGGCGTTGATGGCTATGCGCGTGAGCGTGTCGTGCGTCCCGCCAGCTGGTTCACGCGCGCGCCTCGCGGCTGGTCGGCGGCGGAGAGCGCCACACTGACCACAGCCGGGGTCACGGCATGGCGCGCGCTGGTCGGCGACGGTGCCTTGAAAGCCGGCGACACCGTATTGGTACTGGGAACGGGCGGCGTCGCCATTTACGGGGTGCAGCTCGCCAAGGCCATGGGCGCGAGGGTGATCATCACCTCATCGTCCGATGACAAGATCGCCCGGGCGCATGCCGCTGGCGCCGACCACGCGGTGAATTACCGAACGGTGCCGGAATGGGGTGCCGAGGTCTTGAAGCTCACACACGGTCGCGGGGTTGATCAGGTGCTGGATCTGGGCGGTCCGGGCACCCTGCCGCAGTCCATCGCCGCCTGTCGCATCGGCGGCCAGATCTCGCTGATCGGCACGCTCACCGGATTCGCCGGCCAGGTCCCAACCTCGGCGATGATGCGGCGTCAGGTCCGGCTGCAGGGACTGATCGTGGGCAGTCGCGCACAGCAGCTGCAGCTGGTGAATGCCATGAACGCCACGGGCATCCGTCCCGTCATCGATCGGCGCTTCGCGCTGGCAGGGCTCGCCGACGCCTTTCGCTTTCAGGAATCCAATCGACACTTCGGCAAGATCTGCCTGGAGTTCTAAGGCGGCGGCAGATTGCGTGGCCACAGCAGCCACAGGCTGGCCTGGGCCCGCAGCATTCCAGCGGTGGCGGCGGCGGCCTCACCGGTACCGCAAAAGTAATCCGCCCGCGGAGCGCCGCTGATGGCGCCGCCGGTATCCTGCGCGAGCACCAGCCGCTGTAGCAGCGGCTCGCCGGAGGTCGCCAGGAACACCGGTGTCCCCAGTGGGATGTAGGCCGGATCGACCGCTATGGAACGACCCGGCGTCAGTGCAACCCCCTGTGCGCCGCGTGGCCCCAGGGTCGGGTCACCCAGCGGCAGCTCCTGGAAGAACACCACACTGGGGTTTGCGTCCAGCACTTCACGCAGCCGTTCCGGGTGAGCCGCCAGCCACGCCCTGATGCCGGGTATGTCCGCCTGCTCCACACTCAACGCGCCCTGCGCCACCAAGTACCGGCCGATGGATCGATAGGGTTGCCCGTTCTGGTCGGCGTAACCCAGGCGGATCACCGTGCCGTCGTCGAGTTGGATACGACCGGACCCCTGGACTTCGAGCAGGAAACCATCCAGCGCGTTGTCGAGCCAGACGATCTCATGGCCCTGCAGGGCAGCATCGCCGGCGAGCTGCGCGCGCGGAAAATACGGTACCACCGTGCGGCCCACCAGCCGGCCACGCACCCGTCGGCCCTTGAGCTCGGGTATCACGGATCCGAGATCCACCGTCAGGAGATCATCCGGAGGGGAATACAGCGGCGTGTCAAAGCCCGGCCGATGGCTGCGCGAGCCGCGCAGCTGGGGTTCGAAGTAGCCGGTCAACAGACCCGTGGTGAGCGCCGCGCGCGTTCCGGCGACGCTGCGAATCAGATGCAGAGGCTTGAAATTTGCCATGAGGAAGGACCGTACGCTGTCGTCGGTCGCCACCGGCAGCCGCGCCGCCGCATCACAAACGGCCGTCCACCCCGGCCGGCCGGGCACGCGGCAGCTCGCCAGCAGTGCCGGCCACGCCTGTGCACTTGCATCAGAGTTCCAGCCCGGAAGCTCGCTCCAGGAGGTGGTCACGTACTCCACATGAGACACGGTCGCCACGGGTCGCTGCGGTGCGCTCTGGCAGCCGGCCAGCAGCACCAGGGCCAGGAGCGCGGCGGCCGCGCCGTAGCGCGTCACGGATGCTTGGCCAGGTATTGCGCGAAGGCCGGCTGGGTGGCCGCAAGGATCTGCAGTGTGGTGGTCTCGTGATGCTCCCGCAGCACGGCGGCGAATCTGCCGAACAGATAATCCCGGGCGTACTCGGGCAGGCCCTCGAAGGCCGGTGTGTACACCAGGTAACTCAGGGGATAGCGCAACAGACGGGTCTTCAGATCCAGCTCACGCAACGAACGTCCCTGCCCGTCCTTGATGCCCTGCTGCTGGAACCAGGCAGCGAACCCGGAATTGCCGCTGATGACATCGGTATACGGCACTGCGTCCACGAACAACATCGCATTCGCCAGGTCATCCATGAAGCCCTTGAGCTCCTGCTGCCTCTTCGGCGCGAGCGTCGCGGGTTTGTTGCCGGCCTGCGCCAGCGCCTTGCGCACTTCAAAACTTACACGCGTGAGCAGGTTCTGCACCGTCTCCTGGTGCTGCAGCACCAGGAGCGCCACCACATCACTCTTGTCCGTCAGATAGGGCTTGGTATTGAAGAGCCCCTCCAGGGAGTCGATGTTGCCACGGCGCACGGCGTCCAGCTTCACCAACTGCTGCACGTTTGTAACCAGAATGTTGCCCACATGAACCTGCTTGCCGGTCTGGCCGGTGACGTACCAGCCGCCCCAGCGCGATTCGATCGGGGTCTCATCGGTGGTCAGGATGGAGTCTTCATGAGTGAGCTGATTGCCATGGATATCGACATAGGAGGACATGAGCAGGAAGCGCGGCACGCCGCCTCCCGAATTTTCATAAGTGTCGTGACAGGCCAGGCAGGTGAGGGTCTCGCGCTGTAGCTTCGGTGCCGCCGGCGACAGGTTCGGCAAGGCGTAGAACACCTGCCCCAGTTCGCTGTCCATGGCCCCCAGCTCCAGGTTCGCGCCATTCTGGACGTAGCCGACATAGGTCTCGGCATCGAAATACAGCGCCCGCGGGGTCGCGGCACTGATCTCGCCTTTCTGCAGGCTGGTCTTCGAATACACCAGCACCTGGGAACTGGGATCAATCGCCAGTGCCTGCAGCAAGGAATCCAGGTAGCCACGCGGAGCACTGTAGGTGAGCTTGACCTGTCCGGCGGCCAGCCGCTGCTGCAGTCGGGCGATGGCGTTGTGAGTCGGGGTGCGTCCGTAATGCATCAGCGGATATTCGCTGTCGTAGGTCAACTTGGTCGCCGGAGCCAGGGCGAACGGATTCGGACCCTGATCGGCGGACTCCTGCGCCCGCACCCCGGACATCAGTATCAACCCGAGGCTGATGGCCCCCACTGCAATCAGCTGCTGCCGTTTCATTTCACGCTCTCCTGCAGACCGGCCTCCAGCTGCTTGCGAAACAGCCGCGCCGAAAGGTAAGAACCGATGATCATGCCGATGCCGAAGGCCGGCAGCACCGCATGGGGCAGCCGCAGCTGCAGGCCGACCGACAGGTCATGGGCGGCGACGCCCACACCGGCGGCGGCGAAGACAAACCCGACCATGTGGAAGAACTGCATCGGATCGCGCAGCGTCAGCGGGTTGCGGCGCCATGATGGGAAGTGCCACACCGGTTTGTTACGCGGATTCAGGCGCTGGGCCCACACCACCACCGGAACTGCAATTACCCCATAGGCCAGCATGCCGGCCAGCAGCACGCCGGTGACGGGACGCGCCGGCAGCCAGTTATCGCCACTCATCCAACCCTGCGCACCCGCCAGGACCATCACGACCAGCCGTACGATCAGCCATTTGTTCATGGGGCCAAGGATAATCGACGCCTCATGGTTTGTCCGTTGGCGGGCGAGTATCCTTGCGGCCAATTGGCTGCCTTTCGAGGTTTCTCATGCGAGTTTTGCCGACCCTGCCGCGCGTCCTGTTGACACTGATCGTTGGCTCGGCGCTGGCAGTGACCTGTCCAGCCCAAACCACGCCGCCGGCACCCGGCGCCCAGACCACCGTGGCTCGCGCCACGCTTGCCAACGGGCTGAAGGTCGTGATCGTGCGCAATACCCTGGCGCCAGTGGTGGCGACATCGGTGAACTACATGGTCGGTTCGGATGAGGCCCCAGCGGGCTTTCCGGGCACCGCGCACGCCCAGGAACATATGATGTTCCGCGGTGGCCCAGGGCTCTCCGCCGACCAGCTGGCCAACATCGGCAGCATCATGGGTGGCGACTTCAACGCCGATACCCGCGAGAGCATCACGCAGTACCTGTACACGGTGCCAGCCGAGGATCTGGATGTGGCGCTGCACATCGAGGCGCTGCGCATGACGGCGATTGCGGACTCGCAATCGGAATGGGATCACGAGCGCGGCGCCATCGAGCAGGAGGTGGCCCAGGACCTCTCTGATCCGGGTTATGTGCTGTATTCGAAGCTGCGCCGCATCGCCTTCAAAGGCACCCCGTACGAGTTCGACGCGCTGGGTACACGGCCCTCCTTTGAGAAAACCACGGCGGCGATGCTCAAGCAGTTTCACGACCAGTGGTACGCGCCGAACAATGCGCTGATCGTGATCGTCGGCAATGTCGACCCGCAGACCACTTTGAACTTGGTGAAGACGCTGTTCGGCGCCATTCCCAGGAAGCAACTGCCGGCACGGCTGCCCGTCACACTGCAGCCGATCGTGGCGACGTCGTTCACGGTGGATACCGACCGCCCCGAAGGCACGCAGATGATTGCCTTCCGCGTGCCCGGATTGGATAGTGCCGACACGCCCGCGCTGGAAGTACTCTCGGACGTGCTGTCCAGCCGCCGCTTTGACCTGTACGGCCTGGTACCGCAGGGCAAGGCCGTCGGCGCCGACTTCTCCATCGATCCCCTGCCCCGGTCCGGGCTCGCCTATGCCACCGTGGCCTTTCCGGCCGGCGCCGACTACAAGGCTCTGGAAAAGGAAGTGCGCGCCATCCTCACCCGCGTGGCGCGCGACGGCGTTCCGCCCGAACTGGTCGCCGCCGCCAAGCTGCAGGAGCGCCGGCAAACCGAGTTCCAGAAAAACTCCATCGCCGGCCTCGCCGCGGTGTGGGCCGACGCGCTGACTTTGTACGGTCTGCAATCACCGGAAGCCGATCTGGTGCGCATCGAGAAGGTCACGGTCGCCGATGTGAACCGCGTGGCACATGAGTACCTGAACCTGGACCAGGCAGTGAGTGCGGTGATGCTGCCGAAGGGCTCGGGCCGACCCGTCCACGGCGGAGGCAGCGGCTTTGGTGGCCAGGAAAACATTTCGCTGGGCGAAGCGAAGCCCACGCCCTTACCCGACTGGGCGCAGGCGGCGGTCACGCGCCTGAGCGTCCCGGCCGCGACCACCCATCCGGTGGTCAGTCACCTGCCCAATGGTCTCACGCTGGTGGTGCAGCCCGAGGACGTGAGCGATACGGTCAGCGTCTTCGGCCACATCCGCAATCGCCCGGAAATACAGGCGCCCCACGGCGAGGAAGGCATCTCCAATCTCCTGGGTGAACTCTTGAGCTATGGCTCCCAGCACCTGGACCGGCTCGCGTATCAGCGTGCGCTGGATGCCGTGGGTGCCGAGGCACGCGCCGGCACCGATTTTGCGGCGCAGACGCTGACCAGCGGCTTTGACCGCGCGGTCGAACTGCTGGCCGACAATGAGCTGCATCCGGCGCTGCCCCAGCAGGCACTGGAAATCATGCGGCCGCAGTTTGCCCAGATCGTGGCGGCCCGCAATCGCAGCCCCGGCTACCTGATGCAACGCTCGCTGCGCGGCGCATTGTTCCCGGCGACTGACCCCAGTCTGCGCGAGACCACGCCGACCAGCATTCAGGGCATCAGCATCGATCAGGTCCGGACCTTCCAGGCGGCGACCTTCCGGCCCGATCTCACCACCATCGTGGTGATCGGCAAGGTCACCCCGGAGCAGGCACGCGCCACCATTCAGAAATATTTTGGCGCGTGGACTGCGACCGGGCCCAAGCCTGACACCGACCTGCCGGCGGTGCCGGCCAATACCACGGCGACCATCGCCGTGCCGGATGCGACCCGGGTGCAGGACAACGTGGTGCTGGCCGAGAGCCTCGCGCTCACGCGCAGCAATCCCGACTACTACGCCATGGAACTGGGCAGCGCGCTGTTGGGCGGCGGCTTCTATTCCTCGCGGCTGTCCATACATCTGCGCAAGGAAGCAGGCCTGGTGTATTCGGTCGGCTCCAACCTGCAGATCGGCCGGACCCGCGGCATCTACATGATTGACTATGCCAGCGATCCGCAGAACGTCACCAAGGCTGCGGCCATGGCCGTCAAGGATGTGCGGGGTCTGCAGGAGCAGCCGGCCGGCGCCGAGGAACTGCTGCGGACCAAAGCGCTGTTGCTGCGCCGGATTCCGCTGTCCGAGGCCAGCATCGATGAAATCGCCCGCGGCATCATCACGCGTGATGATCTGGGGCTGCCGCTGGATGAGCCGACCATCGCGGCGCGACGCTACATCGCCCTGACGCCTCAGGACGTGCAGACGGCATTCAAGAAATGGATCCGCCCCAGTGACTTCGTGCGCGTGAGCCAGGGCCCAACGCCGCCGTAATGCCGCAGCACCTGCTCGGCCCGCGCTACTGGCCCACCTGGCTGGGCCTGGGCCTGCTGCGACTCATTCAGTTGCTGCCCCATGGCCTGCTTCTGGCCATGGGTCGCAGCATCGGTCGGGTGGTGCGACATCTGCCGCTGCATTACGCCAAGGTGGCGCGCTGCAACTTGCAACTATGCCTGCCGGAATTGACGGCGGCCGAGCGCGAGCGCGTGCTCAAGCAACACTTCGAGGCGCTCGGCATGGGCCTGTGCGAGTCCGCGATGACCTGGTGGGGGAGCGACACCGAGATCACGCGGCTGTCGCGCGTCGTGGGAGTCGAACATCTGCGCCACGCCTTGGCGCAGGGCCGCGGCGCCATCCTGCTCACGGCTCACTTCACCACCCTGGAGATCGGCGCGCGCGTACTCAACACCCAGGTGCCGCTCAATGCCATGCACAAGCCCCCGAAGAACGAGCTGCTCGGCTACTTCTTCGAGCGACACCGCGGGCGCCATGCGCTGCGCATCTTCAGCCGCGATAATGTCCGCGGCATGGTGCGCGCGCTGCGCGACAACGAATGTGTCTGGTACGCGCCGGATCAGAGCTACCGCAAGAAGGGGGCGCAGATGGTCCATTTCTTCGGCGTGCCCGCCGCCACCAATGTGTTCACCTCAAGGCTTGCCGAGATGACGGGCGCCGCGGTGCTGTTCGTCGGTCACGAGCGCCTGGCCGGCAACGACGGCTACTGCGTGACGCTCTACCCCGCGCCCGCCGGCTATCCGAGTGCCTCCGCGATCGAGGATGCGGAGCAGTTCCATCGGTTCGTCGAGTCCGAGGTGCGACGCATCCCGGCGCAGTACTGGTGGATCCACCGCCGCTTCAAAGGACTGACGGCGGACTATCCCAACTACTATGGCAGCGCGGCACGGAGCTGACTCGCGAGGTCAGCAGCGTCAGCATCCAGCGCGCCCGCGGGCCACTCAATGCCCAGGCCCGCACTGGCGGGCTTGGGAATGATGTGAAAATGAACGTGGGGCACCGCCTGATGCGCGCCAACGCCATTGTTTTCCAGGACGTTGTACTCGCGCACGCCGGTGACCGCGATGACCGCGCGGCAGATCCTCGGCAGAACCTTGCCCAAGGCGGCGGCCGAAGCATCTGAGAGCTGATCGAGGGTTGCCGCCGGCTCCTTCGGAATGACCAGGGTATGACCGCGACTCAACGGCGCGATGTCCAGGATGGCCAGTACCTGCCCATCCTCATAGACCTTATGGCAGGGAATGCTGCCGGCAATTATCTTGCCGAAGATGGTATCCGGCATGGCCTCACACGGCGTTGGCCAGCGAGGAGCGGGGAACTTCGGGGCTTGCTTCGGGCGCCACTGAGGCTGTGGCTGCGGCGACCCGGGTGCGGCCCACCGCACGGGCTCCGGTCAATCTTTCGATCGAGCGGATGGCGGAGGCCTTGGCGACGTGCTTGCACCAGGCGCCCTGGGGCAAGCCAGTCGATGCGCCGTAGTCTTCGCAGTTGCACACCCACTGAATGTGTCCGTCAGCCAGTTCGAACAGCTGCACGGTACGCTGGCCGACCTGGTAGGTGGACAGTGCCGTGGCCTGGCGGCGTTGCAAGCGGGCGCCGGATGCCTTGATGAGTCCCATGGCAATGATGTTACCGCCTCGCGCCTGTGGATGGCTTGTGAATATCCTGTGGGTAAAGACCTTTCAACCCGCGGGGACGGTCAGAACCTGGGCCCCGAGGGTCGCGGCATTGACAACGGCGGGATCGTCACGCAGGCGCACAAACAGTTCGCCCCCTACCGGATGCGGCACCGGCAGCGTCGTGCCGGGGAAGCCGTCGGGGACCTCCACCGGATTGTGGAATTGGGGATCGGCGGAGACGGAGTCAATCAGAAACAGATCCGAACCCGTGAGCCGGCAGGCCACGTCGCTCGTGCCAGGGCACTCCAGGGACATCAGGCGTGGCAATCTCACCAGCGTTGCCAGCGGCAGCCAGCTGCCCGGCACACCATCGGCGACGACCCGAAACCGCAGTGGCCCGAAGGCGGAAGGTCCAAAGGCCTTGGCCGGATCCAGGCGCGCCACCGCGACCCGCGAGTCGGCCAACGTCAAGGTGCCCGCGCTCATCGACAGCAACGTTGAGAACGCGCCGTCCACGGTTGCGACCTCGAGCTGCTCGGAGCGCGCGAATACCTCCGGCATCAGCGTGCGAACCGAGAACATCAGCAGCGAATCCTGTGGCAGTTGGTCCGAGTCGCTGAGGGCGATGTGACTGGCGGCGCCGGCCTGCGATGCCTGGATGCTCTTGGCAATCAGCGCCACCGTGGGGCGCGGTCCCTGAACCTGGCCGGACAGCGCCACCGAGCGACCGTCTTTCAAGGTGACCTTGACCGCAAGTGCCTCCCCACTCGTGAGCGCCGCGGCTGCCTGCACGTCGTGCGCCATCATCGGCAGTTCTTCTGCGGTCGCAGGGCCGGTATAGGTACCGGGTGTGAAGGCGATGCCGTTGAGAGTCAGTCCCGCCACTTCATCCAGCCGAGTACCGGTGAGCGTACCCACCGCATCGCCGGAGTGAATCGCAAAACCGCTCAGGCGCGCCGCCTCGGTGAAAGTGTTCAGCACCACCTGCTGCGGATCAGTGGCGCCGTACTGGGAGACCACCAGCGTCATCGGGCCCGGTGCTGCATCCGCCAGCGGCAATTTGACCTCGACCGCATCGGGCTTGACCGGTTTCCAGTCAACCTTGAGCTCCTTGCCGGCCGAATCCTTCAGCATGATGCGATCGACGCAGCCGACGCTGTCGGCCGTGAGATGCACGGTGCCCTCGCGCCCGACGACCAATGCACCCTCATCACTCAGCGGCAGGGTCCAGGGCTGCTTGCGGGTGTTGACCAGATGGAAGGTCGGCGCCTGATAGGCATCAAATCCCCAGGATCCATGCAAAGTTCCCACCACCGCGTCCCCGAGACTGACCTTGCCCAACGCCTCGGTATCAATCACGAAGCCGCCCTGCTGCGCATCGGCCGCGGCCGGCAGCTCCACGGTGTGCCCATCGCTACCCGTCAGGCTGAGCGCGACGTCATGCACGTAGTGCGTGGAGAACACCAGTGGCGCGCCCTCCACCGGCAGCACCAGGCCCGTGCGGCGGGCGCAGAAAATCGCCTGCGGATCCACGGCATGCAGCGGCGGCAGCTGCGCTTCTTCGATCGCCGGCAACGCCGTCACCAGCACCGATTTGGGATCATGGAATGACGGTGGCGCATCGAGTGTGAGAGCCAGGTGATCCGCGTGTGCGCTCGGCAGCGCCGGCAAGTACTGAAACTGCGCGGTGAGAAACGAACCCAGGATGCGTCCGATATCCAGCAGCGACCCGATGTAGGGACTGTAGTAGCCGTAGCGCAGCTGCGGCGTGTAGCTCGCCTGCATGGCCAGGTCACTGGCCGCACCGCTGGTCAACGCCTCGACTATCGAGGTGCTGTGACCATCATTGAGAACCAATGAGTCCTGGTCGGCCATCAGGCAGGGGGC
>DASZCK010000297.1:0-19178 GCA_035943195.1 Steroidobacteraceae bacterium
ACACATGAACGGTGAAGCGACTCCCGGCTCGCTGCCTGGCAACGGTCTGGACCGCAATCTCGCTGCTGCCGGCATTCCACAGAAACGGTCGCCCGCTGACTGGATGCGTGGCCCACTCCGGATGCTGTTGCAGAAAGGCCGGGATCGACGAGGGCCCCAGCTGTCGGCGTCGTATTTCATAACCAAGTTTCACCAGCCGTTGCAGGGCCGCGCCATCGTAGGCTCGTAATGAGAAATCCGGTAGATTTGCGGCCAGCGAATTGGCGACCAATACCTTGCCGACCGGGTTGAAAATCACCGGCGCTGAGATCATGTTCAGATGCCGATGCAGCCAGCGCCCGAAAATGCCGTGCGCCTCGTAAACATAAGACGCAGGGTCGTAACTCCCTCCCACGGAGTATGGGGTCAGATTGTCGCGTTCCCAGTTCTGGGCCAAATCGCGTAGCGCGTAGAACTGAGACGGCGCGGCCCGTGCGACCGCCATCAGCTGGTCCATCTGCTCAGCTGCAAGATTCTCCGTCGAATTGAATTGAAAGTAATGGCTCTCAACTGCCCGGCCGAGGGATCTCCAGAAGCGCGGTGGCGTGTCGCCAGAACTAGGCGCTGGCTTCCATTCGCCCGAGTACATGTATCGCGTCTGGACCCAGTCTGACGAGAACGCGCGATATTGCGCGGTAAAAGCCCGGGGAATACTCCAGTCGCCCAGCTCAAAGACCGGCACCAGGGACTGCACGTCCGGCGACACGGCCGCCAAGTCAGTACGCGGATCGGCAATCATATCCGCCAGTAGCAGGTAGTCGCCCTGCAGCGAAGCGACGGCAACCATTTTGTACTCGAACCGACCGTCGCCGGTCAGAACCCGTCTCCAAAGGCGCAGGTCGTTCTGAAGATCAGCCAGAGCGTCGCGGCGTTGTGCGAGGCTTCCGGTCTGCAATCGCAAGGAAACGTTGACTAGGAAAAGCGCCCGCAGTTCCGCGGGCAGGAAGCGTATCGGTGCCAGATAACTTGGGCGCGCTGTTTCCTGATATCCCTGCAGTTGCGCCAATTCCAGGTATCGCTGATACAAATCACGGTTGTCGGCCAGCAGCACTCCAATTTCCGCACCATGGCTCGGTATGCCGTCCCAGCAGGAGGAGCTCTGCGAGTGACAGAAGTCGATCCGACCCTTGAACTTCAGTCGCTGCGGGTCCGTCTTGGTCTGCTCGGCGGCCGCCGTGGATGGATTCCGTAGCATCTCATCAAGGTGTTGGTCGTAGGCAGCGACACGACCCTGCCCTACCTCGAGCATCGACTTGTTCGGGGGCGCATCGAACCCAACCAATGCCAGATATATGTTTTGCTCTGGCGCATAGGCACTGGCCGGAGAGTGCAGTAGAGCCTGCGTATCTGGCCTAAGGCTCTCATCGAAGGAGTTGATGGTGTAGCCGATTGCGAGGGCCAGAATCAGCAGCATCGGGATTGCGACCAGCACGCAAACGGCGATTCGCCGGACCGCTTGCCGAACTCCCGCCAAGCCCTGAGCGCCGTCGGTCAAGGACACGTAATGTTCCTGGTTCGCAAGATAGCGCTCGCGATAGTGGGCGCTGAGGATGGATTCGCCCTGGAAACTAACCCGTTATACCCTTCGTGTCATGGTGGCTTTTGCGGCAGCGCAATGAACGATCCCTGCGAAACTGACCTGCCAATATCCAAGCCAACGAATACAATTGGAGTTCCGCACCGGGGCGGTCAAGCATCCACAATGAATCGCGCGGGGAGTGTCATGGCACCGAGGTCAGTCTATCCCTTCATTTTATGTGTCACGGCGCTGATGGCCGGCGGCCCCCTGCCGCGTGCTCAGGACGCCAAGCCCTTCGATGCCGCTGCGGCATTCGGGGCGCGAGTCGATATCGAAGGATTGCGGCTGTCGCCGGACGGAACGAGCCTGGCGTTCGTCAGGCCGATAGCCGGTCAGGGCGGGGCCGTCTATACCCAGAGCCTCGCGCCCGGCGCCCAGGCCAAGGTCGCCTTTTATGCGAACGGCAAGCCGATGCGCATGAACGGCTGCAACTGGGTATCAAATGATCGACTCATCTGCGGCGTCTATGGCCTGATACACGGTAAAGCCGGCTTGACACTCGCCGGCCTACTGCCCGTCAGCCGTCTGACGGCCGTGAATGCCGATGGGACCAAGCCACTACCTCTCGAAACTCCCCAGCGTCCGAACACGTATGGATTCGCGCTGACCGATGCCACCGTCATCGACTGGCTGCCCGATCAGGACGGCTCGGTGCTGATGGCACGGCTGCACGTGGCCGCCGCCCATCCCAATACCAAAATCGGCATCGAGGACCGTGCTGGATTGGGAGTTGACATAGTCGACACCCGGACCGGTGTGGCAAAGCCAGTGATTGAGCCGCGTTTCAGCGCCCGCGACTACATCAGCGATGGACGCGGCACGGTGCGCATCGTCGCGGAGGCGAGCCGGCTCGCAGGGGACGCTGACCAGGGGGTAACCGCTTACCTGTACCGCATGCAGGGCTCGGAAGACTGGCATGAACTCAGCAGGTACAACGCCACTGACAAAACCGGCTTTCGTCCCGTCGCGGTCGACCACGACCTCAATGTCGCTTACGGCTGGAAGAAGCTCGACGGCCGTTTTGCCCTTTATGCCGCAAATTTGGACGGCTCGAATCAGGTGAAGCTGGTATATGCCCATCCGGACGTGGATCTGGACTCTCTGGTTCGCATCGGGCGGCGCAACCGCGTGGTCGGCGTCTCGTACACCACTGACAAGAAGGTCACGGAGTTCTTTGATCCCGTCATCAAGCAGGTGGTCGCTGAACTGCATCAGGCATTGCCGAAGCTGCCGCTGATTTCCATTGTCGATTCGAGCGTCGACGAAAACAGGCTGCTGGTCTATGCGAGCAGCGACAACTATCCGGGTACCTACTACCTGCTCGACCGCCAGGCGCGCACCCTGCGCAAGTTCTTCGGCACGCGGGCACCGCTCGAAGCGGTCACGCTCGCCCGCGTCAAGGCGATCACCTATCCGGCCGCCGATGGCCAGATGATTCCCGCGTACCTGACATTGCCACCCGGTGTCGACAATCCCCATGGCCTGCCGGCCATCGTGATGCCGCACGGCGGCCCAAGTGCACGCGACACGTGGGGATTTGACTGGCTGGCCCAGTTCTACGCCGCTCGCGGCTATGCGGTGCTGCAGCCCGAATTTCGCGGCTCCTCCGGCTTCGGAGATACGTGGTTCCTGAACAATGGATTCAAGTCGTGGGACATCGCCATCGGCGATGTCGTTTCCGCCGGACACTGGCTCGTGAACAGCGGGATTGCGGACGCGTCAAAGCTTGGCATAGTCGGCTGGTCATACGGGGGATACGCGGCCCTGCAGTCAACCGTCGTGGACCCCACCGTCTTCAAGGCCATCGTGGCCATCGCGCCCGTAACCGATCTGTCTGCGGTGGTCAGCGAGCGCGGCTTCTGGTCCGACTACTTTCAGGTGGCGGAATTCGTCGGCGGGGGGCAGCACATGCGCGACGGATCACCGATAAATCATGCCGACAAGTTCAAACAGCCGGTCCTGCTTTTCCACGGCACATCCGATCGTAACGTTTCGGTCGACGAATCCCGGCGTATGGCGCAGGCGCTCAAGGCGGCGGGCGCGCAGTGCGATCTGGTGACCTATGAGGACGATGATCACCAGCTTGAGGACTCCGAAGTCCGCGCCGACATGCTTCGCAAGAGCGATGCCTTTCTTCGCCACACCTTTGGCATGAGTCCATAGTAGCTCGAGGCCCTCGGTACGACCCGGGACCGCGTTGAACGCGGTCCATCGGTAGCAGCCGTATGTCGCTGGAATGAGTCGCTCACTCCAGGCTTTTCGCCATTCGCACCCGGAAAGACGGGGTTCGTCAGATCTCGCTTTCTCTCGAGAAATTGCCGCGGTAACTTTTTCGCCAGCATCCGTCAGCGCGTGATGGCGGTGCAGCAGGCAACCCAACCAATTTACTCAGGGGATAGTTTCATGAAAACGTCTTTCATCGGACTTGCTGCTATCGCAGCTTTCTCGCTTTCCGGAATGGCCGCCCATGCCAATTGCTCGTATCCGAGCACAGGTAATGGCAAGCATATCTCAGCTCCCGCCCGTCACCTTAGCTTCGCGGAACATGAAGGCATCGTGGGAACCTGGCTTGTGGATTACGGCCCGGTGGGCCAGGCCTTCATTCAATGGCACAGCGATGGCACCGAGTGGGAAAACATCAATCACCCCACCTTTGGCGGAAACATCTGCATGGGTTCCTGGATAGCAACCGGCCCGTGGACGGTTTCCCGCAACCATTTCGGCTGGATCTTTGACTCAAGCGGGATAATCGCCGGCTACTTTCATGAGACCGAGACCGACAGGCTGTCGAGAGATGGAAACTCCTATACCGGAACCAATGTCACGATTTTCTATGATCTGGACAACAACGTAGTGCCAGCCCCGGGAGCACCCTCTCCGGCACCAGCCGATGGATACCCCGGCACCGCCTCAGCAACACGAATCGCGCCGTAACGGCGATTGCCCATCGCCCTCGCGCTCCCGCCGTCGCAGACCTTGCGAAGGCGGGAGCCTTGCACGTCGATGCGGGCAGGCTTCTGCGCCGGACCACTCGTCAGCTGACTTTCCGACGAATTGGCTGACTCGCGGTTCAGGAACCCGCCCCTCGGCGCCTTGGCAGCGGACCCCGGGTGATTTTGCGCGCCGGGACGGATAGCATCGAACCATGCCTGCAACTCACCTAGCCGCTGATACCCACTTACCAGGCCAGCAGAGCACGTCGTGGATTGCGCGCGCCGGCCTGCTGTTCGACGGAACCGGCTTTGCCCTCGCCATGATGTTTGCGTGGCTGACGGCCTATGTAACCGAAGCCTTCCTTGGGGCTCTCCAAAGCCACCCACTTCCCGCCGCCGCGGGCCAGGCGGCGCGCTTTGCGGGTGAGGTACTGGTCGAAACCCTACCAATGGTGCCGCTGTTCGTAATAATCATCAACCGAACTTCCGCCGCGGGAACGCGCCGCAATCTGTGCTTGCTCGCCGTGATGCTGGTGATGTGGGTCTATTGGGGCAGTCTTGATTGGCTAACAGGTGACACAACAGGACTTTGGCCCGCGTTGATTCGAGTCAATAATCTGCCATGCGCATTCGAGGCGGCATTGGTGTTCGCCGCTGTTGGCTTTCGCAGCTCGGCGCGCACCGCGACCAGCGCACTCACGCAGCGTCGGATCGAAGGCACGGTACTTGAAGGCAATGTCAAGCGCGCGCACCTGCAGTTGCTGCGCGCGCAGATCGAGCCGCACTTCCTTTTCAACACGCTCGCAACAGTTCGAATGCTGGTGCGGCACGATCGAATCGCAGCCGTTGAAATGCTCGACAATCTGATGCGCTATCTGTCCGAAGCGCTGCCGACGCTGCGACAGGACGAGTCATCACTGTCCGAGGAACTGCAGCTGGTCGCGGCGTATCTGCGTATTCACCAGATCCGCATGGGTGCACGGCTGTCCTATGAGTTGATGGTGCCCGAACACTTGGGGACCGAGCGCATTCCGACAATGTTGCTCCTGACACTGGTGGAGAATGCGCTCAAGCATGGAATCAACCCGGCCGTTGAAGGCGGCTCAATTCAAGTGAGCGCGGCGCGCGGGGATGCCGCTTTGGTGCTGAAGGTTTCCGATACCGGGGACGGCTTGTCGGTGACGGAGGGGCATGGCATGGGGTTGGCCAACATCCGTGCACGGTTGTCCATGCTCTACGGTGACGGTGCAATACTCTCCTTGGCGCGCAACGCCTCACACGGCATGGTAGCAACTGTTTCAATTCCGATGGCGCAGCCGTCGTGAGCTTCGCGCGCGCCGTAGTGTGCGAGCTGACATGGCGCAAGCTGGCGGCCATGCTGGCCTTGGGTTTCTCGATTCCCGTGGTGACCGCATTGGTCGGCGTTCGGACCATGCATCTATGGCTTGCACTAATGCTCATTTGCTCCGCAATGGGAAATCTGCTGGTGGCCCTCAGCGCCGATGAGGCGCTGAAGCGCGGCGCGACGCTGCGTCTGATATATCCGGTGGCAATTCTGAGCGTACTTTTGCTCCACTGCGCGATCGCGGAATCCGCGCTGCGGTACTTTGGGGAGGCCCTCAATCCGCCCTATGTGCGCCCCGACATGCTCTGGATCGGGGTGCTTCGCTACGGCTTTGACCAAAGCCTGTGGGGTGTCTTTGCGCTGTTCGTCTATCTGAACCGCCGCATCGCACAGAGGATGCTGCAAAGAGTGCATGAGGCCGAGTTGCGCCGCGTACAACTTGAGGCGCAGATCGTCGAGTCTCGCCTGGCAGCAGCACGCGCGCAGGTTGACCCCCAGATGCTGTTCGGCGCCCTCGCGGACGTCCGCGACAGACTCAGTAGGGGTGCGCCCGACGCCGAGCAACGATTGACTGGTCTCATCCAACGACTGCGCGGCGCGCTCGCCCACGCCAACGGCGCCGGCGCAGTTGACCGACCGTGAATCCACCGACAGCAGTCATTGCCGAGGATGAGCCGCTGCAGCGCGCAGAACTGCGCGAAGCGTTGGGCAAGCACTGGCCGGAACTGCAGATCAGCGCCGAAGTCGGCGACGGGATTCAGGCCATCGAGGCACTGGACCGCCACCTGCCGAATGTCGCATTTCTGGACATTCAGATGCCCGGCCTCAGCGGTCTCGAGGTCGCGCGGCACGCCAGTGGCAGATCGCACGTCGTGTTCATTACGGCCTATGATCAATACGCCCTGGCGGCCTTCGAACACGGAGCGCTGGACTATATTCTCAAGCCAATTGAGCCCGGGCGACTTGCCGTGATGATATCGCGAATGCGGGAACGATTGCGCGAGCCGCCCGCGAATCTGGAAAGTTTGCTCGATCTGCTCAAGCGCTCGGTGGTCGGTGCGCCGCAGTATCTAAAATGGCTCACGGTGCCCAAGGGAGCCGAGCTGCACGTCGTAGCCGTATCCGAAATTCACTATCTGCGCGCGGACAACAAATACACGACCATCGCCACGCGCAGCGCCACCTTCCTGCTCAATTCAGCTCTTCGGGAGATACAGGAGAAACTTGATCCCGCCGTTTTCTGGAGAATAAACCGCGGCATCATCGTCAATGTAAGCGCCATTGATACGATATTCCGCTCCTTCCGCGGCGCACTGGAAGTCAAACTGAAGGACCGGAGCGAGCTCTTGCCGGTCAGTGCAGCTCATGCGCACCTGTTCAAGCAAGCCTGACTCACCGCCGAGGTCGATCGCGCGTGCTTCCGCCCAAGGTACAGTTAGGGAGCGTGTCGTGTTCTGGGCAAGGCTCCACCTGTCAAGTTGACTCCCTGGCGGACGGCGTAAGCAGGGTGTAGCCTTTGGTGACCTGCGGTGCCGTTCGCGACAATCTCAAAGGAGCGTGTCATGAGTGCCGTACTCCTAGGCGTCTTCAGTGACTATCGCGTGGCCGATCAGGCGCGCATGAAACTGTTCAAGGACGGGTTTCCCACAGATCGGATCGATCTGACTGCCAGTTGCGATCCCGGTCAAGCCAATCTGGTTCCCGTCAATGCGCTCCATGACAAGTTCGTGCTTTATTTTGGAACGCTGTTCCGCCTCGCTCACGAACGGGCACTGGCTGAGTCTCTGGCTCGACGGGTCGATGCCGGGGGCGCCACCGTGACGGTGCATCCGCGCGGTACGATTGAGACGATTCGGGCGCTCGAAATTCTCAAAGGATCCGGCGCTGAGGAAGTCGCCGAACACGATTTGAATCATCAGGCGCTCGAGCACGCCGCCTCGCCACGAAACAAGCCTTGGTTGAGTTATCTATGGCCTGAATCCACGGTTCACTATCACTGCATCTACTGCCGTCTGTACGGTCGCCGCGAGCACTGATCACCCAAGAAGGGCTGCTGCTGCGGCGACGTCGGCCCCGTCGTGCGCCGGCGTCGCATTGGAGCGCCCGACTATACTCTGCGCTCACCGGGCCGAATTCCGTGACCTGCGACCACTACCTCGCCGCGGAGACCGGTGATCTATACGGAATCCCGCACGTTTGATTCGGGCAGTACCCATCCGGATTCTTCGCCAGGTCCTGCTGGTGGCAGTCGGCGCTGATGCGGGAAAGGCCACGGAAATTGCGAAGATACTTCGGTCGCATTGCATGTTCGGTCGATTTTCGGTGGACCTTGGTGAGGTTCCGGCGGTTGACCAGCATCCGATTTCGCAGCCTTGACTGAATTCGTTACCTCTAAACAAATCTTGTGCACGGCAGGAATCCTCAATCTGCGGATGTATTCCAGATTCCTAACACCGAGCCGCTCGGGACCACAATCTGTCGCTGAATTGCCGAAACCCACCACCAGATCCAACCGAATTGCGTGTTTCCTAGCGAAATATCGTAGTCTCCCGCAATGACAACACCTGATATTGAACAGCACCTCGCGAGCGAGGAATTGATTCTTGAGACAGGCGCCATGTCAAGGCGGCTGTTCTTGGGTGAACTGTTTCTCCTAGCCTCATCACTTTGCTCGCCAGAAGTGCGGGCGCAGGTCGCATTGCCCCGAATTGCAACGGCGCGCGGCAAGTTCGTGACTTCGGACTCAGGCAGTTTGTTCACACCTTGGGGTTTCAACTACGACCGAGACAGCAGGTATCGTCTTCTGGAGGAATACTGGGGAAGAGAATGGAAGAAAGTGGACAAAGATTTTCGCACAATGCGGGGATTAGGCGCCAACGTCGTTCGCATTCATCTCCAGTATCACCAGTTTATGGACGGGCTCAATTCCCCCAATCAGGGGAACCTGGCACGTCTTAGGGACCTCGTGGACTTGTCTCAGAGTCTCGGCATCTATCTGGATATCACCGGTCTTGGCAGTTATCGCCCTGAGAACGATCCGCTGTGGTACGTCAATCTTTCTGAACGAGACAGGTGGATCGCTCAATCCCAATTCTGGGCGACCATCGCTAAGACTTTGGCTGACAAGCCGGGGATATTCACGTTCAATTTGATGAATGAGCCAATTGTATCCGGAGATGTGTTGGAGCAAGGCGCATGGGTTCACGCCAATTCTATCCGGGGCCTGCACTACAATAACTTCATTAACCTTGACCCGAAGGGCCGAGATCGCACCAGCATTGCGAGCGCGTGGATCGATCAGATGAGGGGGGCCATCAGAAAGTACGACAAGCAACGCCTAATCACGCTGGGCGCGTTTCCACTGTTCGGATCAGCGAACGCAACCGGCTTTGAACCCAAGCGCATTTCATCTCAACTCGATTTCATCAGCGTACATCTATACCCGGAGGCCGGCCGAGTACGCGAAGGCCTGGAGTTGCTAAGGCAGTATCAGGTCGGCCTGCCAATTCTCCTCGAAGAGACTTTTGCTTTGAACGGCACGGTCGATGAGTATCGCCGGTTTCTGAGCGGTTCACGCCACATCGTCGACGGATGGCTATCCTTCTATTGGGGAGATTCAGAGACCAAGGGCAACAACAGTGCGACCCTCGTACCGGATGTTGTCAAGGAGTCCATGGATGCCTTTCGCGCGTTCAAACAAGATCTGGTGAACCCGTCCGCTCATCGCGGCTGAAATTTTGTTGCCTCCGGTCGACAAGAAAAGCGGAATCCTTCCCCTCGGACTTTCCTACGTTCAAATCACCGGTAGACTTCCGGTAGACCTCAGCGCCGAAATCACACTCCGTTTTCTCGCAGAAATTCTCCTTTCCATTTGGAAAGACATGGCTTACCGATGGAACCCGCATCAAACCAACTATTTCTCCTTCTCACCCGAATATGACACCGCGGATCGATACGGAATCCCGCACGAGTGATTCGGGCAGTACCCGTCCGGATTCTTCGCCAGGTACTGCTGGTGATAGTCCTCGGCATAGAAGAACGTGGGTGCCGGGCGTATCTCCGTAGTGATGGATCCCAGTCGCGCGGTGCTGAGCCGACCTTGAAAATGCGAGCGCGATTGTTCGGCGAGCTGCTGCTGCGCGCCACCGTAGGTGTAAACGGCTGAGCGGTACTGTGTGCCGATGTCGTTGCCCTGGCGCATTCCTTCAGTCGGGTTGTGATGCTCCCAGAAAGTCTGCAGCAAATCCTCGTACGAGGTTACTTTGGGGTCGAAAATGACCTTCACGACCTCGGTATGGCCGGTCTGGCCGCTGCACACTTCCTGATAGGTTGGGTTGGGGGTGTGACCACCGGCGTAGCCCACGGCCGTGGAGTAAACGCCCGGCAGTTTCCAGAACAGTTTCTCGGCGCCCCAGAAACATCCCATCCCGAACACGGCTTCCTGCATTCCCGCGGGAAACGGTGGCGAAATGCGCTGATGATTTACGAAGTGGGTGTCGGGGACCGTCAGCGGTGTGGTGCGCCCAGGCAGCGCGTGCGCCGGGTCCGGAATGCCGTTTTTGCTGCTGAACGAGGCCATGCTGGATCTCCGTAGCCCTTGAACGGACATGTGTGTGGGGGCGGGAAGGCGCAACTCAAGGCCTGCTTGCCCGCCCCGGTCCTGGATTGCGAGAATAGGCCCTGGCGGCTCACCCGCGGTAGAATCATCTCATGGGTATCAGCAACGTACACAATCTGCGCTCACCGCCGGTGGAGTCGCTTCGGCCTTACGGCCTGCGCGTCAGCCTGCCTTCGGGTGATCCAATGCGAAAGCTTCTGGG
Source organism: Steroidobacteraceae bacterium (assembly GCA_035943195.1). GTDB lineage: Bacteria > Pseudomonadota > Gammaproteobacteria > Steroidobacterales > Steroidobacteraceae > DAIDKA01. The sequence continues at coordinate 10,717 of DASZCK010000297.1, forward strand.
GCCCGAGTGGCACCGGATCCACTGGTATCGCACGCCGCAGGAGCGGGATGCCGATATGGTCGAAATGAGCCGCCGGCACGAATATTCGCGTGCCTCGGATGCGCCGTCGCTGCGCTTCGAGAAAATCGAGAATCTTGCCGAAAGCCGCGGCCTGTAGCTCGCGCTCCTTACTGGAAGGTACGTCCCAAGAACAGGTAGAACGCCTCCCGGCCATGCTCTTCGTAGCCGGTCGCCAGGTAAATCGGCCCCAGGAAGGTGTCGATTCCCAGGAAAATGCTCGCATCCTTGCGGCTGTTTCCCCAGTTTATGTCGCCGAGCTTCTCGAACACGTTCCCGGCCTCGAATGACAGGCCCACATAGGTCGGAAAATCGAAGGGGCCGTCGCCACCCTTGCCGATCTTGCGATACAGCAGCACCCGGGCGATCGCGAACTGCGGTCCGGCCAGTGAATCCGCCGCTATCCCCGACAGGTTGAACAGCCCTCCCAGCGGGTACTGGGTGCGGACATCCGTAGGATTGGTCTGATTGAACGTGGCGCCACCGGAGATCCAGAACATGGCGGTCTCGCGTCCGAAAGTACCGGCGGTCAGATAGTTCACGGACAGGCGGTCAAACGGCACGACATTGCCGACCTCGTAGCTCTCGCTGTTCCACTCGACGCTCGCCAGCTCGCCATTGTGCGGAAAACGTACGTCATCCAGCTGATCCACGGAAAAGCGCGCGAAGTAACCGTTCGCATTGAAGGTCTTGGTCACCGGCGGTAGCTGCACATCCCCCACCAGCACCGAGGTGCCGCCCTGCTCGTGGTAGGCGCCAAAGCGTAGTTCGCCGATGTTCTCCAGTTCCTTGCCCAGATCCAGCCCGGTGCGGAAGGTGTGCACACGCAGTTCCGCCAGATGCGCCTGGTTGGAGGTCACCAGCGGGGTGTTCACGTCATCAAATTCGGTATGCGGATCGATGAAGAAGGCCGAGGTCTGTTGGAGGGGCAGGTACAGCTCGGTGTAGATATGCGGCGAGCTGCCGGCCTCGAGGTCCAGGACCCACTCCCCGCCCTTCTTGGTGATATCTCCCATCACCAGCCGTGCGCCGACGTTGTACGTGGCATCGCCCTGGAAGTCATCCTGCAGTCCCAGACCGAAGCGCACGAAATCCGGTCCCGTGGAATTGGGCTGCGCCGTGATCAGCAGACCATGCTGATCGCCGTCCGTCAGCACCTGATAGTCCAGACCCTCCAGTTTGCCGCGGCCATAGTAGTCTTCGATGGTGCGTTCCAGGGCCTTGGGGTTCAGCACCTGGCCGGCGAACTGTCCGAAAATTCCGGTGAGCGCATCGACATAGGGTGCCGAGGTTGGATTCACCTTGACGTAGTCGATGCGCGGCAGGCCGCGGCGCACCGCATCGCGGTCGGCGACATAGCGCGCATAGTCATCCGGACTCAGCGCCAGCTGCCGCAGTTGGTCGCTCACGTCCTGCGCCGCCTTGGAACCGGCCGCCATCGCCTTGGGCACGATACCGAAATCGAAGGAGGAGAGGGTCCCCATGGCCGGGCGAATCTGAATATCAGACTTGGTCAACGTTGCCATCTGCCGCGTGGCGTCACGTCGGATCAGGATCGCCAGCATCTGGTTGAAGATGGCGGTGGCGCTGCCCAGTCGCTCGCGCGTCGACAGCGGTGCGCCAACGTCCACGACAATCAGCACATCCACATTCATGGCGCGCGCGACGTCGATGGGGAGATTGTCGGCGATGCCCCCATCCACCAGCTCCTGTCCATCGCGCTCCACCGGCACGAACAGGCCCGGGGCGGACAGGCTCGCGCGCATGGCCGAGGCCAGATCGCCACTCTTCATGACCACCGCGTCCCCGGTTGCCGAGTCCGTGGCCACTGCGCGAAAACGCGTGGGTAGGTCATCGAAGGAGTCGAGTGTCGCCACCGGCAGCGTCAGTTGCCGCAACAGCATCTCGAGGCTCTGACCCTTGATGAGCCCCTTCGGCAGCTGGAAGGCCCAATCGCGGATTCCCACCGGGAAATTCACCAGGAAGCTTTCATCCTCCTGCTTGCGGCGATAGGTCAGTTCGGTACGCGGCGGCCGATCGCGGAAGGCGTCCTGCCAGTTCAGTGAATTCGCGACCTTGGCGATCTCGGTCGCGGAGAGCCCGCTTGCGTAAAGGCCGCCGACCACGGCGCCCATGCTGGTGCCGGCAATGGCATCGATGGGCACGTGCAGCTGATCCAGGACTTCGAGGACCCCGATATGCGCGGCGCCGCGGGCACCGCCCCCGGAAAGCACCAGACCAATGCGCAGCCGATGCCCCGGCGGCGGCGGCGGCGTCGCGGCTGGGGCGGTCTGCGTCGGTGCCGGGTCGGCCCCCAGGGCAGTCACGGCAAAGACAAGCAGCAGCAGAGCGCCTGCGGCCAGGGCGAGTGGGCGCGTGAAGATTGGGCCGGGCGTCCGGTGATCAGGGTTCACGGCGCAAGAATACCAGCACCGAGGGTAAGAACGACTGGACAATCACGGGCTTACGCTGACCGAGTGGAGATCGTTGGCAGCGGCCAGTAAGCTTGCGAGCATCCTTTGCCGATAAAGAAGCGAATGGCCTACCTCCTTGTAGCCGCTCTGCCCATCATTCTCACCGTGCTGCTCATCATCCACGTCATCCGCACGGGCCGGAATACCCTGTGGATCTGGCTGATAATATTCCTGCCACTGGCTGGTGCCATCGCCTATGCGCTGGTGGAGCTCCTCCCTGAATTGCTGAACAGCCGGACCGCCCAGACGACGCGGCGCAATGTACGGCGCGCCCTGGACCCGCAGGCCCAGCTACGGCGCCTTCAGGATGAGGCACAGGTCACCCAGAACGTCGCCAGCAACCAGCGCTTCGCCGAGGAGCTGCTGCGTCACGATCGGTTCCAGGAAGCCGCGGCCGTCTATCGCAAAGTGCTGACGGGACTGTATGCGCACGATCCGGACCTGATGCTGGGGCTGGCACGGGCGCAGTTCGGCGGCGGTGACGCGTCCGCGGCACGCGCGACACTCGATGAAGCCCTGCACATGAATCCCAACTATCGCTCACCGCAGGCGCACCTGCTGTACGCCAGGGCGCTGGAGACCGAGGGCGATATGGACAAAGCCCTGGCGGAATACCAGGTCCTGTCCACCTCCTATCCCGGAGCGGAGGCCGCGGTGCGCTATGCCCAGCTCCTCAAGGCGCAGGGCCGCGTCGAGGAATCCCGCGCCGTGGCCAAGGACCTGCTCGAGCAGGCACGCATTGCACCAGCGCACTATCGCCGGGCGCAGCGCGATTGGCTGGACAACGCCCAGCGCCTGGCGCTGGGGCGCTAAGCACTGTGCGCGGGCAGCTGCTGTGTGATGCAGTGGATATTGCCGCCGCCCAGCAGGATCTCGCGGGCCGGCACGCCGACCACCTTGCGATCCGGGAATAGGCGCCTGAGAACGCGCGCGGCCGAACGGTCGGTGCGCGAATCCAGCAAGGGCATCACCAGCCCGCCATTGGCCAGGTAGAAGTTGACATAGCTGCCGGCCAGTCGCCAGCCCGCCAGCCGCGCGTGTGAGCCGCGTTTGCGCTCTACCCCCGAAGCTTCCCGCGCAGTCATGTACAGCGGACCGGGTGCTGGCACCCGATGAACCTGCAGGCGCCGGTCACGCGCATCCCGTGCGGCCAGCAGGCGCTCGAGTGCATCCTTTGAGATCGCATGCTGCGGATCCTTTGGGTCCTCGCACCAGGTCAGGCACACCTCGCCCGGGCGAACGAAACACGCCAGGTTATCGATATGACCGTCGGTCTCATCGTTGAACACGCCGCGGCCCAGCCATATGACGCGGCTCACTCCCAGGTACTGCTTCAGGTGTCCTTCGATCTGCAGGCGGGTGCGGCCGGGGTTGCGATTGCGGTTCAGCAGGCACTGCTCGGTGACCAGCGCAGTGCCCTCCCCGTCCACGTGGATCGCGCCGCCTTCGTTGATCAGGGGCGCGCGGTAGCGCGCCGCGCCTTCGATCTCCAGCACCTTGCGGGCGACATGATCGTCCAGTTCCCAGGACGCATATAGGCCGCCCTTATGGCCGCCCCAGGCATTGAACGGCCAGTCGATGCCGCGCAGCTCCCCGGCGGCATTCACCACACCGGTGGGACCCACATCGCGCATCCAGGCGTCATCATGCGAGACTTCCACGAGCCGGATCCGCGCCGGCAGCTGGGCGCGGGCCACGTCAAATTGCGCCGCCGTCACACCCATGGTCACCGGTTCGAAATCCGCTATGGCGGCCGCAACCGCCGTGAATGCCGCCTGCGCGGGCTGCGCCCGACGCCGCCAGTTGTCCGGCCGTTCCGGCCACAGCATCCAGCAGCCGGCATGGGGTTCACTTTCCGCCGGCATCCGGAAACCGTGCCGGGCCGGCGTACCACGCAGGGTCGCGGTCATGCGCGGGTGCGTTCCAATGCCTGAGTCAGATCCGCGATCAGATCCTCGACATCCTCGAGGCCGACCGAGAGGCGCACCGTGCCCGGCCCGATTCCGGACATCTCGACCTGTTCGGCCGTCAGGTCGCGGCTGGACATCATCTGTGGGGGTACCACCAGCGACTCGGTGGAACCAAGACTGGCGGCGATTGCAAAATACTGCAGGGCATTGGCAAAGCGCGCCGCCGCATCCCCGCCGCGCACGTCCAGCGTCACCACGGTACCGAAATGTTCCATCTGTCGCCGCGCCAGCTCGTGCTGCGGGTGACCCGGCAATCCCGGATAGTGAACCTTTTCAACGTCCGGGTGCGAGGCCAGCATCTCTGCGATGCGCTGTGCCGACTGGGCCTGCGCCGCATAACGCAGATAGTAGGTCCTGAGGCCGCGGGCAATCAGAAAGGCGGCATGCGGGTCCAGGATTCCACCCAGTGCGCCGAACTCGCCGCGCAGACTGCGGATGATGTCGCTGCGCGCAATGACCGCACCGCCCATGACATCCCCTGCACCGGAGGCATACTTGGTGAGGCTGTGGATGAATACGTCGAGCGGATACTGGCCATGCTGATGCAGGCCGGCGAAGGTATTGTCGAGCACGGTCAGGGCGCCGTGCGCCTGCGCAAGCTTGGTAATCGCCTCGATGTCGGCCACCTTGGTGACCGGATTGGTGGGCGACTCGAACACGACCAGACGCGTGGGCGTGGTGCGCAACACCCGTTCCACGCCGGCGAGGTCCTCGATGGACAAGAGCGTGCTGTTCACGCCAAAGCGACCGAGCAGTCGGCGGATCAGGTAGCGCGTGGGATTGTAGGTTTCGATGAAACACAGCACGTGATCGCCCTGCTTGGTGAGCGCCAGCAGCGCCTGGGCGATGGCACCCACCCCGGAGCCGGTGACCAGACAGTCGTCGCGGCCCTGCATCGCGGCGAGCTGCAGTTCCAGTTGTCGGGTGGTCGGGTTCGAGGCGCGCGAATAGAAGAATCCGGGCCGGTCACCACGCAGGAACTCCATCGTGTCGTCCAGCGACTCGAAATCGAACTTCACCGACTGGTAGATGGGCATCACCAGCGGGCGATTGCCCGCCGGCAGCTCCACTTCGGGTGGATGATTGAGGCTCGTGGATTTCTTCATGTCCCGTTTGGTCTCCGCTGAGCGGTGCCCGCGAATTCAAGCAGGCGGGCCACCGCCTGGGTAAGGGTAGCATCACGTTTCGCCACACACAGTCGCACGAACGGCATGGGGGGCGCAGCGACGTAGAATGGCGACAGGGGGATGGTGGCCACACCGGCCTCGACCAGCAGTTGCTCGGCGAAGCGCACATCGGCCTGCGGCGGAAGGCCCTCCGGTGACCGTGCCGCCTGTCCCGGCAAGGCACTGAAATCCAGCAGCTGAAAAAAGGTGCCCTGCGCCGGGGGTAATTTGAATGGCGAATTCGCCAGGCCCTGGCGTAGCAGATCACGCTTGGCCTGAAAGAACCCCGAAAGTTCGTGCCACACCTGCGGCTTCTCCTTCAGATACTCGGCAATGGCCTGCTGCAGGGGGGTGGCGATGGTGAAGGTGTTGAACTGATGCACGCGCCGCAGTTCCACGGTCAGGGCCGGCGGGGCAATGCAATAGCCGACGCGCCAGCCGGTGGCATGCAGCGTCTTGCCGAAGGAGAACACCACGAACGAACGCGCCGCAAGCTCAGCGTGTGCGATCACCGAATGGTGCTTGCGGCCGTCGTACATGACGTGCTCATAGACCTCATCTGACAGCACCAGGATGTTGCGCTGACGGATCAGCGTCGCCAGTGCATCCAGGTCCGCGGCACTCGCCGCCGTGCAGCTGGGATTGTGAGGCGAGTTGATGATGATCAGGCGCGTGCGCGGCGTGATGCTGGCCGCGACGCGCTCCCAGTCATAGCCGAAGTTCGGCGGCAGCAGCGGGATATGCACGCAACGCCCGCCGGCCAGCCGGATCGCTGGGTCGTAGGAGTCGTAGGCCGGATCGAACACCAGTACCTCATCATCGGCGCCAACCACCGCCTGGATGGCCGAATAGATGGCTTCCGTGGCGCCGAGCGTGACCGTGATTTCCGATTCCCAATCGCGCAGCACGCCATAGGTGGCCTTGAGCTTGTCGGCGATCACCTGGCGCAGCGCGAGACTCCCCTCCATGGGCGCGTACTGGTTGTGCCCTTCGCGCACCGCCTGCGCCAGCAGCTCGCCAATGCGCGGGTCGATGTCGTAGTCAGGAAAACCCTGGCCGAGATTCAGCGCACCCAGCTCGCGGGCGCGACGCGACATGACCGTGAAGATCGTGGTGCCCACGTCGGGCAGTTTGCTGCGCCCGAACTCGGTCATGATTCGGCAGCCGCCATGGCCGCCCCGATGACGCCGGCCTGGCCGGCAAACTGCGCCGGGCGCAGCTGCGCGTCGCACTTGAGGAGGCTTGAGAACTCGTCGTAGCGTTCGCTGACCGCACCGCCCAGTATGATGACATCCGGCCAGAGCAGGGCGTGCATCCGCGCCAGGTATACATTCACCCGGTCGATCCATGCCGGAAAGTCCAGCTTCAACTCGGTACGCACATGCGCCGATGCGAACTTCTCCGCGTCCATGCCGTTGAGTTCCAGGTGTCCGAGCTCAGTATTCGGGAACAGCCGGCCCGCGACGAACAGCGCCGAACCGATGCCGGTACCGAAGGTGAGCATCAGCGCAGTACCCTTCAGATCTTTGCCCGCACCCCAGCGCATCTCGGCCAGCCCGGCCGCGTCGGCATCATTCAGGAAGGTCACCGGCCGACTCAGGGTTTTGCCGACCACCGCCGCACCGTCTGCGCCCAGCCAGGCATGATCGATATTGGCGGCCGTCCGGATCACACCGTTGCGAACCACGCTGGGAAAGGCGACGCCGACGCTGCCCTGCGCCTGCGGCAGTCGCTCGGCGAGCCCGGCAATGACGGCGGCCAGAGGCTCCGGGGTCGAGGGCTTGGGCGTTGGGGCCGAGATCACCTCGCCCGCCAGCCGGCCGGTGCTCACGTCCACCACGCCCGCCTTGACGGACGAGCCTCCGACATCGATTCCCAGCAGCATCTGACTCATACGCTCGCCTTCAAATTGACGTTCACTGATTGGCGGCGGCCGCGAGCTGCATGTCGCGCTCGCGCCTCCGATACTGATACCGCATCCACAGGGCCGACAGGGAGATTCCCGTCGCCACGCACAGGACCATGATGGTGGCCAGCGCGTTCACATCCGGGCTCACGCCCAACCGGACCTTGGAAAATATCACCATGGGCAGCGTACTGGAGCCCGGACCTGCGACGAACTGGGTGATGACCAGATCATCCCACGACAGCGTGAATGAAAGCAGCCAGCCTGATACCAGCGCCGGTGCCACCAATGGCAGAGTGATGCGGCGGAACACGGTACCGGGCCGGGCCCCCAGATCCAGGGCCGCCTCCTCCAGGGACTCGTCAAAGCCTACCAGGCGCGATTGGACCACCACCGCGACGTAGGCGGTGCAGAAGGTGATATGGGCCAGGGTAATGGTGAGCATGCCGGTGCCGCGCGGCCAGCCGATCGCCTGCTGCAGGGTGATGAACAGCAGCAGCAGCGCAAGACCGGTGATGACCTCCGGCATGACCAGGGGCGCGGTGGTCATGCCCACCAGCAGCGTGCGGCCGCGGAACGGTCCGAAGCGCGCCAGGGCAACCCCGGTCAGCGTTCCCAGCACCACGGCACCGCTGGCGGCGATGAGTGCGATCCGGATCGAAAGCCACGCGGCGTCCAGGATTTCATCATTACCCACGAGCTCCAGGTACCACTTCAGGGTCGGCGAGTGCGCCGCGTCCCACACCGTCACCAGGCGCGAGTTGTTGAGCGAAAAAACCATCATCGACAGGATGGGGGCGTACAGGAATGCCAGCCCCACCCCGAGCATCGTGCGCGCAAATCGGCCTGAGGTCTTCATCGGTGAGTCTGCAGCTGCTGTCCCCCGGAG
>DASZCK010000298.1:0-4198 GCA_035943195.1 Steroidobacteraceae bacterium
GCCCCCGGCTGTGGCGGGTCAGCAGGGGCGATCATGTCCTGTGGTTGCTGGGCACCCTCGACCCCCTGCCCCGCAAGATGATCTGGAAGTCCCGCGAGGTGGAATCGGTGCTCGGGGAGGTGCAGGCGGTCATTCCCACCAACCCGTCGGTCAGCGTCCATGCCAATCCCTTCACCTGGGTACGACTGTACTTCCAGTGGCGCGGCGTGCAGGTGATGGACAAAAACGGCCACCTCAAGGACGCGCTTCCTGCCAACCTCTATGCACGCGTACTGGCGCTGCTCGGCCGCTATGACAACGGGGATCACCGCATCGAGCGTCTGAAGCCCATCTTTGCGGCCCTGAGGTTATATCGCGAGGCGCTCGACCACGAACACCTGGCACCGGGCAACCAGGCCCAGGACACGGTGCTGAAGCTCGCCCGACATCACGATGTGCCGATCCGCCAATCCAAGCTGAAGATAGAAGAGCCGCGTGACCTCGTGACACAGCTGGGGCAGATCCCACTGACTGACCAGGTGAGCTGTCTGGAGGCCGTTGTCGAGCGCCTGGAGACGGGAGTGGAACCGATGAAGGAAGAGGCACGGGCCTGGTCCCTGGGCGATGTGGCGACCTTACGCCAGCTCGAGGTGCCCAAGACCATCGATGTCTGTACGGCCGCCGTGTCGACTTCAGCGCAGAGCAAACAGCTGATCGAGCAAGCCAATGCCTCCTGGAACCACGAGGTGCAACTCGCCCTGGCGAACAACCGTTCGACCCTGGCGCTCAAACCCATTCACGATCTGCTCGGTACGCACGGCGTCCTCGCGACGCTCAAAGCGCAGGGCTATCAGGTGGAAGGCCCCTGATCGGGGCGCGAGGCTGACGCGCAGCCAGCGGCCGATCTCACGATCGCAGGGTGTCATTGCATCCAAATGCAGCCCGGCCGCGTCTATTGAGCACTGAAAGCTCCAATCGGGGAGTGGGCAAGGGGAATCTTATGGCAGTTGCAGCATTCTGGTTGGCCGTGACGGCCTTCATTGTCGTCGGCGCGATGAATGCCCGGCGCGGCTATGAACTGAAGTTCGAAACCATCCGCCTGATGATGGAGAAGGGCCAGAAGATCGATGACGCTCTGCTGCGCGATCTGCTCACGCCAGCCAAGTGGTACACGCCGCCCGCGCGCCCGGTCGGCTCGGGCTACCGGACCATGCGCATTTTCGGCACCCTGGCGCTGTTCATCGCGCCGGGCCTGGCGCTGCTGCTCGGGGTTCCTGCAGCCTATGCTGGCAGTCCGCAGTGGCAGGCCGCGGGCATTTCCGCCGGAGTGCTGCTGGCGCTGGTTGGAATCGGCCTGTTCGTCGCCAGCCGCCACCTGCCGCGTCCAGTCGCCGACCAAGGAAACGGGTTGCCCAAGGCATAACGAAGTGACGCTTACCGCGCCGGACCTGCGACTCGCGGCGGTCGCTGAATCCGCGGTGATCGCCATGGCCGTGGCGGGCGACCAGCCGGCCTTCGTGGAACTGATCCGCAGGCGCCAGCATGGCGTGCGCCGCTTCATGCGCCAGCTGTGCCGTGACCAGGCACTCGCGGATGACCTCGCGCAGCAGGTCTTCCTGCGCATGTGGCGCTCGCTGCGACAGCTCGCCGCGCTGGAGCGCTTCAATGGCTGGCTGAAGCAGGTCATGGTGTCCGTGTGGCTGGACGAGATGCGGCTACGGCGCGGCAGGATCGAGGCCGCCACGGCCGCGAACCGGGAACAGGCCAGTGCGCGCCAGTCGCCTGGCCTCGAACGCGACCTGGAATACGCCCTGGCGCAACTTGAGCCACGCACTCGACTATGCGTGGTGCTGGCGTACAGCGAGGGACACTCGCACGCCGAGATTTCCGTGATGCTGGCCATCCCGCTCGGCACCGCCAAATCACTGGTCATCCGCGGTGCGCACGAGTTGCGCGCGTTGCTGCGCGATTACGCCTTCGATCTGAATTCAAGCGGAGCTCTGCCATGAACGACAACGACGGACCTGATTTGCTGCGCCTGTTCGCCGGCTACGACCCGGTGATCCCCGCGGACCAGTTTCTCGGCCAGACACTGGCCGTCCTCAACCGTGAGATGCGTCGTGCCAGAGTGCAATCACTCATCAGCTATGTTCTGTCGGCCCTGATGATCGTGGCACTGGTGGCCGTCACAGCGGCGCCCTTGAACGCCTTCATGCACACGCTCCAGCTGCGCCTGGACACCGCCGCCGGTGGGCTCTCACCCGTTCAGTCCCAGGTATTGATCTATGCAGTAACGCTGGGCCTGGTGGCGCTCGCGCGCCGCCGGCTCGGGGCGTTTCTCGCGCCCTGGTGAGCCGATGTTCTGACCATTGACATTCATGTCATACGTGTCACACTACTCGTGTGACACTATTGCGTTTTACACTTCGTCCCGGCCAATCGATCGTCGAACAGCTGCTGTTCGCCGCCCAGAAGGCCTTCCTGAGCGGTGAATACCAGCCCGGTCAGCCCTTCCCATCGGTGCGCGCCCTCGCGGCCGACCTGAAGATCCATCCCAATACGGCGCACAAAGTGGTTCAGCACCTGATTCAGGAGCGCTGGCTGGAAGTGCATCCCGGGGTCGGAACAGTGGTCGCGGTGCCCCCCAAGGCGCGTACCGGGGACCGGCAGCGACTGTTGCAGGAGGAAGTCGAACAGTTGGTGGTGGAAGCGCGCCGGGTCGGCGTCCGCCTCCAGGACGTCATCCAGGCAATCTCCAGCGAGTGGTCAAAGATTGACCAGGCTCGCGAGGCCAACGAATCATGATCATTGAAATCGACAATCTGCATAAAGCCTTCGGTCGGCACGAGGCCCTGCGCGGCCTGACTCTGGGCGTGCCCGAAGGCAGCGCCTACGCCCTGATCGGTGCCAATGGGGCCGGTAAGACCACCACCATCAAGACGCTGATGAATATCGTGCGGCCCACGCGCGGCGTCACCAGGGTTCTCGGGGTCGACTCACGTCGGCTGGCCGTGCCGCAGCTGCAGAGGATCGGCTACGTGTCGGAGAACCAGGACCTGCCGGCGCGCATGACCGTGGCCCAGTACCTGGGCTATCTGCGGCCTTTCTATCCGAGCTGGGATGCGCAGCTGGAGCGAGCCTTGCTCGCCGAGCTGCGGCTGCCGCCCGAGCGCAGAATCGGCGACTTGTCGCACGGCATGCGCATGAAAATTACGCTGGCCTGCGCGCTGCCGTTCCATCCCCAGGTGTTGATACTCGATGAGCCCTTCAGCGGCCTGGACCCGTTGGTGCGGGACGAGTTCATGGAGCGTCTGCTGCAGCAGGCGGGCGAGATGACCATCCTGATCTCATCGCATGAGCTGTCGGAAATCGAAGGGGTGACGACCCACGTTGGCTTCATCGATCAGGGTCGGCTGCTGTTCCAGGAATCGATGTCCGATCTTTCGGACCGCTTCCGGCAGGTGCGCATCACCCTGGAATCACCGGGCCCCGTGCCGCCGCGGGCCCCCAAGGATTGGCTGCAGCCGGCGCTGGCCGGCAATGTCCTGAGTTTCGTCGACGCGAGATTTGCGGAACAGAGCCTGGCGGAAAATGTCGCGGCGCTGTTCAAGGGTGTGAAGAACATCGAAGTTCAGCCCATCGCCCTGCGGGAGATCTTTACCACGCTGGCGCGTGAATCACGTGGAGGCGGCGCATCATGATCTGGCACATCTTCAGGAAGGACGCGCAGCTGCTGTGGCCGATGGCAGTGCTGGTTGCAGCGTTGCACGTCTGCGCGGCGATACCGCGCCACCTCATCGACCATGGCAAGGGATCCGCCCAGCTGGAGATCCTCAGTATCCTGCTGGGGGCGCTGGCACTGGTGGGCGTAGCGGTGCTGATCGTGGTGGCCATGCATCAGGATCCGGTACCCGGCACGCGCCAGGACTGGCTGATCCGGCCCATCCGCCGCCGGGACCTGATCCTCGCCAAGTTGTCATTCGTCCTGCTGCTGGTGCAACTCCCCCTGTGGGGCGCCGACGTTGCAATCGCGATGACCAACGGCTTCGGGTTGTCGGCGGCTGCAGCGGCGGCCGCCGCCCGCAACATCCAAATCTTCTGCGAGTTCGCACTGCCGTCGATGATGATTGCCGCCATCTCGCGCTCATTCATCGAGGCCTTCGTCATCTGGACAATCGGCATGGTCCTCTACATGGGCTTCTTCCAGGTGTTCCTGTCG
>DASZCK010000299.1:0-8066 GCA_035943195.1 Steroidobacteraceae bacterium
GCGGCGGCCTTCGCGGAGGCTCCCGGCGCGGAAGCCGCGGCGGCGGGTCCCGCGGAATCCGCCGCCCCGGCAGGTGCAGCGGGACTGTCCTCAGGTGCCACGGCGACTGCGACGGCCGCTGCGCCCTTGCCTCTGTCCACCTATCCGCGCGCGGGCTTCTGGATCCGGATGGGCGCGCTGTTCATCGATGCCGTCATCATCTGGGCCGTGATCCGGCTGCTGCTGAACTTTCCCGACGAGGGGTCCGATCGTCTCGGCGTACTGGCGCTCGCCGCCTACGGAGCCATCATGTGGAAGGTGAAGGGCAGCACCATGGGCGGCATCGTCTGTGGCCTGCATGTGGTGCGCTTGGATTCGCGCGCTCTCGACTGGCCCACGGCCTGCGTGCGCGCGCTGGGCTGCATCCTGTCACTGTGCGCACTGGGCCTGGGCTTCTTCTGGATCGGCGTCGACGCCGGCAAGCAGGCCTGGCATGACAAGCTTGCCGGGACCATCGTGGTGCGCGTGCCGAAGGGCGCGCCCCTGGTCTAGGTGCGATGCGCCTGGGTAATTAGGCGGGCGGAGCGGCGCTCGGCACCGGACGCAGTACGTCGACGGTGAACTGGATATCCCCGAGCGTTATCTGGTGTGGCACACAGGTTGAGTGGAAGTTGAGATTGCGGCTGGTGAAGAGCGGCAACGCATCCTTCTTCAGCTGCTCCAAAAGCTCGCACTGCCCCTGATCCGGCACAAGAGCTCTCAATCTGACCAGATCGACCGTCTTCCATTGGGTGGCCTGCGCCTTGCCGTCGCCGCCCTGGCCCGCCTCATTTGCCGTGACCGGCTCCAGCACCCAGAAATTCGCCTTCACACCCGGGAAGGGTTCGACGCCATTGAAACGGGTACAGCCCGTCTCCTGGATCTGCAGGTCGCGCTTGCGCGCCCCCAACGCGACGAGCATGTCGCGCACTGTGTCCCGCAGGCCGTCGCAAGTGTAGTGCGTGGTGAATCCCTGGTAGGTGTAGTCGAGCTTGCGCTGCACCCAGTGCGCGGCCGGAGGCGCCGCGCTGTCAGACTCAGGCGCTGCGGCCTGGGCCCAACCCATCGTGCCGGACGACACGGCACCCAGCACGGTCGCCACCAGAGTCGGAGTCCATACGCGGATTGAGTGGGTCATGAGAATGCCCCTAATAGAGTATCGGTAGGCTCAAGTTTACTCCAACGCGGCAGACGGCCCTGCCGTTGACCCACTGCTTAGGAGTGCCCGGCCAGCTTGGTCAAAAGCGCGGCGGTGTCCTTGTGCGCCTCGCCGCCTCCGCCCACGCCAGGGCGTCCTGAGGTGTTCACCTTGCCTTCGGCCACGTCCAGCGGCGTGCTGCCGAAACGGTCCTTGATGCCGAGCGTGGCGCCATGATCGGCCAGCAGCTGAACAAACCCGTTCCAACCCGATTGCGCGGCGCCGTGCAGCGCCGTCTGGCCGTTATTGTTGGTCGCGTTGACGTTGACGCCTGCCGCCAGCAGCAGCTTCGCCGAGCTGATGCACTTCTGTTCGTTGCGGAAGCGCGCGCGGATGTCGATGGTCGTCGAGCCGATGCCGGCGGCGGCCATGAGGGGCGTGATGCCCAGCGAATTGGGTAAATCGGGCTTGGCGCCCGCATCCAGCAACAGGTGAATGGAGGCACTGTCACCGGCCTTGGCGGCACGGATGAGCGGCGTCGTCCCGACCGTGAGCATGCCGTCGCCACCGCGATCCTGTCCCAATGAACGATAGGGCGGAAACAGTTTCAGTTGCATGTTCGGATTGGCGCCGCGCTTGAGCAGCAGCGCAATCACATCCAGCGCGGTCGTCTGGTCGGCCGAGGGACGATCCGGCCGGCCGCCGCGCGGCGTGGTGTTGTAGTCAACGGCACTGTACAGCGGCGCACGTCCCCACATGTCCCAGCTGTTGACGTTCGCTCCGGCCTTGATGAGCACCGCGGCGGTATCGAACTGGGCGTTCAAGATGGACATGACCAGGGGCGTGATCCCCTCCGGGTCGGTGAGTTCAACATCGGCGTGGGCCTTGATCAGTTCAGCGGCGCAGGCTGCGCAGCCTTCACGCGCCGCGAACAACAGCGGCGTAAGCCCGCCCAGCGGACGGTTCTGGGGTCGCGGCTCGGCCGTGACCCGGCGCGGCCACTCGCGCACCTTCTCGCGCGCGTTGACGTCGGCACCATGGGACGCCAGGAACTGCACCATGGCCGGACGGCTTTGCGCGCAGGCCCACATCAGCGCCGTCTGGCCGCGCCATTTCTCGCTGGCGTTGACCTTGGCGCCGTGGGCCACCAGCACCTTGGCGGCCGCCACAACATCCGTTCGGGCAACGGTCATCAGTGCCGTCTGCCCATCGGCATTGGGCGATTCGACGTCGGCACCAGCCTCGAGCAACAGGCGCAGCGCCTCCGGGTCAGCGCGCTCGGCCGCTTCGGCCAGCGGGGTCGACCCATAGTCGTTGATCACATTGGCCTTGGCGCCGGCCTTGATCAGTTGCCGCAGCAGCGGCAGATCATCGTGATAGGCCGCCCAGTGCAATGCCGTGGTGCCATCGTCCTGGTGGGCATTAACGTCAGCCTTGCCGGCGACGAGCGCCAGGGCGACGGCCGAGTTCCCGGATTGCGCAGCGTCCAGCAGCGAGTCGGCCGCGAGTACCGCGCTCGCGCCACCGCACGCCACCAACATCGCCGCCACGGCCAGCACTCGCATCGCCTCAGATCTCCGTCAGCTGGCCGGTGCTGTCGCCGAACTTCTCGGTGGCAATGCCGACCTTGTTCAAGAGCGCCACGTGCAGGTTGGCGATGGGCGTGCGATCCGGATAGCGCAGATGCTGGTTGCCCTTCAGGCGTCCGCCGCCCAATCCGAGGATGGCGGTCGGCAGCGGATAGTGATCGTGCAGGTTGCTGTTACTCATGTTGCTGCCGAAGAGAATGATGGAATTGTCCAGCATCGTTCCCTCCCCATCCGGCAACTCGGACAGGCGCTTGATGAACTTCGCGAACATCGCGGTGTTGAAGGCCTGAACCTTGGCCAGGCGCGCCATCTTGGCCGGATCGTTCGCATGATGCGACAGCGGATGAAAGGCGTCGTTGACGCCCATGAACGTATAGGGCTGGTTGCTCACTTCCGCGGCCACCATGAAACTGGCCACGCGGGTCAGATTCGCCTGGTACGCCAGGGCGATGAGGTCATACATGACGTGCATGTGCTCATCGAATGCCGCCGGGATACCCGCCGGCGCATCCGGTATCTGCATCTGACCCAGGTCCCGATGTTCCATCTTTTCCAGACGCCGCTGGATTTCCTGGACCTGATCCAGGTAGTCCCCCAGCAGCGCCCGGTCGCGTGCGCCGAGCGTACGCGACAGATCCGAGGCATCGGCACGAACGAGGTCGATGATGCTGGCGTTTTCGCGCAGCAGCGCGCTGCGCTCCTCAGCGGTATCGCCCTGACCGAACATCTGCTGAAAAACCTTGCGTGGATTGTGCTCCATGGGCAGCGGCGTCGAGGGTGAACTGAAGGCAATGGTCTTGCCGTAGCTGCAGCCGTAGTTGCGGTCGCAGGAACCCTCCCCGCCGCGCTCCTCGGTCGCCACTTCCAGCGAGGGCATGGAAGTGTCCTGGCCGATCTTCTGCGCCGCGACCTGATCGATGGTGATGCCGCCGTAGGGATCATGGCTGATGCGCGGCGGAACACAGGACAGCCAGGTGCCCGGCGTGATCGCATGGACGGGTGCCGCGATCGCCGATTTGCACTCCAGGCCGGTGATCAGCGTCAGATGTTTCTGGTAGGGCTTGAGGGAAGCAATGATCTCGGGAAAATCGAAGTTCGGGCCATCGGCCTTCGGCGTCCACTTGTCCATGACGGCGCCGTGCGGAAAGTACACGAATCCCAACCGTGGCTTCGGCGCCGCGGCGGTGCTGGCGAGCGCCGTGGACGCGGGAATCATGGCATCCAGCAGCGGCAGGCCCAGGCTCACGCCGAGGCCCCGCAGGACGGTGCGGCGACTGAGATGCTTCTTGGTGATGAACATGTTGCCCCCTACTGGGAACGGGCCACGCGCGTGGCGACTGGAATTGGGATCTCGTCCTCGCGAAAAGCCGGGCTGTT
Organism: Steroidobacteraceae bacterium; assembly: GCA_035943195.1. Taxonomy (GTDB): domain Bacteria; phylum Pseudomonadota; class Gammaproteobacteria; order Steroidobacterales; family Steroidobacteraceae; genus DAIDKA01. The sequence continues at coordinate 4,123 of DASZCK010000299.1, forward strand.
GACGATGCCGAGAACGATGGCAGAGAAGCTGTAGTTCTGCTTGGCGGTGTCGCGCACGATGGCACGAACGGTCGGCATGTCGATGTAGTCCAGACCGCGACCCAGACCATAGGACATCAGGTTTTCGGTGAAGGTCTCCACGAACTGCGGGGCCTGCGCGACCATGTGATTGCGCAGGTCATTGATGCCGTTCACCACGGTGCCATCGGCCAGCTTGCCGTTGGCATCAATCGGCGTCCCCGCATCGATGTCCTTGTCGCGCCACTGACCGAGGGCATTCATGTTCTCCATCGCAAGCCCGATGGGATCAATGATGGCGTGGCAGGCATTGCAGGACGGATTGGCGCGATGCGCCTCCATCCGCGCGCGCACGGTCAGCTGATCGGCACCCTCCTGGCTCTCGGCGAAGGCCGGAACTCCGGGCGGCGGTGCGGTCGGCGGCGTGCCCAGGAACTTGTCCAGCACGTACGCGCCGCGCAGTACCACCGAGGTCCGGTTCGCGTACGAGGTCGCCATGAGCACGGCACCCTTGCCCAGCAAACCACGCCGGTAGTCCGGCACCGTGACCGCGCGGAACTCCCCGCCGCGGACATTGGGGATGCGGTAATGCAGGGCCAGGCGCTCATTGAGGTACGTGCGATTCGAGGTCAATAGGTCCACCACGCTGCGGTCCGCGTCGAACACGCTGCCCACGAACAGCTCCACTTCGGTCTCGAAGGCCTGCTCCAGATCCTTGGTGAAGTCCGGGAACAGGTTGGTGTCCGGATCGACCAATTCCAGACCGCGGATGTTGAGCCATTCGAAGGCAAAGTCGGTGACCAGCGTGTGGGCGCGCGGATCCTTGAGCATGCGACGCACCTGCGCGTCCAGCACCGGGGTCTCGTGCAGCGAACCGGCCGCCGCCACCTTGATGAGCTCATCATCCGGCGGCCCTGCCCAGAGGAAGAACGACAGGCGCGAGGCCAGATCAATATCATTGATGGCGAAGGCCTTGCCGGGAACGGCGCCCGGCGGCGGCTCGATCATGCGGAACAGGAATTTCGGACTGACGAGAATCGCCAGCAGTCCTTTCTGAATGCCGCTGTCGAAATCGCCCCCCGCCTTGCGCCCCTGGGCATAAAAATCCATCGCCCCCTTGAGATCGGAAGCGGTGAGCGGTCGACGGAAGGCCCGGCGCGCGATGGTCGAGAAAATCTGCTGCGCGCACGGGCTCTCCTGCGCTGCAGTCTTGGGATAGCAGCTGAAGATGCGGCGACGGCTGGGCGTCTCGCTCACGCCCTGCGCCACGGTCGGGCCCTTGAGCTCCACGTTCGCCAGTCGCGGACCGCTGGAGTTGCCGTTCACCGGTTGTCCCATGCCGGCCACGGGCACGAAGGCGTGCAGGACCTCGTTGGTCTCGGCGGCGCTGGTCTGCACGAAGGTAATGCCGACCTGGTGCGGGCCGGCCGTGATATGCACCGGGATATTCTTGAAACGATCGTTGATCATGGTGAGGCCGGCGGCCTGCTGCAGATCGACCGCGTCCAGATCCTTGGCACCACCGAGGTGGTCCTGGAAAACGCGCTTGCCATCGATGGTGATGATGAGCGTATTCGGATCCAGTTCGCCCCACAGGTAACCGGCGCCGACCAGGCCATTGATGGTGAAGCGATATTCCCCGTCGGCCGGGAAATCATGGGCGAACAGCATGCCGCCACGGGTGCCCAGTGGCAGTCCGTCGACGTGCATGTACTGATACTCCTGCGGCTCCGGCGGTCCGTTGATGAAAACGTCCTGGGTGCGTGCGTGCGGACTGCCGATTGCGGCCACCGTCACCTGCCGGGCGGCGGAGAAATACTGATCGAGAAAGGTCGGCGAGACCTTGAGGACTTCGGCGATGTTGTCGAAGTTGCCGCTCTTGTCATCGCGCGGCAGCAGCGCATTCGGATCCACTTCCACGCCCAGCAGATCCTGGATCGCGTTCGCGTATTCGTTGCGGTTCAGCCGGTGCAGCACCATGTGACCCGGATCCGGATGCAAGGCGCCGTACTGGTCAAGAAACTGTTCGGTGGCCTGGACGAATCGCCGGCGGGTGGCGGCATCCGGCTGCGGCTTGCCCGGCGGCGGCATCAATCCCCCGCGCAGCTTCATCACCGCCTCTTCCCAGATCCGGGCATCGGCGCCGGCCGACGCCGCGTTCATGGTGTCGAAGGCAACCCCACCGGCCCAATCCTCGGAGTTGTGGCACTTGGCGCAGTAGGTCTGCAGCATGTGCCAGTCGCCCTTGAAGGCCGGCTCATGCGCCGCTGCTGCCGGTGCATCTGCGCGCGCGCTCGGGCCCAACAGGACCGTGCCCAGTACGGCGGCCGAAAACAGCTTGCGCAATTCAGCGCCCATAGCGACGCAGCTCGTTGACGTGATACCAGGCTCCGTCATAGGCCATCTGCAGGAAGGGCTCCGGGTTACCCCACTTGGCATCGAACTCGGCGGTGGGCTTGGAATCCTGGAACTGCTGCCAGGTACCGCCCTTGTAATAGTGGGCACCGATCTTCGCCATGACGGCGGTGCACATGTCCAGCTGTGCCTGTACGTCGGCGCGGCTGCGCGTGGCACCCAGGCCGGAGACGATGCGCGTCTGGGCATCGGTCTTGGCCAGAATGATCTTCAGGCCGTCGATCATGCCACCCAGCCACCCACCGGTGCAGTAGTCGGGCAGCGGATAGCTGCCCCCGGTCACCACGCCACCTGCCACCAGCACGTTCTCGCGCGGGAAGAAAACGTAGATGTCGCCATCGGTGTGGGCCTCCGGCATGATCGCGTACTCGACATCCTGGCCGCCGAAGCTTTGCTTCTGCGCGCCGTAGAAGAATGTCTGCGTGGGCTGTGCGAAGGCTGGCTGGGGAGGATAGATGCGGTGCTCCCATTTCGAATCGACACGGGTTCCGAGCCATAACCGGGTGTTCTCGTGCGCGATGATTTTCGTGCCCGCCTTGCCCAGCACGGCGTTGGCGCCGGTGTGATCCCAGTGCCAGTGCGTGTTCAGCAGCAGCTGCACCTTGCGGCCGCCCGTCGCCGCGGCCACCTGCCCCAGCAGCGCCTGGCTGTAGTGCGCCAGGCCCCCATCCACCAGCAGCACGCCGTCGGGTGCGGCCTGGGCCACGACATTGCCCCCGGCGCCCAGGAACAGGTGCAGCGAATCGGACAACGCCGTATGCACGATGGCCGGATCGCCGGGGGAATCCGCGGCACTGGCGCGGCCAAGGCGCGGCAGCAAGGTGGCGCCCGCCAGGCCTGCGGCGCCGGCAACCCCGAATCGCAACAGCGTCCGTCGCGTGCATGAGGCCGTTGTTGTCATCCGCCAATTTTACGGGATTGGTCCTTGTGTCGCACACCTAGCTATGTGAATTGCATGAAAAAACCACTCCATATGCACCTGGGCGTCATCGCCGTCACGGCGCTCCTGGCGCTGCTTCCCCAGCTGGCGTCGGCGCAGGCCGCTGGCGCGCGGCCGCGCGCCGGCAACGTCACCGATGAACGACTGCTGCATGCGGATCAGGACCCGGGCAATTGGCTCACTCACGGCGGGAACTGGCGCGAACAGCGCTATTCGCGGCTCACCCTCATCAACGCGCAGAACGTCGGCGCGCTCAAACCGGCCTGGTCCGCCCCCTTCGACACCGGACGCGGCCAGGAGGCGACGCCGATCGTGGTCGATGGCGTGATGTACGTCACCACCGCATGGAGCAAGGTGTACGCGCTGGATGCCGCGACCGGACGCCAGATCTGGTACTACGACCCCAAGGTTCCAGGTGCCACGGGCGCCCATGTCTGCTGTGATGTAGTCAACCGCGGTGTGGCCGTGTACGAGGGTCGGGTCTACCTGGCCTCACTGGATGGCCGTCTGATCGCGCTCGATGCCGGCACCGGCATACCCGTGTGGTCGGTGCGGATGTTCGAGTACCCCA
>DASZCK010000300.1:0-2260 GCA_035943195.1 Steroidobacteraceae bacterium
ACAGGGCGGCGGTCGCGCCCGCGATTGTCAGCATTTCCTCCAGAGCGGTGAGGCTGCCCCAGCGCCAAGCTGCGCGGGGCGAGTTCGCCGCCAGCACCATTTGTACGCTACCAGACTTGAGAGTCTGGGGTTTGCCCAGAATTTTCTCTCAAGCTGCGAGTTGGAAGCCCTGCATTTTATTGGTATCGGCTCGTTTGGCGAGGAATTTCGTGAAGATGTGGTCTTTCGGGGTATCCAGGAGAAATTCAGGAAGCCGCTGGCGTAGCGCGGTTGCGACGACGAGTTCGGAGGGCGGGATCCCGGGTCGGACGGTGCGTAGCCAGGATCCGAAGGAGGCCCAGACGAGCCGGGGATGTGCGACGGAGAGGTACTGCAGCAATCCTTGGCAGATGAGACCGGTCTGGATGAAGACGTGATAGGCATGCAGCTTGCGTTTGACGTCGTCGCGGTATTTGGGTGATGCCCGGTGGAGATGCTGGTTGCCGTCGTTGCGGCGCCGCGCCTTCATGTCGAACATCCAGAAATGATAGGCGAAGGTGCCGATCTGGTGCACGGCCTGCTTGAAGCTGAGCTCGATCTTGAAGCGCAGACCGTAGAGACGAATGATGTCGATGGCGTCGAGGGAGGTGTCCGTGCACATGAGGAGGAGGGAGCCTCTTGTTGGATGGATCACCGCGACGAAGCGCACCATGCGGCCGGCAGGGCGCCACAGCAGGTCGCGGACGCGATATTGGATGGTCAGCTTGTTCTCGCCGTAGACGGGGCTGTTGGCCTTCTGGAAGGCCGAGGGATCATTCAGCAGCGACTTCACTTTGAGCTTCTTGCCGTACTTCCTGGGCGCGCCTCGCTTGCGCGGCCCGCGATGTTGGTAGGCGGTGTACGCGACGGCATTGGACCTCACGCGTGTGACCAGGTGGTTGTTCTGCTTGAGCAGGCCGGCGATGATCTTCTGCGCGCCATAGTAGGCGTCGGCGACGAAGTAGAAGGGTTGATCGACATCGGTGATGCCGATGAGGGAGATCATCTTGTCGAGTAGGGTCCGGCGGTCGCGGTTGGACCATACCACGCCCTCATGGATGCGCGCGGCAAGCGGCACAGCGAAGACGGAAGAGGCGGCCTGAACGAGCAGACTTACAGCTTGCAGTGAGTGCCCCGTGATGTAGTCCGGCTTGGTGTTCGATGCCGATTGCTGATGCAGCAATTTGACCGCCGGCATCTTGCGGCCGCACTTGGGGATCTTGATGCCGTCGCCGACCAGGACGTACCTGCCGTTGACGCGCAGCGCCTGGGGCAACAGGCGAAGCACCAGCGAGGTCCACAGCGCGGTGAGCTGGTCGAGCTTGACGGCGGAGGAGTGGAAATAATCGCGGAGCGCATTGTAGCGACGCGGATCGAGGTTCAGCGCGCGCACGATGGAGGTGACACCGAGCTGCTCGGTGCGCACCGTGAAGCCGGCCACGGCGGTGGCGAACCACAGGAAGGTTTGCAGGCGGGTGAACGCCGGGCGCAGCGACCGGATTGCATTCCACCAGAGTATCCACAGTGACATTGGGTTGGCTCGTAGCGTTGTAACGAACGATGCCGTTACCCGGGGACTCACTATGCCCGCGTTGAATCTCGCGTGATCGGCGTTGACTCTGGCGTGAGCGACGCAACAGCGGTGAGCCGCCGTGCTATTCTGATCCGATGGGAAAGCGACGCGAGCCAGACATCTTCGACGACAACCCGCTCACCGAGGACTTCCTCGAATGGATGGTCTCGCCTGACGGACAAACCGCCGGCGAGGTGTCCGGCCTTGTGTTCGCCACGCTGGAAAACGCCAGTGTCGATGCCAAGCGGCGCAAGGTCATCTGGGCCGATGGCGAACGGCTATCGATCGAGCAATCGGCAGAGCGCATCCATGCCGAGCATCCGGACAGGCCCCGCGAGCTGATTGAAATTTCCCTGTGCAGTTGGTTCGAGCACCGCGTGCCGGAATCCGGTTCCGAACGCCAGATCAACGAACTCGACCGGCTATTCGGGCCGTGGATTCGCGACCGTGAGCGAAAGGCACGGGCTGCCAAAAAATGACCGAGAAGTCCGCACTCTCAAGATCGTACCGCTTGCATTGGCAATTCTCCTGAGTTTCGCGCTCGGGCCATTGGTCGTGCTGCTGCGCCGGTGGCATTTCGGCCGCATACCCTCGGTTATTGCCGCCGTCCTGTTCGCGTGTCTCGTGATCTTCGGTGTCGTCGCTCTCATCGGCGGCCAGATCACGCAC
>DASZCK010000301.1:0-12229 GCA_035943195.1 Steroidobacteraceae bacterium
TACCCCAGCCGCCGCTACTCGAGCACCAGCGCTCCGCGCGCGGCGCGCGGCAAGATTTTCATCGGCAATGCGGGTGCGGATTTTGGCGGGCGCGGTTTCGTGTCCGCCTACGATGCGAAAACGGGCCGGCGTGTGTGGCGCTTCTACACCGTTCCCGCAGATCCGTCCGGCCGACCCGATGGCGAGGTGTCCGACGCGGTCCTCAAGTCCAAGGCCCTGAAGACCTGGTCCGGCGATTGGGTGAAATACGGCGGGGGTGGCCAGGTCTGGAATGCCCTGGTCTACGATCCGGACTACAACCAGCTCTACATGGCCACCGGCAATGGCTTCCCCTGGAACCAGAACTATCGCTCCAATGGCGGTGGCGACAATCTTTTCATCTCCTCGATCATCGCCGTCGACGCCGATACCGGCCAGTACCACTGGCACTACCAGGAAACTCCGGGCGACCGCTGGGACTACGACGCCATCGCGGACATGACCCTGGTGGATCTGCCGCTGCCCGGTGGCACGCGCAAGGTGCTGCTGCATGCGCCGAAGAATGGCTTCTTCTATGTGCTGGACCGTGCCAGCGGCAAGCTGCTGGCGGCGGACGCCTATGTGCCGGGCATCAACTGGGCCACCGGCGTGAACCTTGCGACGGGTCGGCCCGACATCGTGCCGGCGGCACTGTACAAGGACAAACCCTGGCTGGGCGTTCCCGGCGGCGGCGGCGCCCACAGCTGGAACCCGGTGGCCTTCAATCCCACCACCGGCCTGCTCTACATACCGGCCGCGGAAAGCTCGACGTTCTATGCACCTACCAAGAACTACCAGTACGACTACGGCCTGGAGGAAATCGGCGTCGACCTGGACGCCGCGACCCACGGCGCGGTGCAGGACCGGCCCCACATGCCCGCGCACAAGGACTATCTGCTGGCCTGGAATCCCCTCACCCACAAGGCCGCTTTCAGCGTTCCGGGTCGCGGCGGCGGGGTTCTGACCACGGCCGGCAATCTCATCTTCCAGGGTCGCAGCCGCGAGGGGGTGCTGGGAACCTTTGTGGCCCTGCGCGCCAGCGACGGTCAGCAGCTGTGGTCCTGGGATACGCCCGAGGCCATGCCCGGTGGACCGGTGACCTACACCGTCCACGGCGAACAATATGTCGCGGTGATTGCCGGGGCGCTGTTCTTCTCCGGCACCAGTACGCCGCGCATCCGTCACAACGGCCAGATGTTCGCATTCAAGCTCAACGGTCGGGGCGGCTTTGGACCGGACCCTCCGCCTGCCCCGCCGCCCAATCCCCCGGCGCAGGTGGCAAGCCCGGCACAGGTGGCGCTGGGCGAGACGGTTTATGGCCGGCGCTGCGGGCTATGCCATGGGTTTGATGCGGCCTCGAGCAATATCATTCCTGACCTGCGCCGTTCCGCCTTTCTCACCAGCCCGGAGGGTTGGCAGAGCGTGGTCATCGGCGGGGCGCTGGACAGTCGGGGAATGATCAGCTGGAAGGCCGTCGTCACCCCGGCCCAGGCCGAGGCAGTACGAGCCTTCGTCGGCGAGAGGGGGCGCGCCCTGAAACTTGAACTTAACCATAATGCAGTCGCGCCAGGTCCGGCCGCGACGCCGGGCCGCTGACCCGGTTGCCGAATCAAGTGGTGACAAATCAAAGGATTCGGGCATCGCCGGACAAGGTGTTTATACTCCCCGGTGCGCAGCTCCGTGCCAGACTGCGCGGCGCCAGCGAGTTGACCCAAGCCAATCGGAGAGGGACATGAACGTAGCTCAAGTTACCGCGGAAATCATGAAGCGTGAGGGAACCGACTACCTGCTCGCGTATCCCTTAAATCCCTTGACCGAGTCGTGTGCCGCCGCCGGTATTCGGCCCATCATCGTGCGCCAGGAGCGCATCGGCATTCACATGGCGGATGCCATCAGCCGGCAAACGTCGGGCGAAAAAGTCGGCGTGTTCTGCCAGCAGGCGGGTCCTGGTGTGGAGAATTCCTTCGGCGCCGTGGCGCAGGCCTGGTCGGAGGGCGTGCCCCTGGTGGTGATTCCCGCCGGCTCCTCGCGCTCTACCGCATGGGTGAAGCCCGGATTCAATGCGACGCTGAACTATCAGCACATCACCAAGTCGGCCGAGATGATCACCACGCCCGAGCAGCTGGTGCCGGCCATGCGCCGCGCCTATACACAGGCGCGCAACGGCCGCCCGGGACCGACGCTGATCGAAATTCCCGGCGATATGTGGAACGCCGAAGTCAAAGGCGAGATCAACTACGTTCCGGTCAAGCGCTTTCGCTACGGTCCGGATCCGGACATGGTGGATAAGGCCGCGGCCGTGCTCATCGCCGCGAAACGGCCGCTGCTGTATGTCGGCCAGGGTGTCCACTACTCCAAGGCCTGGCCCGAACTGCTGAAAGTGGCCGAACTGCTCGAGGCGCCCGTGACCACCAGCCTCGAAGGCAAGAGCGCCTTCCCGGAGAACCATCCGCTGTCGCTGGGCTCCGGTGGCGTCTCCATGCCTGAGGCCGTCTACCAGCACGTGCAGGATGCCGATGTGGTGTTCGGCATCGGCGCGAGTTTCACGGCCACGGGCTTCGGCATCCGCTTCCCGACCAAGGACAAGATCTTCATCCACAACACCGTGGAGCCGGTCGACATCAACAAGAACATCCACACGGACTATCCGTTGCTGGGTGACTCGAAGCTGATGCTGAACATGCTGCACGCGGCGTTGCACGATCGGCTGAAGGGCAAGCCGCGCGGCCTCACCGCGAACGTCAATCGCCGCATCCGCGCCATGAATGATCCGTGGATGGCGAAGTGGCGCAGCTACCTGACCAGCGAGGACAAGCCGTTGTCCCCGTACCGCGTGATTTCGGATCTGATGTCCATCGCCGATGTGCCGAATACCGTCATCACCCACGATGCCGGCAGCCCGCGCGATGAACTCTCACCCTTCTGGAAACCGACCACGCCCAACAGCTTCATCGGCTGGGGCAAGACCACGCAGCTGGGTTATGGATTGGGCCTCGCCATGGGCGCGAAGCTCGCCAACCCCGACAAGCTGTGCATCAACATGTGGGGTGATGCGGCCATCGGCATGACCGGCATGGACTTCGAGACCGCGGTCCGCAACCGCATTCCGATCCTGTCAATCCTGTTCAACAACTACTCGATGGCGATGGAACTGAAGCCGATGGCGGTTTCCACCGAGAAGTATCACTCGACCGACATCTCCGGCAACTACGCCGACTGGGCCAAGGCACTCGGCGGCCACAGCGAGCGCGTGACTGAACCTTCGGAAATCGCGCACGCCCTGAAGACCGCGATCGCGGCGACCCAGGAAGGTCGCCCGGCGCTGCTGGAGTTCATCACGACCAAGGTCAAGGCCTACTCGACCTTCGAACCGGGTTATCAGAGCCCGAACCGGATGGCTTAGTAGATGGCGGAGAAGTTCATCATCCAGCCGCACTTCCGTCTGCAGGAATGGGTGGCCGAGGAGAAGGGATATTTCCGCGATGAAGGTCTCGAGTACACCTTTCACGAGGAAGTGCAGAAGACGGCCGGACAGGTCCACGACAAGGGCGCCAAGGTAGGCGCCTATCAGTCGCTGGAATCCGGCCGCGCGTCGGATGTGAGCTGCGCCTGCCACTGGACGGTCAACGTCGCGGCCGCCGCCGGGCATGGCAAGCTGTATTCGGGTGCCTACTCCGTGACGCCCGCGGCGATCTTCGTGCCGGCCGATTCCCCGGTGCGCGAGCCGAAGGATCTGGCCGGAGTCTCGATCTCGGTGGGCTACCAGTCCGGCAGTCACTACTCCAGCATTCAGGCGCTGGAGCAGTACATCGAGCCCGACCAGATCAAGCTGTCCTTCAATGACGGCATGCTTTTCAAGCGCATGGAAATGCTGCTCGAAGGCAAGCTGGCCGCGGCGGCCCTCTTCAGCGGGCCGTACTATTTCGCCGAGCAGCTCGGATTTCGCAAGATCATCGACACGACTTTCATGATCGCTACGATGATCACCGGCACGCCGGACCCTGAGGATTTGGCGAAATTCTTCCGCGCTCTGCGCCGCGCGCAGCGCGATATCGATCTGCGCCCGGACCTCTACACGCACTATTACACGCGTGAATTCCCGGTGCGCTATCACGCCACCATGGACACTCGCCGTTGGGGTCCCGGGGAGAGGCTGGTGTTTGAGCCCTACACCCAGGAAGCCTTTGACCAGTCACGCGACTGGATTGCAGGCCACGGCATCTTCACGCCCGAAGGCCTGGGTTCCCGCACCTACGGCGAAGCGATCATCGCTCCCGTCTGAAACTCGTAAATGCGGTGGCCCGGAACGACGTTCCGGGCCACCCGACCCGTTCAGGGTATTCCGCGAAAACAGAACCTCATCGCTCCCAGTGCCCCCGCTGGTAATGATAGTGCGGGCCGCGCGCGACCCAGGCATCCGGCACCCAGTGGTACCCGCGGCGCTCACGGACCCAGTAGCCGTCGTGCCACACATGGCGCCGCCCATTCCAACGCCAGTAACCGGGGGCCCAGACGAAACCCGCACGCGGCCGCGGAGCGACCACCACACGAGCCGCAGGGGGAGCGATGTCGACATCTACGTCCACACCCGCCTGTGCTGGTGTGGCATGCACACCCGCCACTGCGCCCATCGCCACGGCGAGCATGGCAGCCAGTGCGGCCCGGGGCGCCGGACTACGGGCGGCTATTGCCAGGAAAGGTTCATCGCGGGTCATTGCAGTCTCCTTTGACTGTGAGTGACTATCCATAGGGGTATAACGCAGCTGCCCCCATAAAGTTGAAATGACCAAATCTTACGTTTTATTAAGCCGCCCGGAAGCAGCCGCCGCCGACAGTGACTTGGCGGGGGTACCTACAAGCAATGGCCCCTGGCGCGTCCTCATCGCAAGCCTCGCCGGCACGACGATTGAATTCTTCGATTTCTATATCTACGCCACGGCTGCCGTGCTGGTGTTTCCGCGGCTGTTCTTTCCGAGCGCGGCCCCGGGCACCGCAATCCTGCAGTCCCTCGCCACCTTCGCCCTGGCCTTCCTGGCGCGACCCATCGGCTCGGCGGTCTTCGGGCACTTCGGTGATCGCATCGGCAGGAAGGCCACGCTGGTCGCGGCGCTGCTGACCATGGGCCTGTCAACGGTGGGCATCGGCCTGCTGCCCACCTATGCCGTGCTCGGCATCTGGGCACCGGCGTTGCTCGCGCTGTTGAGGTTCGGTCAGGGATTTGGCCTGGGCGGGGAATGGGGTGGTGCGGTGCTGCTGGCGACTGAGAACGCACCGCCCGGCAAGGCCGCAATCTATGGGATGTTCCCGCAGCTCGGCGCACCCATCGGTTTCCTGTGTTCCACCGGCGCCTTTCTCGCCCTCGCCTCCCTGCTTGATGAGCGGCAGTTGTTGAGCTGGGGATGGCGCCTGCCCTTCATTGCCAGTGCGCTGCTGGTGTTCGTGGGGTTGTACGTGCGTCTGACGCTGAGCGAGACCCCGGCCTTCCGCCTGACTCTTTTGAATCAGGCGCGGGTGCGCGTGCCGCTGCTGCGGCTGCTGTCGCGCCATGCCCCCGAAGTGCTGCTGGGGACACTCGCGGCGACGGCCACCTTCGTCATTTTCTATCTGATGACGGTGTTCACGCTGAGCTGGGGCACCGACTCATTGGGCTTTGCGCGCCCGCGCTTCCTGGTGCTGCAGATGCTGGGCGTGCTGTTCTTCGCCGCCGTGATCCCGCTGTCGGCGCTGCTGGCGCAACGCCGGGGTACGCGCACCGTGCTCATCATGGCGTCGGCCGGGATCTGCGCCTTCGGTCTTTGCACCACGGCGCTGTTCGGATCCGGCACCACGCTGGGAGTCCTCGCCTACCTGTGCCTGGGATTGGCGTTGATGGGTTTGACCTACGGTCCGCTGGGCACGGCCCTGGCGGAACTGTTTCCCACCGAGGTGCGCTACACCGGCGCTTCCCTGAGCTTCAATCTGGCCGGCATCCTGGGCGCCTCGCTGGCACCATACCTGGCAACCTGGCTGGCCCGGACTCATGGGCTGGCCTGGGTGGGCTACTACCTGTCCGGCGCCGGTGCGCTGAGCCTGGTGGCAGCCCTTGCGCTCAAGGGCCGCCCCGCGGCGCCCCCTTAGAAGGAGTTTGTGACGATGCGTGTGTTGTTTCTCGCCCTGCTGTGCGCGGGGCCGGCTGCCGCCGCCTCAAAACCTGCGCTCGAAGCGGCGCATGGCATGGTCGTGTCGGCGCAGCACCTGGCGTCCGATGTCGGCGTCGAGATCCTGAAACAGGGCGGCAACGCCATCGACGCCGCGGTTGCCGTCGGCTACGCCGAAGCGGTGACCAACCCCTGCTGCGGCAACATCGGCGGCGGCGGCTTCATGGTGATCCATCTGGGCAAGACCGGCAGCAACGTATTCCTGAACTTCCGCGAAACGGCGGCCGCGGCCGCCACCGCCGACATGTACCTGGGAGCGGATGGCAATCCGGTGCGGGGCGCGAGCATCGAGGGCTATCGCTCGGTCGCCGTACCGGGAACGGTGCTGGGCCTGGACACTGCCCTCAAGCGCTACGGCACCCTGCCGCGCGCCAAGGTGATGGCGCCGGCCATCCGGCTGGCGCGCGAGGGCTTCATCCTCACCCGCGGTGATACCGACATCATGGACTTCGGGGCGCGCCGCTTGCGCAACGACCCGGAAGCCGCCCACGTGTTCCTGCACCCGGACGGCTCGACTTACCAGCCGGGCGAGCGTCTGGTGCAGCCGCAGCTGGCGCGCACGCTCGAAGCCATCGCGCGGCGTGGCAGCGACGCCTTCTACAAAAGCGAGGGCGCGTCGGGCAACGCCGAACTTGTCGCCCAGGCCATGCACGCGCACGGCGGCATCATCACCGCCGCGGACTTCGCCCATTACACCGTCACCGAAAGTCCTCCGGTGTACTGCAGCTACCGGGGCTACGAGATCGCCTCGGCACCGCCACCCTCCTCCGGCGGCACCACGCTGTGCGAGATCCTGGAGATTCTCGAAGGCTATGACTTGAAGGCCATGGGCTTTCACTCCGCCGCGGCCGTCCACGTCATGATCGAGGCCATGCGGCATGCCTATGTGGATCGCAACTCGCTGCTCGGGGATCCGGTGTTCGTCCGCAATCCGGTCGAGAAGCTGTTGACACCGGACTATGTGGCGCTGATCCGCGCCCAGATCGATCCGACGCGCGCCGGATCCTCCACGCTGATCAAACCCGGAACGCCGCCGCATGAGAAGCCCGAGACCACGCACTACTCGGTGGCGGATGATCAGGGCAATGCCGTGTCGGTGACCTACACCATCAACGGCCTCTTCGGGGCCGGCGTGATGGCGCCGGGCACCGGCTACATGCTCAATGACGAGATGGATGACTTCACGGTCAAGCCCGGAGTGCCGAATCTGTTCGGGCTGGTGCAGGGACCTGCCAACGCCATCGCGCCGGGAAAACGTCCGCTCTCATCCATGGCGCCGACGCTGGTGCTGCAGAACGGCCGCGTCGTGATGGTCGTCGGCAGTCCCGGCGGCTCGCGCATCATCACCATCACACTGCAGGTGCTGCTGAACCTCATCGATTACGGCATGGAGCCGCAGGAGGCCGTCAACGCCACCCGTCTGCACCATCAGTGGCTGCCCGATGCAATCTTCGCCGAGCCCTATGCGTTGTCCGCCGACACGGCGCAAAACCTGCAGGCGCGGGGCTACACCATCGTGAACCAATCGCCCTGGGGGGCCGCCGAGCTCATCGTCATTCCCCAGGTCGACTCGGGCGGCCGCGTCTCCTCCGGCGCCGATGCCGCACTGGGCGGGCGCCTGCGCGCGGGTCTCATCTATGGCGCCAGCGACGATCGCCGGGCGGCCGGATCAGCGGCGGGGTACTAGGCTCCCCTACAGAAGGCGCCGCCGATCCGGCCACCTTGCTCATGCCGCACTGTGCAACCCGTGATGGGTTTTCGCGGCGTAGACGGCGGCCAGCTGCGGGCTGGCAACGCTGTTCACGGCTTGCGCGACCGCCGCCTCCTGGCAGCGTACCGCAACCGCGTGCCGTTGCAGTTCCTCGAACGAGACCGCTGGACACACCTCGGCTGCGGCCTGCCGAATGCGCTCGTAGAGTTTCTCGGCGCCAGCCGCCGTGTGGATGTCCAGGTCGCTGTAGCGGACCGCAACATCACCGGTTGCCGCCGGCGCCTGCGCCGCGGCCAGCACCACGAGACCCATGAATCCGGCCACGATCCCGACCCGGTACGCACTTCTGACCTTGCTGATTGGTGTAACCATTTGCGCTCTCCTGAAGGCCCGTTCGGCCTGCATATGTAACGCCCTGCCAGGGGTGCCGGTCTGCGGCTGAAGTGCGCATTCGTCCCCGCGAATTACGGGTTGGTACCAGATGGCGCGAGCCACGGCCTTTTGCGTGTAGGCTTGCGCCGTGGATACCGCGAACCAGGCGCTGCCCGAGGACGCGGGACGTGATCGCACGCGCCTCGGCACCCTGGCGCAGCTGGGGGTGCTGACGGCCTTCTGGATCTACGTCACCGTGTCCAATGTGCTGTACGCCCACAACATGTCCCTGTTCATGGACCCCGGCAGTCGTGCGCACCTGTTCGCACCCTGGCCGGCCCGTTCGCTGCAGCACCTGCTGCTGTATCCGGTGCTGCTGCTGTGCGTGCAGGTGGCACTGCGGATAGGCTGGCGGCCGCTGCCGCGTCGGGCGCCGCTGCAGGTGGTACTGGCGCTGGTGTTTGCTCTGCTCGCCTCCCCGCTGCTGGGTGTCTCGGAACATCTGATGGGAGACGCAGGCGAGGTGACCGAGCCCGATGACCGCATGAACATGCCGTGGCAGGGGCCGCAATCGGAACTGCCGCTGCGCATTGCCAGTGCCACCAGTTTCCTTCTGACTTATGGATTTGCGCTGGCGCTGGTCAGTGGCTTCTCGCTGTATCAGCGTTTCCGGGACTCCGAGCTGCGCCGCGCAGCCCTGGAGCGGGCCTGGAATGCGGCACGCCTGGCGGCGCTGCGCATGCAGCTCTCACCGCATACGCTGTTCAATCTGCTGCACACCATCCGCGGTCAGATCGACTGGAACCCGGCAGCGGCGCAGGCCATGATCGTTCAGCTTGGCGACCTGCTGCGCCGGCTGCTGGCGGCCGGGGAGACTGAGTTCACGCCCCTGTCCGCCGAGATCGAATTCGCGAGCCTGTACCTGGAACTGCAGCGGCAGCGGTTCGCCGACCGGCTGACACTTTCGCTGCCGGATGCCACGGCGCTCCCCGATGCCTGGGTTCCGAGTCTCATCCTGCAGCCGCTGATCGAGAACGCCATCGTCCACGGGCTGGCAGGACATAGCGCGCCCGTGAACGTGTCGATCGAGGTGCAGACCCCGGGCCAGCAGCTGCGGCTCACCGTGCGCAATACCACCGGTACCGCCACGCCGGGCAATGGCGGCATCGGTTTGCGCAATGTCCGTGAACGCCTGGCCGTGCACTTCGGCGATCGCGGAGCGCTGCTGGTGAAATCCGAACCCACGCAGCTGTTCACGGCCAGCGTCGAGATGCCGCTGCTGCGCGAGCCCGCCGCACTGACGGCCGGGGTGAAGGTGCCTGCATGATGCAGGTGATGATCGTGGATGACGAGCCGGCGGCGCGGCGCACCCTGCGCGAGTGCTGCGGCCGCGAACCGGATCTGAGCATCGCCGGTGAGTTTGGTGATGGGCGCAGTGCGCTGGCGGCGATTCTGGCAAAGCCACCCGACCTGCTGTTCCTGGACATCCAGATCGACACCGTGAACGGCATCGCCCTGGCGCGCTCCCTGGATCAGCAGAACCTGCCGGACATCGTGTTCGTGACGGCCTACGATCGCTATGCCCTGGAAGCGTTCGAGGTCTGTGCCAGTGACTACCTGCTCAAGCCCTTTGATTACCAGCGCTTCAAGAACACCGTCGCCCGGGTGCGCCGCAAACGCGGCGAGGGGAAAGCGGATGACAAGCGCCAGGCACTCGCCGCCGTGGTGGCCCGTCTGGAGCGCGACGTGAAGGCCCTCGCCGAGACCAGTCCGCGCATCATCGCCGAGTCCGGCAGCAGCATGCATATGCTCAATATCGCCGACATCGAGCTCGTCGAAGGGGACCGCAACTACGTCAAATTCACCGTCGGTCGCGAGCAGTACCATGCCCGCAGTACCCTGCAGCAGGCGGAAAGCTCATTGAGCAAGCAGCCCATGCTGCGCATCAGCCGTTCCTGCCTGATCAACGTCAATCACATCCGCGAGTTGAGCCGCACACCCCGCGGCGATTTCATTTTCGTATTGGCCTGCGGCACCACGGTGACCAGCAGCGAGGGTCATCGTGACGGCGTGCGCGAGCGCTTGAACGGAATGAAGCTGGGAATGGCCCAGACTTAAGTTTCAGGCCGGAACCTGGGCACCATCGCTGGTATCGGGCTTTTCACCGGCCACCACGTCCTTGATCACCTGCTCAAGCACCGCCAGGTACTCCAGATAGCGCTTGCGCCCATTGGCGGTGATGCGACAGAAGGTATGCGGACGGCTGTGATCGACGTCCTTGCTGATGTCGATCAGCTTCGCGCTACGCAGCACCTGCAGATGACGGCTGAGGTTGCCGTCGGTGAGCGCGCACATGGTCTTCAGGTCCGCGAATCCCAGTCCCTTCGGGTGGGTGATCAGGCAGGTGAGCACGCTCAAGCGAGCGCGCTCGTGAATCACGCTGTCCAGGGCATCGTAGGCAAAGGCCGATCGCGGCTTCCTGCTACGCATCCTCGTCGGCCTCCCAGTGTCCGAACTTCAGCACCGCCGCCAGCAGCAGCTGACCGATGCCGAAGGGAAAGCCCATTTCCCACGCCGACAGAGCATGCTCGCCCGTGCCCGTAGCCAGGCACAGGCCGCCCGTGGCCAGAAACCACAGCCCCACGGCGCACATCTGCCGCGGCAGAAACCGGCAGGAAGCGAAAATGCCGAGGCCGTAAAAGATCTGCCATAAACCGGGCAGGAGTCGCAGCTCAGGCGCACCACTGCGCAGCAGCGCCACCGTCACCAGCACGCCGGCCGCGATCGCAGGCCAGAAGGACTCCGCCGCCGAGAAGATCATTTGCCGCGCCAGCCCAGAATGAACCCGCCGAGTGCGGGTGATGGTCTGGAAACCGGTGACCAACACCGCCATCGCAGCGGTGCTTACCCACAGCGCCAGATAGCCGACCATATTGGCCGCGGGGTTTTTCACGGCGACCGTCTGCAGCAGGGCGGCCGCCATGGCCAGCACTCCGGTGGCGGCAACGGTCTCGGCGCCATAGCCGCGAAATTCCGAGCCGCGGGCGACCTGCCCCCGGATTGCCTGGATCTGTGCCAGCGCTTTGTTTAGATCAGCCACCTTGCAGCAACTTTACACTGCCGCGAAAGCGCTTGCCACGAACCGCTGCAGCCTTTACTTTACCGCACAAAGTTTGCCAACTTTGCGTGACAGAGTCCGGGATAACCCTGCATTAATGGAACTCTACGGCAACCTCTTTGAGTCGATGCTGGCGTGGTGCGCCCACAGCTGGTTGCGCCGTGGGCCGGTGTACACCCTATCAATGCTGGCGCTGGGATTGGGCGTCTGTCTGAACGTCTTGAGCGTCATCGATCTGCTCTGGAGCATCGGTATCCTGGCCAATCCCTACCACGCCCAGGGTGAATCACAGCCCCATCATTACGTCTGGGCCCTGCTGTGCCTGGCCTTCCTCTTCAACACTTTTCTGGCGCGCCGCAAATTCAGCGCCGATCGCCGGGTGCGCTCCCCCGCGGCAACGGCCTCCAGCACCTCGGCAGCTACCTACGTGCTGTGCTCAACTGCCCTATTCCTGATCACGCTTTACTGGGCGCGGCCGTAGGGCGACCCCTACGATTGATCTGGCTTGCACCGGACTGACAGCGCGGGCCGCGACTCCTACGCTGCTCCTCACTAAACAGGTCTCAATGCGAGACTGGTGCAAGGGGCATGCAATGCTTTACTACGCCGTAGTCTTTTTCGTCATCGCGCTGGTGGCAGCGGTACTGGGATTTGGCGGTATCGCCGCCGGTGCCGCGGGCATCGCGAAAATCCTGTTCTTCGTATTCCTGATCGTGGCCATCGCCACCTTGATCCTGGGTCGACGACCAAGGGTTTGAGGATGTCTGCCAGGACGACTCTCATCCTCGCAGTCGTGGGGGGGGGGGGGGGGGG
>DASZCK010000302.1:0-5090 GCA_035943195.1 Steroidobacteraceae bacterium
CCCCCCCCCCAACCCCGGCACGGCGGTGGAGGCACTGACTCCGGATTTCCAGGGCGTGCTGCGCGATGTCGAAACCGTGGTCGACTCGGGCCTGCAGGTGTTTGCGCAGAATGTCGAAACCGTGCGCCGCCTCACCCATCCGGTACGCGATCCGCGCGCCGGCTACGAGCAGACCCTGAGCGTGCTGGCGCATGCCAAGCGTCACAATCCCGCCGTGCTGACCAAGACCAGTCTGATGCTGGGCCTGGGTGAGAGCGTCGCGGAGATCCTGCACACCATGGATGACCTGCGTGCGATCGGCGTCGATCTGCTGACGCTGGGTCAGTACCTGCGGCCCACGGCCCATCACCTGGCGGTGGAGCGTTTCGTGAGTCCGGCCGAGTTCGATCAATTGCGCGACGCGGCCCTGCAGCGCGGCTTCCTCGAATGCGTGGCCGGGCCGTTCGTGCGTTCCAGCTATCGCGCCGAGCAGGCGTTGAACCGCAACAACGCCGGCCTCAACAACGCGCCGTGAAGGTGCGGCACCTGGGTCGGGTCGACTACGAGGCGACCTGGCAGGCGATGCAGCAGTTCACCGCCACGCGCACCGCCGAGACGGCCGATGAACTGTGGTTGCTGGAGCATCCGCCGGTGTTCACGCTGGGGATGGCGGGTAAATCCGAGCATCTGCTGGCGCCGGGGGACATCCCGGTGGTGCACGCCGACCGCGGTGGCCAGGTCACATACCACGGTCCGGGTCAGCTGGTCGTCTACGCACTGATCGATCTGCGGCGCGCGGCCCTGGGAGTCCGTGATCTGGTCAGCGCGCTCGAGCAGTCCGTGATCCGTTATGCCGCGGAACTCGGCGTCACCGCCATCGCGCGACGCGAGGCGCCCGGCGTCTACGTCGACGGGCGCAAACTCGCCAGCGTCGGCATCCGGGTGCGACGCGGCGCCAGCTATCACGGGCTGGCGCTCAACGTGAACCTGGATCTGGAGCCCTTTTTGCGCATCAACCCCTGCGGTTTTGCCGGCCTGCTCATGACCCGGCTCAGCGATCTCGCGCCGGTCGCGAACGTGGACGCGGCCGGGGCCGGCCTGCTGCCGCATCTGCTGCGGACGCTGGCTTCGTAACCGTTTTATAACCGCAGCACGACTGACAACGCGCCGATCGCGCTCTAGCATCCTGATCTTGCGCTTTCAATTCATGGTGGAGAGGCGGATGAAGATCAGACAGTGGCTGGTGCGCGGTGCCTGGGTGTCCTTGAGCGCAGTATTGCTGGGTGCGCCGCTAGCGCAAGCCGCCAGTGTTTCCATCCTGAATGCCTCCTACGACCCGACGCGTGAGCTCTACGTCAGTTACAACGCCGAGTTCGCCCGCTACTGGAAGGCCAAGACCGGCCAGGACGTGCGGGTCAATCAGTCACATGGCGGGTCGGGCAAGCAGGCCCGCGCGGTGATCGAGGGCCTGCCGGCAGATGTGGTGACACTGGGCCTGGCCGGCGACGTGGACGCCATCGCCACGCGCGGCAAGCTGCTGCCGCTGAACTGGCAGAGCCGCCTGCCGAACAACAGTGCCCCCTATACCTCCACCATCGTGTTCCTGGTGCGCAAGGGCAATCCCAAGGGCATCAAGGACTGGGGCGATCTCATCAAGCCCGGCATCGGCGTCATCACGCCCAATCCGAAGACCTCCGGCGGCGCGCGCTGGAACTACCTGGCGGCCTGGGCCTGGGCGCGGCACCAGCCGGGCGGCAACGACGCCAAGGCCAAGGACTTCGTCCGCCGGCTCTATGCCAATGTTCCGGTGCTGGACACGGGCTCGCGCGATGCAACTACGACCTTCGTCCAGCGCGGCATTGGCGATGTATTGCTGGCCTGGGAAAACGAAGCCTTCCTGGCGATCAAGGAAGTCGGCAGCGGCCAGGTGCAGATCGTGGTGCCGTCCTTGAGCATCCTGGCGGAGCCCTCGGTGGCGGTGGTAGACCAGAACGCCCTCAAGCACAGCACCACCACGGTCGCGACCGAGTACCTGGCGCATCTTTACAGCAAGGAAGGCCAGGAGATCATCGCCCGCAACTTCTATCGCCCACGCGACCCGCAGGTGGCGCAGAAGTATGCGGCTCAGTTCCCGCATCTGCAGCTGGTCACGATCGCCGATTTCGGCGGCTGGGCCAAGGCCGCCAAGGATCACTTCGAGGACGGCGGCAGTTTCGACCAGGTGTACGGCGCGCGCTAGGCGAAAAACCGCTGCGCGGGCTACTCCACCACGAGCTTGTAGCCGGCGCCGGTCGCGGTCTGCAGGATCTCCGGCAGCGAAGGGTCCCGTTCAATCTTTTGCCGCAGTCGGTGCACCAGCTGCTTGAGCAGCTGCCGGTCGCCTGAATTTCGATGGCCCCAGATGTGCACCAGCAGCCGGTCCGAGCCCACGGTGCGGCCGGCGTTCACCAGCAGCATCTGCAGCAGCCGCAGTTCCAGCTTCGTCAAGCGCACGGCCGTCGCGATGCCGATCTGCACGGTGTGATCCTCGACGTTGAGCTTCACGCGCCCTGATGCCAGCGGCCCGGAAGTCTCCATGCCGGCGCGCCGCATCAGGGCCTTGATGCGCGCGAGCAGCGTGCGCGGACTGAAGGGCTTGGTCAGGTAGTCATCGGCGCCAAGCTCCAGCGCACGCACCAGGTCCTCCTCTTCATGGCGCGCCGTGAGCATCATGATGGGCACCGCCGACTGGCTGCGGATGCTCTCGCACACCTTGAAGCCGCTGGCGCCGGGCATGTTGATGTCGAGCACGATGAGGTCCGGGCCTTCGCTCGTGAACAGCGCCAGTGCGGCACTGCCATCCGCCGCCTTCACCGGCAGGTATCCCGCCTGCGAGAGCGTGAAGGCGATCAGGTCCAGCAAGTCGCGGTCGTCGTCGGCGATCAGGACTTTCATTGCTGAGAACTCTCACTCATTGGCTGCGGTTGGCGACTGTATCGGCAGTGTAAAACTGAAGCGGGTACGCTGCTGCGGCGTGCGCTGAACCGCGATGCTGCCGCCATGGCGCTCGATGACGGACTTGACGATCCACAGCCCCAGTCCCAGGCCGCCGGGTTCGGGTTCGGCATCGGTGCCGCGACGAAAACGCTCGAAGATACTGCTGACGTCCCCGTCGCGGACCCCGGGACCTTCATCCTCCACCCAGCTCTCGACCTGGTCGGCGGCGACGCGGGCACCGATGCGCAGCACCGAGCCATCCGGGGAGAACTTGTTGGCATTGGCGATGAGGTTCACGAACACCTGTGTGAGGCGCGTCTTGTCGCCGCGCAGCAACGGCAGGTCCTCGGGCAGTTCCACTTCCAGATGCTGCTCACGCTGCAGCAGCAGCGACTCGAGCAAGGCATGCGCGTCCTCGACCACCTCGGGCAGCGACACGCTCTGATGGCGAATGCTCAGCTGTCCGGATTCGATGCGGACGCTTTCCAGGAGGTTGTCGATCAGGCGCGTCAGGCGCAACGTGCCGCGTTCCAGCGACACCACCAGTCTCTGGCGCGCCGCCGCGGGCATGGTGTCCAGGCCGTCGCGCAGCAGCTCGATGGAGGCCAGCTGGGCCGCGAGCGGCGTGCGGAACTCGTGCGAGATGTTGGCGAGCACGCTGTCACGGGCGCGGCGTACGGCTTCCAGCTCGGTCTCATCGCGCAACACCTGCACCTGCAGGCCCTCGACCATGCCGGAACTGGTGATGATGGTGGTGCGTGGCACAGCCTCATTCAGTTCCAGCCGTTCCAGCGCCTGCGCGGTACCCAGGCCACGCGCGCGCAGGATGGGGCAGTCCGCCTCGCAGGGGCGTACGCCGTTGATCCGCTGCGGCTTGAGCAGATCGCCGCAGAAACGGCCGACCGCCGCCTGGGCGTCCACGCCCAGCAGCTTGGCGGCCTGGGGATTCAGGTAACGGATGTTGCGATCGCGGTCCACGGCGAACACCCCTTCGACGATGCCGGCCAGCACGCCCTGGGCCTCGGCTTCGCGCCGACGCAGCGCGCCGGTGAGATTCACCAGGTTGCGGCGCATGTCCTCCATGGTGCGCGCCAGCGCGCCGACCTCGGCGGTACCGCCAACCGGTATGGACGTGGAGAAATCGCCCTGCGCGAGGCGCAGCGCCGCGTCGGTCAGGTCCTGCACCGGACCGGCCACGAACTGCCCGAGCACCGCACCGGCCAGCACCGCCAGCAGCGCCAGCACCAGCGCGGTGAACAGCAGGCGATGAATGAGCGAGCGGATTTCGCTGTCGATTTCTGCCGCCGGCAGGCGCGCCTCGATCAGGGCAATGGCCTCACCGTTGCTGGTGAAGAGTGGGAAGCTCGCCACGAACGCATCCAGCGGCTGAATATGCGCCACCGCAAAGTGGCCATCGGCAAGGCCGGCGCTGTGGACACTGGTCAGCTGATCCACCGGTGCCGTGGTGAAGGTGCGGTAGTCGATCAGGCGTATCGAGAGGCCCGCGGCGCGACTCAGATCGGTCGCGAGCTGCGCATCGATGTGGCGTACCACGATGATCGACAGGCCCTGATGCGCGCTGACCTGCGCCGTCGCGCCGAAGACCGCGGTGGGACTGCCAATGGGCGCTGCCAGGAAGATGTGCCCTTGCTTGGCGACACTCAGAAAGATCTCGGTCCAGGGCACCTCGATACCCGAATGCGCGATCAGGCGCGCCCCATCGAACAGCGCGCAGGCACCGGCATTGTCATCGGGGCACAGCCGGCCGAGCAGCACGTCCAGTTCCCGGGCACGGCTGGCGGACATCGGTTCGGTGGGCGCCTGCAGCGCCGTCTGCATGGCCGGATCGTCGCCGATGGTGCGCGCGTTGGTGAGCGCGTCCTCCTGCATCCGGCGCAGCGTCTCCCGCGCCATGGTGCCGCCCAACTGCACCCGCGCCGTGCCCTGACTGTCGGCGACCTGCCGCAGCCGCTCGCCCGCGTACAGTGATAGGCCGCCGGCCACCATCAGCACGATGACGACCTCGCTGCCGGCCAGCCACCAGCGCAGGCGCGTCGTCGCCGGATCGATTCGCAGCCGCTCGAGCAATCCTCCGAGACGCGCCAGTACCGGTTGCATCAGCGGCTCTTGTATCC
>DASZCK010000303.1:0-11075 GCA_035943195.1 Steroidobacteraceae bacterium
TTCATCCACAGCCGGTTCACCTTGCTGAGGAATTCGTAACCGACGGTGCCGTCGACCGGCCACTCCGTCCGCAGCTGCTCCTCGTTGTCCAGGATCTTCTCCACGTAGATCCGGCCCTGCGGCAGCAGTTCCCGCAGTCGCCGGAAGTATTCGCGTGGGTCGCGCAGGCCGTCCGGATGATCCACCCGCAGACCATCGATCTCGCCCGCGGCGATCATCTTGCGGAAGCGCTCGTGGGCGGCGGTGAAGACCTCGGCGCGTTCGGTGGAGATCCCCACCAGAGTCGAGATATCGAAAAACCGCCGATAGTTCACCAGCTCACCCGCCAGCTTCCAGCCATGCAGGGCGTAGAACTGCCGCTGCAGCAACGCATCCAGCCGGTCCCGGTCGCTGTTGATATCGGCGATGGCCGCCGGCAGGCCGCCCTGGTGCGCGAAGTCCTTCACGATCTGCGTGGCCTTTTCCACTGCGGCGCGATAGGCCAGAAGTTGCGGCTCCGAGGGCGAATCCACTTGCGTAAGCCGTTCAAGCTGCGCAAAACACGGATCGGCGCGGTCGAACAGAGCAGACCATGATGCCGGCGACAGTGGCCAGGTGTTGTCATAGTGACGCACCCGCAGCTGCCCCTGCAGTACCTCGAGATTCAGTTCACCCGCGGCCAGCGCCTCGCCATAGGGTCTTGCGAGGCTGCAGATGTGTACGCAGAAGCGGCTGGGAACTGCCATGCGGATGTCGAAGTACTGGCAATAGCGGCTGTAGGGCCCGTGACACAGCACGTCATCCCACCAGGGGTTCTGCGCCGTTGCCGCCATATGATTCGGCACGATATCCAGCAGGATGCCCACGGCGCGATCCCTGGCGCTGGCCACGAATTGGGTCCAGGCGGCCTCGCCGCCCAGATCCTCGCTGATGCGCCGCGGATCGGTGACGTCATAGCCGTGCTGGCTGCCCCGCATCGCCTGCAGGCAGGGCGACAGGTACACATGGCTGATCCCGAGTTCTTTCAGGTACGGCAGTACTTTTCCGGCGTCCGCCAGGGTGAAATCCGCGTGCAACTGCAGGCGATAGGTGGCAATCCAGGATCGCGGCCCGGGTTGCGCGGCGCCGCTCATAAGGCCCTGATGAACAGAAACAGGGAACGACCGGTAATACCGAAGACCTCGCCCGTCCTGCCCTTGTAGCTTGCGGTCCGGTTCGGAACGTCGGTATCCAGCAGCAGGTCCCAGGTCTCACCGTCGGGATATTCGGGCAGGGTGAAATTGACCAGATCGTGATGCGAATTCAGGACGATGAGCATCGCGGCTTCGGTGCCACGCTGCCGCAGTCCCGTGGGTCGGCTGCGGCCATCGATGAGCATGCCGAAGCAGCGCATGAGCCCGTCGCCCCACTCCTCGGCGGACATCTCGGCCCCCGAGGCGTTGATCCAGGTCAGGTCCTTGATGCCCAGCTCTTCATCGAGAGTGCCGGTCAGAAAGCGGTTGCGGCGCAGAATCGGGTACTTCGCACGCAGGGTGCACAGCTTCTGCACGAACTGCAGCAGCGACTTGCCCTTTTCGGCGAGCTCCCAATTCAGCCAGCTCAGCGCATTGTCCTGGCAGTAGGCATTATTGTTGCCATTCTGGGTGCGCCCGAATTCATCGCCGGCGACGAACATCGGCGTGCCCTGCGACAGCAGCAGCGTCGCCATGAAGTTGCGCAGCTGGCGTTCGCGCAAGGCGTTGATTTTCGCGCTTCGGGTCGGTCCTTCGACGCCGCAGTTCCAGGAACGGTTGTCGCTGCTGCCGTCGCGGTTGTCCTCGCCGTTCGCCTCGTTGTGCTTGTCGTTGTAGGTCACGAGGTCATTGAGCGTGAAGCCGTCGTGGGCCGTTACGAAGTTGATGCTGGCCGAGGGCCGTCGACCCAGGCGATTGAAGATCTCCGCGGAGGCGCACAGGCGCTGCGCGACCGCGCTGGCCGCTGTCTGGCCCTTCCAGTAGTCCCGCACCGTGTCGCGGTAGCGATCGTTCCATTCGGCCCACCCGGGCGGGAACTCACCCACCTGATAGCCGCCGGGGCCACAATCCCAGGGCTCCGAGATGAGTTTGACGGTGCGCAACACCGGATCCTGGTGACAGGCCTTGAGAAAACCGCTCTGATTGTCGAAGCCGTTCGGTTCGCGTGCCATGACGGTCCCCAGATCGAACCTGAAACCGTCGATGTGCAGTTCATTGACCCAATAGCGCAGGCTATCGGTCACCATCTCGATGACGTTGGGATGGGACAGATTGACCGTGTTGCCGGTTCCCGTGTCGTTGATGTAGTAGCGCTTCTCCGGCAGCAGACGATAGTAAGAGGCGTTGTCGATGCCCTTGAACGAGAGCGTCGGACCGCGCTCGTTCCCCTCGGCCGTGTGGTTGTAGACCACGTCGAGGATGACCTCCAGACCCGCCTCGTGGAAATTCGCCACCATCTCCTTGAACTCGCGCAGGCTCTGTTCCGGCTCCGATGCATAGCGCGGGTCCGGCGCAAAGTAGCCGATGCTGTTGTAGCCCCAGTAGTTGGTGAGCCCGCGCTCCAGCAGTATTCCGTCATTGATGAAGGCGTGCACCGGCAGCAGCTCGATGGTCGTCACACCCAGCGCCTTGACGTAGTCCACCACCTGTTTGCACCCCATGCCCTTGTAAGTACCGCGGTACTTCTCAGGCACTCCCTTGTGCAGCTTCGTGAAGCCCTTGACGTGGGCTTCATAGATGATGGTCCGATCCCAGGGAATCCCGCCCTTGCGCGGCTGCCCCTTCCAATCGAAGTTCGGATCCACGACCACGCACTTGGGTACGAAGGGCGCGCTGTCGCGCTCATCGAAGCTCAGATCCTCGTCGGCATGACCCAGCGTGTAGCCGAAAACTTCGGGCACCCATTTCAGGTCTCCGATATGGGCCCGTGCGTAGGGATCCAGCACCAGTTTATTCGGGTTGAAACGATGCCCGGCTTGGGGCTCGTACGGCCCGTGTACCCGCATGGCATACACCGAACTCGGATGCACGTCGGGGATGTAGCCGTGCCAGACCTGGTCGGTGTACTCAGGTAGTGCGATGCGCTCAAGTTCGGTTTCCCCCAGCGAATCGAACAGGCATACCTCCACCTTGGTCGCATTGGCGGAGAACAGCGTAAAATTTGTGCCCTTCCCGTCCCAGATGGCGCCATGCGCCTGTGAAGTCCCTTCGCGGACTCGTGATTGAATGGGTTGACTCACTGCGTCGCGCCACGAGCCTAAGCGGCTCCTGGCCACCCTGACCGGTTAAAAGGAAACCGGGACAGGAGCTTCACTGAAAGTCCGCAAGCGCGGGCCTCCGGCGAAGTGCGACGTCCGGGAGACACCCGCCCCGTACGCGTGGAGCACGGCGACGGCCAAAATGAGGCCGCCGATGACCAATTGTCGCGCACTTTTCTTCACGGCCAGTCCCCGGTAGTGAGTTCCCAAATTCGACGGCTCATTCTCGGGCTGGGGCGCAGGAGATGATGCTGGGCATACGCCCCTTCGATGATGCGAAGTCAGGCGCGGTCGCTGTAAGAATCCGGGCCCGCTTGTAGGGATTGTCCGACTTCGTGCCAATTCTCCATGGGCGCAGGGTTTGCAAAAGTTGTAGGCATTGACCGGCACTCGCGCTAAATACGTAGCCACTTCAATTGGATAGCAGTCTCCCGCCGTGAAACTGTAAGTCATCAGGAAGGACAGACCGCTGCGCGGCTGACACGAGTTGCGGCTTTGGCGACGTAAAACGTTGGTGTCAGTAACACAAACGAGTGCTCACCATGAACTCCACACCCTTCCCCAAAATTGTGATCGGCGTTGTCCTCCTCGCGGTCTTCGGCACAGGGGTATATTTCTATGCGGTGCGCGATGCGCATCAGATGCAGGTCGCGCGGGCGCCTGTTCACCCTGTCGCGCCTCCGCCGCCGGCTCCCGTCACGCCGCCGCCTGCGGATGCAACCGCCTCCGCTCCGGCCGCTGTCGCGCCTCCGCCCGTGACCGCACCGCCGCCGGCACCGGCTGTCGCGCAGAACGACACTGCCACCGCAGCGCCGTCTGACACTTCGACTTCCGGGAACAGCGAGACACCCAAGCCGAAGCATCACCGCACACGGGCGCACTCGGACGACAGCGTGAGTCGCTCGGATACGGCCACGGCGTCGAACACGACACCGCCGACTCCGGCTCCGACTCCGGCTCCGCTGCCGGCCACTCCGCCGGCGACGGCTGCGAATGTCACGCCTGCGGCCCCGGCGGCTGACCCCGCCGCCGCGACGCCTCCCGCGGCTCCGGCTCCGGCAACTGCTGATGCGGCCCCTGCCGCCGCTCCGGCTGCTGCCCCCGACGCTGGTGCGACCGACAGCAAGATCTCGGCCGATGTGAAGTCCCAGATCGCTGCGGCCGCGCCGAACGCCAATGTGAAGGTGACCACCACGGATGGAACTGTTGCGCTCACCGGTTCTGCGCCCAGCCAGGACGCCGTGAATCAGGCCAAGCAGGCGGCGTTGAGTGTGGCGGGTGTCAAGACCGTCGACACCTCAGGGCTGCTGGTCAATAACCAGTAGCGCCAGTCATTGCGGTGACGCTCCGCAAGGTCCCGCGCCGTGAAACAAGGGGCCGGTGGATTGTTCCACCGGCCCTTCTTGTTGAGCGCGGCCGGCTTCAGACGGCGACCGCCTTATCGGTGAAGGGCATGATTCTTAGTCCTCGCGACGCGGCGGTCAGCTTCCCGGTCGCGGGTGGAATGATGGGCTGGCTTCACCTGAGGGGCAACGGTGGTGAAGCCGACAAGCCTGCAGGCCAATCGGCACCCGGAAGAGGCGATGTGCGTGAATGGCTGACACAGCTCGCCTGGCCTCATCGAGCAAGATGAAGGCCTATGTCCGACCAGCTGCAAGAGTGCCGACGCTGTGACCTGTGGCGGTACGCCACGCGGGCAGTGCCGGGCCACGGCGCAGCCGATGCGCGGATCATGCTGGTGGGTGAACAGCCTGGCGATGAGGAGGATCTGCAGGGTCGTCCGTTCGTCGGTCCGGCGGGACACATCCTCGATCAATGTCTGGAGGCGGCCGGCATCAAGCGCGCAGACGTCTTCGTCACCAACGCAGTGAAGCACTTCAAGTGGGAGCCGCGTGGCAAGCGCCGATTGCACAAGACGCCGAGCGTTCGCGAAATCAAGGCCTGCAACATCTGGCTCAAGCTTGAAATCGAGCGCATCAGTCCCCAGGTCCTGGTGGCATTGGGCGCCACGGGACTGCGCGCGCTCATGGGTCATTCCATGACCATTGCCACCGCACGTACTGAGAGCTTGCAGCATGCATCCGGCGCGCTGGTGCTCGCCTCCTACCATCCATCCGCGATTCTGCGCGCCGAAGGTGCGGCCGCACAGCACCTGCGGGCGACACTGATCGAAGATCTCAGGCGCGCCCGGAAATCGTGCTCGAATCGCGCATGATGGCCCCCGGCTCAGCGTCCGGCTGCAGATAGGATCGTTCCAGATCCTGCACGAGCAGTGGCTTGGACAGCAGGAAGCCCTGCACTTCATCGCAGCCACGCGCCTGCAGCCATTCCAGCTGGGCGTGTCGCTCGATGCCTTCGGCCGTGACGGTGACACCGAGATTCCTGCCCAAAGACAATATGGCGCTGGCGACCGCGGCATCCCCTGGCGAGCGGTCGACGTTGGTGACGAATGCCTTGTCGATCTTGATGCGATCAGGCGGAAAGCGGGTGATGTAGGCCAGCGAGGAGTAGCCCGTTCCAAAATCATCCAGGGCAATGCGGCAGCCGAGCCGACGCAGGCCCTCGAGCGCACTGCGGACCGCCAGCGAGTCCTTGACCAGCAGCGACTCGGTGATCTCCACTTCGATCAGCGATGCCGGGATGCCCGCCGCGGCCGCCTCGCTGCGGATGACCTGCACCGGGTCGCCGTGCAGCAGTTCCTTGCCCGAGACGTTGATGGCGATGGGTACGGCAATCCCGCGGTCCAGCCACTGGCGCAGCTGCCGGCAGGCCTTGCGTGTCACCCAGGCACCCATGTCGATGATGAGTCCACTGTCTTCGGCGATCTCGATGAAGCGGTTGGGCGAGATGTCCCCGTGCTCCGGATCGCACCAGCGCAGCAGCGCCTCGACGCCGCACAGTCGCCGATCGCTGATGCGGAATTTCGGCTGATAATGCAGCGTCAGCAGGTCCTCCTGCAAAGCGCGCCGCAGTCGTGCCTCCAGATCCAGCCAGTCGCGCAGCCGGCTGCTCATGGCCGGGGCGTAGGCGGCGACGGCCGTGACGGCCCCGCTCTTTACCTGGTACATCGCCGTGTCGGCATGCTTGAGGACGGTCTGGACGTCGGCACCGTCCGCAGGATAAACCGCAATGCCGATGCTGGGGGCGGAGTAGAACTCCAGGCCGCGATATGCAATGGGCTCTTTGAAGGCACTGCAACAGGCCTGTGCGATCTGGTCGGCGAGCGCATGCGCGGTCCGATGGCGCAGCAGAATGACGAATTCATCGCCGCCGAAACGCGACACCGAAAGCTGCCGATGGCCTTCGGCGAATTGCACCAACGTGTGCTGCAGCCGCTCTGCCACGACGCGCAAGACGGCATCGCCCACGGCGTGGCCGAAAGTATCGTTGATGCGCTTGAAACTGTTCAGATCCAGATACAGAACGGCCACTTCTTCGCCGCCCGCGGCAGCCGCCGTGAACATGCTCTCGGCGGTCTCCATGCAGCGTTGCCGGTTCGGCAGTCCGGTCAGGGGATCGTAGTAGGCCAGGCGTTCAATGCGTTCGGCCGCCGCGGCATTGCGCAGGATGTAACCCAGGCGCCGCGGCAGCAGTGCCCAGTTGACGGGCTTGGCGATGAAATCGGTCGCGCCGGCTTCGAATGCCAGGTCGATGGCCGTGGAGTCCTCGTGCCCGGTCACCATGACGATGGGTACGTTGGCGAGACGCGGTTCGGCGCGCAGCCGTCGGCATACCGCGTAGCCGTCCATCCCAGGCATGTCCACGTCAAGCAGGACGATGGCGAGGTTGTGCTTCAAGGCGGCCTCGACCGCCGTCGAACCATTGTCATGGGCGCTGACGGTGAGCCCGATCTCGGCCACTGCCTCACTGAGCAACAGCCGCCCGAGGTCCTCATCGTCGGCGACGATGGCAACGGCTGCTGTCTGGGTCACTGCGTTCAAGCGCTGGCCCTCAGCGTCAGGTTGGCCAGCTCCGCCAGCAAGGCGGGGTAGGCGCCGCGCACCCTCGCGTGCAAGGCCTGCGCCTCCTCGATATGACCGGCAACACAGGCTGTCTCGAGCGTGGCGAGTTCGCGGGAAAACACCAGCGCCCCCACATTGGCAGCACTGGCCTTGAGTTTGTGGCACAGCGCGGCTGCTGCGGGGAGATCTGACTGTGCCAGGGCGCGCTCCAGCGCATCGAGAGTCTCCGCCGATCCGGTCTGGAACAGGCCCACCAGTTTCGAGTAGAGGTCCGCGCCACCACCGGTACGCAGATTGCGCAGGCTGGCAACCGCCTTGCCGTCCACGACCGCCAGCTCCGATGCGACCGGCAGCGAAGACTGTGGCGGCGGCGCGGCGGCGGTCTGCGCCGTGCGTGGCAGCCAGCGGCGCAGCAGCTGTGCGCAGGCGTCCAGGGTGTAGGGCTTGCTCAACATGTCGTCCATTCCGGCTTCCAGGCATCTTTGTCGGTAGGTCGCGGCGTCGTGTGCGCTCAGGGCGATGATGGGGACCCGCGCGCGCTGGATATCGCGCTGGCGTATCAGCCCCGTCGTCGCGTAGCCGTCCATGGTCGGCATGCTCAGATCCATCAGTATCAGGTCAAAGCGCTCCACGGCGGTGCGTGCCACGGCTTCGGGTCCATCCTTCACCCAGGCCCAGGTGCAGCCCAGCGCCTCCAGGTAACCCTGCGCGACGGCGGCGTTGACCGGCTCATCCTCCACCAGCAGCACGTGCCCACCAATGGCATCCGGCGCGGAAAGCAGCGAGGCTGCCGTCCCCGGTGCCGGCGCCACGCCCAGCGCTGCAGCCAGCGCTTCACACAGCGCCTCGCGTTGTACCGGTTTGAGCACGATGCAGTCGTTGGCCACCAGGCCGGCGAAGCGGCGGGATTCGATTTCGGCTGAGGAGGCGATCAGCACCAGCGGCGGCGCGTAACCGGTGGCCGTGGCACGCACGCGCAGGTATTCCTGCTGGTTGCCGGCATCGACAATGAGCAGATCCGCAATGGCGGTGGCCGCGTTCCAGTCCTGGCCCAACGGCGTCAGGCCCAGCGCCGTCACGTGCCGGGACAGTGATTCGGCCATGGCCAGGTGTCGTGTCAGCAGGCGCACGCTGCGCGGCGGCAGCGGCGGCGGTGCTGACGGCGCAGCCGGCTCCTGTGCCACCTGCTGCGGCAGCGACGCCACGAACGTCGATCCGATCTGGGGATGACTTTGCACGCGAATGCTGCCACCCATTGCTTGCGCAAGCTCGCGACAGATAGCCAGTCCCAGGCCGCTGCCGCCGAAGCGGCGAGTCGTGGATTCGTCGGCCTGGCTGAATGGTTCGAAGATCCGGGCGATTGTCGCCTCATCCATGCCGATGCCGGTATCCGTGACCGACAGCTCCAGGGTAGCCGGGCCGGAGGGCGTGACGGTGAGATCGGCCTTTACCACCACCTCACCCTGCTGCGTGAACTTGACGGCATTGCCCACGAGATTCATCAGAATCTGTCTGATGCGCAACGGATCACCGCGCAGGGCCGGCTGCGTCTGCGCCGGCGGGCACACGATGAGGTCGATGCCCTTGCCCTCGGCGGCGCCGGCGAAGAGGCCAGCGCACTCCTCGAGAACCTGCAGCAGATTGACGGGCAGAGTTTCGGTCTGCAGCTTGCCGGCCTTGATCTTCGACAGATCCAGCAGGTCATTGACGATCTGCAGCAGGGTCTGCGCCGAGGAACGGATGGTGTGCGTCAGCCGAGCCTGCCGGGTGCTGAGTTCGGTGCGCGCCAGCAGTTCAGTCATGCCGACGACCCCGTTCATCGGCGTGCGCAACTCATGGCTCATGCGATCCATGAAATGAGTCTTGGCCTGCGAGGCCTCCTCGAGCTGCCGGTTGGTCTCGACCAGCTCGCGGGTACGCAATGCGACCTCGAACTCCAGGTGCTCACGTTCCTCGACCACGTGTCGGAACCTGGCACGCTGCAGGTGCAATCGATAGGCGATCAGGCCGACGGTCAGCAGCAGATAGACCGCATAGGCCTGCTCGGACCTCCAGGGCGCAGGGGCTTTGTGGATGCTCAGACGTAGCGGCGTGTCGCTCCATAGCGAGTCCGAATTCGCCGCGCGCACTTCGAGCAGATGATCGCCGGCGTCAAGATTGGTGAGCGTGATCCGGTTCTGCGTGCCCAGATCGATCCACTTGTCGGTGAGGCCCGCCATCCGATACGCGATGTGGTTGCGCTTCGGCGAGGTGAAATCCAGCACGCCGAAGTCCAGCGAGACGATGCTGGCGCGATGGTCCAGTTCGAGACGCTGCAGCAGCCAGTACGGGGTCTTGGTGGGCGCCGCCACGCCCAGTATCTCCACGCGCGTCAGGGCCAGGTGCGGCGCCGGGCGATTCTCCAGCAGGTGCTGCGGATCGAAGATATTGAAGCCGCCCGCGCCACCGAAGCAGAGGCGCCCGTTGCGCAGACGCGCGTAGGCGCCGAAATTGAATTCCTCGCCCTGCAGGCCGTCTTCGCGATGGTAGGTCTTGATGGCGCCGCTTTGCGGATCGAAGCGTATCAGACCGACATTGCCGCTCAACCACAGATGGCCGCTGGTATCGGCCACCACGCCATAGATGGTGTGACTGGAAAGCGCCTCCTCGTGGGAGGCGGCGCGGAAGCGCACCTGGTCGGGGGCGGTGGAGGAACCCATGACCTCAGCCAGACCGCCGCTGTCGGTTCCCACCCAGACATTGCCGCGTGCATCGACCGTCACGGCATACACGGCATCGGCAGGAATCGAGCCTGGATCATGCGGGTCATGGCGGAAGACCTTGACCACGGTACCGTCGGGACGCGCCAGATCAAGCCCCTGGCCGTCCGTCGCAAACCACATGTTGCCTTGCGAGTCCTCGGCTATGGCACTGACATTCGCACCACTGATGGCACCCGGCTGCGAGCCACCGAAGGGCAGCTGACGCACCATGCCGGTGGCCGGATCCAGCACGTTGGCGCCGCCGCCATGGGTACCCAGCCAGATCATGCCGTCGCGCGCCTCGAAGATGCTCATGATGCCGGCCGCGCTCAGACTGTGCGCATCACCCGCCTTGACGGGAATGGAAGTGAGCTTGCCGGCAGCGTATTTTTCCAGACCCTTGTCCATCGTCCCGATCCAGAGCGCATCGTGACGATCGTCGAGGAGCGACATGACGTGCCGGTCTCCCAACGCATTGGGGCGGCCAATGATGGCATCGAAGTCCGTCGCCTGGCCGGTCGCGGGGTCGAACTGCTTCAGGCCTGCACCCATGGAACCGATCCAGACTCGATTGTCGGGCGCATCGGCGAAGGCCATCGCCAGATTGTCCTGTAGCCATGCCGGGTGTTGGCCGCCCAGTTCCCAGCTGTGCGGGTTCCAGCGGCTGACACCACCAGTTCGCGTGCCGATCCAGACCAGACCACTGTGGTCTTCATAGAGTGAGAGGATTTCGGAGTCCGGCAACGTTCCCGCATCCTTGGGATCGTGGCTGTAGTGGCGGAACTGATTGGAGGCGCGGTCGAGCAGGTCCAGACCCTGATCGGTGCCGACCCACAGATCGCCAGCCTGATCCTGCAGTACGGCGCGCACGTCATCGCTCGCCAGCGATCCCGCAAATTTCGGATCGTGACGATAGACCGCCTGGACATGGCCGTTGCGGTCCATCAGGTCCAGCCCACCATCGGTACTCGTCACCCACAGCGCGCCGCTGCGATCCTGTAGTACATGCGAGATCCTGGTGCCGCTGAGCGTGGTGGAGTCGCCGGCCACATGCCGCTGATGCGCAAAGCCGCGCTGCTGCGGTAACCAGCGATCCAGGCCCGTGAAGGTCGAGACCCACAC
>DASZCK010000304.1:0-6638 GCA_035943195.1 Steroidobacteraceae bacterium
GTGCGGCGCGCAGGCGCCTATTCCGGAGCTGCCCCGCAGCGGTAATCGGGAACGACCGGCGCCATCGCACTGCAGCTCGCAAGGGCTTCGGGAAGCGGCGTCCAGTAGCTCGCCCAGGCAACTGGGCCCGCCCGAGAGCCCGAAGACCTGCCGCTGTGACCGCGGCGAACCGCGGTATTGGCTCGGGCTCTCGTGGGAGGAGCTGCCGGAACCGGGTTCGGACCGCCGCTGGTCCGTGGTAGCCCGCTTCCCCGCATTCCTTCCACCTACATTCGGGGGGATTTGCAATGACAACAGAATTGACCGCTGCGTCCAGCGCACGTATCCAGTCCAGCTTCCGACTTACGCCACCTACTGCCGCCCGCAATCCCATGGGCGTCACCAAGCGCAATGGCAGCAGCGAGCCGGTGGATGTGAACAAAATCGTGCGGGCCGTCACGCGCTGCTGCGAGGGCCTGCACGACGTCGATCCCATGCGCGTGGCACTCAAGACCATTGCCGGCCTGTACGACGGCGCCACCACGCGCGAGCTGGATGAGCTGTCGATCCGCACCGCGGCCTCGTTCATTTTCGAGGAGCCCGAGTATTCGCGGCTGGCCTCACGGCTGCTCAGCGCCTTCATCGACAAGGAGGTTCAGGGCCTGGGCGTGCATTCCTTCTCGCAGTCCATCCGCCAGGGATTTGACGTGGGCCTGATCAATGAGCGTGTACTGGCCTTCGTCGAAGCCAATGCGCGCAAGCTCAACGCGGCCATCGATGCTTCACGCACGCAGCGCTTCGAGTACTTTGGCTTGCGCACCCTTTACGACCGCTACCTGCTGCGCCACCCGACGCGCCGCAGCGTGCTGGAAAATCCGCAGTACTTCTGGATGCGGATCGCGGTGGCCCTCACGCCGGGTGTGCACGAGGCCATCGAGCTCTATCAGCTGTGTTCCGCGCTGGACTACATCCCCAGCTCGCCGACGCTGTTCAATGCGGGTACGCGCCACGAACAGCTGTCCAGCTGTTTTCTGCTCGACTCGCCCGAGGACTCGCTGGAGTCGATCTATGACCGCTACAAGGACGTGGCACTGCTGTCCAAGTTCTCCGGCGGCATCGGCATTGCCTGGCATCGGGTGCGCTCGGAAGGCTCGCTGATCCGCGCCACCAACGGTCTCTCCAACGGCATCGTGCCGTGGCTGAAGACCCTTGATTCCTCGGTGGCCGCGGTGAACCAGGGCGGCAAACGCAAAGGCGCGGCCTGCGCCTATCTGGAACCCTGGCATGCCGACATCGAGTCGTTCCTGGAGTTGCGCGACAACACCGGCGATGACGGCCGGCGCACTCATCACCTGAATCTCGCCAACTGGATCCCGGACCTGTTCATGCGGCGGGTGGAAGAGGATGGGCCCTGGTCGCTGTTCGACCCCAGCGTGGTGCCGGAGCTGCCGGACCTGTTCGGACCGGCCTTTGATGCGGCCTATTGTCAGGCCGAGGCGCAGGGCCTGGCGCGCAAGACCCTGCGCGCCCGCGAACTCTATGGCCGCATGATGCGGACCCTGGCGCAGACCGGCAACGGTTGGATGACCTTCAAGGACAAATCCAACCGCGCCTGCAATCAGACGGCACTGCCGGGCCACACCGTGCACCTGTCGAACCTGTGCACCGAAATCCTCGAGGTGACCAGCGGCGGGGAGACGGCCGTATGCAATCTCGGCTCCATCAACCTCGCACACCATCTCGGAACGGAAGGTTTCGACTTCGACAAGCTGGCCCACACCGTGGAAATCGCCGTGCGGCAGTTGGACCGGGTCATTGACCTGAACTTCTATCCCATCGGCACGACGCGCGCTTCGAACATGCGCTGGCGGCCGGTGGGGTTGGGAATCATGGGACTGCAGGATGTGTTCTTCCGCCTGCGCCTGACCTTCGACGGTGAAGCCGCCCGCGCGTTGTCAACGCGGATATCGCGCACGATCTACTTTCATGCCCTGCATGCTTCCATGCAGCTGGCCCGCGAGTCCGGGGCGCATGAGGCCTTCGCGCTCACCCGCGCCGCACGCGGTGAACTGCAGCCGGAGGCCTGGGATGTCGTGCCGGACGCGGATCTGCCCTGGGAAGGACTGCGCGCTGATATTGCCGCGCATGGCTTGCGCAACAGTCTGCTCATCGCCATCGCCCCGACCGCGACCATTGCCTCAATCGCGGGTTGCTACGAGTGCATCGAGCCGCAGATCTCGAACCTCTTCAAGCGCGAAACGCTGTCCGGGGACTTCCTGCAGGTGAACCGCTACCTGGTGGAGGAACTCAAACAGCTGGGACTGTGGACCGAGGAGCTGCGCAATGCCATCAAGCTCGCTGACGGCTCCATACAGGGCCTCGAGGAGCTGCCGCAGGAGCTGCGCGCCATCTACCGCACGGCCTGGGAGGTTCCCATGCGCGCGCTCATTGATCTGGCGGCGGAGCGCGGTGCCTACATCGACCAGAGCCAGTCGCTGAACCTGTTCATGGAAAATCCGGAAATCGGCCGCCTGTCCTCCATGTACATGTATGCCTGGAAACGCGGGCTCAAGACCACCTACTACCTGCGCTCCCGACCCGCCACCCAGATCGCCAAGACCACCGTGCGCGCCACCGAAGCGCAGGCCATTGCCTGCTCCTTGGAAAACCCGCAAAGCTGCGAGGCCTGCCAGTGAGCGCCGCTTCCTGTCTGTTGGATGCCGGATTTGATCTCACCTTGCGTCCCATGCGTTATCCGCGCTTCTATGACATGTATCGCGGCGCCATCAAGAACACCTGGACCGTGGAGGAGATCGACTTCCAGATCGACCTGGGGCACCTGCGTACCCGCATGACGCCCGCCGAGCGACATCTCATCGAGCGCCTGGTGGCCTTCTTCGCCACCGGCGACTCCATCGTGTCCAACAACCTGGTCATCAGCCTGTACCGGCATATCAATGCGCCGGAGGCCAGGATGTACCTGTCGCGGCAACTGTACGAAGAAGCGCTGCACGTGCAGTTCTATCTCACGCTGCTGGACAACTATGTCAGTGACCCGCTGCGCCGGGCGCAGGCCTTCGCGGCCGTTGAAAACATCCCATCGATACGCCGCAAGGCGCAGTTCTGCCAGCGCTGGATCGATGAAGTGGCCACGCTGCCGCGCATCAACGACGCTAACGACAAGCGCCGCTTCCTCCTGAACCTGACCTGCTTTGCAGCCTGTATCGAGGGGCTGTTCTTCTTCGGCGCCTTCGCCTATGTGTACTTTCTGCGCTCACGGGGGTTGCTGCCGGGGCTCGCGGCCGGCACCGCCTGGGTGTTCCGCGATGAGAGCGCCCACATGGCCTTCGCCTTCGAGGTCATCAGGACGGTGCGTGCCGAGGAACCGGGGCTATTCGATGCCGATTGGGCGCGTCAGGTGGTGCAGATGATCGAGGAGGCGGTGGAGTGCGAAGGCGAGTTCGCCGAGGACGTGCTGGCTGGCGGGGTCGTGGGCCTCACGCGCCTGGAGATGCGCCAGTACCTGGAATACGTCGCGGACCAGCGCCTGGTCATGCTCGGCCTGCCGCCACGGTTCAATGCCCGCAACCCTTTCTCGTTCATGGAACTGCAGGACGTGCAGGAGCTGACCAATTTCTTTGAGCGTCGGGTATCTGCCTATCAGGTCGGGGTTAAGGGAGAAATTTGCTTCGATGCGGCATTCTAGGCTGTAACAATCCCCGCGGGCCGCGGGTGTAGCATCCCCGCTGGTTTTGAAGGGGGGATGAAGCATGGCCGAGGGCTTTCTGTCACGATCCCGGACCATTGCCGGTCCGGGTTTCAATCGCTGGTTGGTGCCGCCCGCGGCACTGTGTATCCACCTGTGCATCGGCCAGGCGTACGCGTTCAGCGTCTTCAATCTGCCGCTCACCAAGCTGCTGGGCATCAGCAGCTCAGCGCCCGATGACTGGAACCTGAAGGAAGTCGGCTGGATCTTCTCCATCGCCATCGTCTTCCTGGGTCTCTCCGCGGCGGTATTCGGGCGCTGGGTGGAGGACGGCGGACCGCGGCGCGCCATGTTCGCAGCCGGCCTGTGTTTCGGTCTCGGGTTCGTGATCTCGGCCGTGGGCGTCAACCTGCATCAACTGTGGATGATATTCGCCGGCTACGGAGTGCTCGGCGGCTGTGGCCTGGGACTGGGATACATCTCGCCGGTCTCGACGCTCATAAAATGGTTTCCCGACCGACCGGGCATGGCTACCGGCATGGCCATCATGGGCTTTGGCGGCGGCGCCTTCATCGCCTCGCCCTTGTCGGTAACGCTGATGCAGAAGTTTTCCACTCCCATGCACGTCGGCGTCAGCGAGACCTTCCTGGTGCTTGGCGCAGGCTATTTTGTCTTCATGATGATCGGCGCGGCCCTGGTGCGGGTTCCGGGACCGGACTTCAAGCCCGCCGCCATCGCGGCGCGGCCCCGGTCTACCACGCCGGATGTCTATGTGTATGACTCACTGAAGACGCCACAGTTCTGGCTGTTGTGGGTGGTGCTGTGCATGAACGTGACCGCGGGCATCGGGGTGCTGGGCCAGGCATCGCCGATGATCCAGGAGATCCTCGGCGTCAGCGCCGTCGCGGCCGCCGGCTTCGTCGGCCTGCTCAGCCTGTTCAACATGGCGGGCCGGTTCTTCTGGGCCTCGACCTCGGATCTCATCGGGCGACGCAACACCTATTTCTGCTTCTTCTTGCTGGGCATTGTGCTCTACGCCCTGGTGCCGCACACCGGTGCCCTCGGTAGCGTGCCGCTGTTCGTCGCCTGCTTCGCCATCATCCTCAGTATGTACGGCGGAGGCTTCTCCACTATCCCGGCCTATTTGCGCGACATGTTCGGAACCCGCTACGTGGGTGCCATCCACGGCATGCTGATCACCGCCTGGTCGGTGGCGGGAGTACTGGGACCGGTGCTGGTGAACTACATTCGCCAGTACCAGATCGATCATGGGATCGCCAAGGCCGAGTCCTACAACATCACCATGTACATCATGGCCGGGCTGCTGGTGGTGGGACTGATCTGCAATGCCCTGGTCCGGGCGGTCAATCCGCGCTTTCACATGAAGGCGGATGGCGGCGGCGGCGACCCGCTTGGTGCGAACACGAGGGGTGCGCCAGTGGCGGCCGGTGCGGGGGCTGCTGGCAGCACTTCACCCCTGATGGTGGTGCTGGCCTGGGCACTGGTGGGCGTGCCGCTTCTGTGGGGCGTCTACAAGACCCTGGTCAATGCGATGAAACTTTTCACCTAAGCTGCGCGGCAGCGGCAGACCGCGGCGCAGAATGCCGGCACC
This sequence comes from Steroidobacteraceae bacterium, assembly GCA_035943195.1. Taxonomy (GTDB): domain Bacteria; phylum Pseudomonadota; class Gammaproteobacteria; order Steroidobacterales; family Steroidobacteraceae; genus DAIDKA01. The sequence continues at coordinate 5,298 of DASZCK010000304.1, forward strand.
CAGGACGGGTGCCGGCATCATCCGGACGGTCCGGTCTACTGCGCCGGCGGGGCGCCGCCACCACCGGGCGGGCGCTGCGGCAGCTTCGACATGGCGTCTTTGCAGCCCGCGCTCAATTTGTCGGTGTTGGCGCGCAGGCACTGGAACATCTCACGTCCCGTCTTGCCAGTGCACGGCGCTTCGTTGGCGCAGTTCTTGGCCACTGCCTCGCGGGCGGCAGCCACCTCGGGTGAAGGCGCCGGGGGCGCCTGGGCATACAGACTCGGTGCAGCCAGGGCGGCCGCCAGCAGAACAAGCGTTCGCAGCTTCATGATCGTCCCCTCTCAAGGATTGTAAGGTCGGGCCGGCGGATTCTGGCACACCTTACGTGTGATGACGCACTCTTCGGCAAAGCCGATTCAATCCCGGCTGGAACGACAACGTTGCCGGAGCAAATGGGTCTGCCCCACCCTGAGGCGTTGCTTTCGCAACTATTCGTAGCGCAGGGCGTCTATGGGGTCCATCAGCGATGCGCGGCGGGCCGGGTAGAAGCCAAAGAACACGCCGATGCAGAAGCTCACCGTGAAGGCCAGCAATATCGAGCCCAGGGTGACGATGGGTTTGAAGCTCGACATTGCGGCGATCAGCCGGGTCGTGCCGATGCCCAGCAGCACACCCGCCAGGCCGCCGAGCAGGCTGAGGGTGATCGCCTCGATCAGGAACTGCACGCGGATGTCCCCGGGTTGGGCGCCCACTGCGATCCGGATGCCGATTTCGCGCGTCCGCTCGGTCACGCTGACCAGCATGATGTTCATGATGCCAATGCCCCCGACGACCAAGGACAGTCCGGCAATGGCGCCCAGCAGCAGCGTCAGGGTCGACGTCACGGTATTCACCGTATCGGCGATTTCCTGCTGATTGAAGATGTTGAAATCGTCATTGGCGCCGGGCAGCAGCCGATGCCGCTGCCGCAACAGGCGCGTGATCTGGTCCTGCGCGATCGGTATACGCTTGGCCTCGCCGATCTCCAGATACACCGAACGCAGGTACTTGTCGCCCGTGATCCGTTTCATCGCCGTGGTGTAGGGAATCACGACCCGATCATCCTGGTTCTGGCCACCGACTCCGGCGCCCTTGTTCGCCAGGACACCGATGATCATGAAGGGCATGTTGTTGATGCGCACCGTCTGTCCGACCGGGTCGAGCACGCCGAACAGCTCGCGCGCGGTCTTGTCACCGAGGACGGCAACCTTCGCGGCACTGTGCACCTCGCGGTCGGTGAACATGGACCCGGAGGCCATGGCCCAATCGCGGATCACCAGGTATTCGGGCGCCTCACCGGCAATGGTGGTCGACCAGTTG
>DASZCK010000305.1:0-11454 GCA_035943195.1 Steroidobacteraceae bacterium
AAGCCGAATAGGACGCGATCACCACCACCCGATCGAAGGGATGGTAGGCGAGTCCCCCATTTATCACCGGACCCACTGACACCGGCAGCGACAGCGAGGTCGGGCCACCGCTGATGGCGTCGCCGGCCGTGGTGACCTGCCGCGAAATGAACTTGGTGTAGTTGACGCCGACGCCAAGGTACGGGCGGAACATCGCGCTCGGGCTGAACAGGTAGTACTTGAGCAGCAAACTGGGTGCCAGCCAGCGGGTGGTGGCAATGGTCTGGCCGTTGAAGGGCACGGAGCCCACCATGGCAGGTCCCTTGGCGACCGAGCGCGTCACCGGTGGCACGCCCAGTGTCAGCTCCGCATCGAAATGTGGTGAGAGGCGCCGCATGTACGCGATGTACAGGGTATTGACGCTCGGATTGCGGACATTGAGGCCGGGGGGCGTGTATGGGCCGGAGATATCATCGGCGTGCACATGGAAGGTGACGTCGTACAGACCCAGCGCAAACAGATTCGGATGATCGCCGGCGCCGACGTCATTGTCGGCGTGGGCCACGCCGCAGGCCAGTGCTGCGGCGAGACCCAGGGCCAGGCCCAGGGCAGTGGCGGTGCTGTGGATGACTCTCATTATTAAAACTCCGCAAAGAACCCGCGGGCCACGGCGGTACAGAAGGGCGCCTCGGTGGTATGAATCGCCTGGACGGCCGCGCTCTGGCCCTGCGCCGCGGCGATGCCGGCGATGGTGGTCTGATAGCCCACCTTGGCCGCGGCAAAGGGATCAGTGGTTCCGGTCACCGGCGCAGCCACGTCGACGACCGTGATCAAACCCGCCGGCAGCTTCGACCAGTACTGCTGCATCACCAGGGTGTTGACGCTGAAAAAAACCGTCGGATCCTGGTCACCGCCGCACATCAGCACCGGCGCCTGCGGAATCCAATTGCGCAGGTCATTGGTCTTGAAGGCGATGCGCAGGGTGTTCTGCGGATTCGCGGCAACGGCAACCCCGGCGGTGGGCGTCGGTACCGCGCCATCAGGGTTCGCCACCGCATCCAGCACGTAGGCCAGCCGGAAATTGTTGGTCACCAGATTATTGGTGCCGAAGCCTGCGGCGAACACCGGGTTAGTGGGCACGGCCAGATAGCCGTCAAGGGTCGCATTGCCGGTTTCCGGCGGCGTGGAATTGAACAGCGCCGACTCCGGCAGGGCGCCGTTGGCGAAGAGGGTGGCGAGCGGGGTCGTACTCGGCAGCAGATCGGCCATCATCGGCGCGTACTTGGCTTCGTAGACGTCCGTCAGGGATGTGTAGATGTTGCCGTAGGCCTTTTGATAGCTCGTCACCAGCAATGGCGTGAACACGGTGGAACCGATATTCACCTGGCCGTAGAACACGGCATCACCGAAAGCTTCCAGTGCGTAGGGGCCGGACATCGGGGCCGAGGCAGTGACCTTCATCCCGGCGGCCTGCATGGCCCGATGCGTGGCCATGGCCACATGTCCGCCCTGGGAATAGCCGGTGATGAAAAGTTTGCCGCCGTCGGTAGCCGAACTCGTCAGGGTCTGCGGCAGAGCGGTGCGTGCGGCCGTCAGCGCATCGATCATATCCTTGGACTGCTGGTCGGCATTCAGATAGGGGTGGTAGTCCAGCGTCGAGGTGTCGTAGCCGGCATAGTTTGGTGCGACCACGATGAAGCCCTGTGCGGCGAACATCGCCGCAATCAACGCCCCTTCGGTATTGTTGGGGTTGGTGATGTCGGCAAGGTTCAAGCTGCGGTCGGTATTGGTGCCGTGGGCGTACAGCACGATGGGGCGCCCGCCGCTGCATTGGGCGGCGGTCCCGGTCGGGACCATCAGTGCACCGGAGGCCGTGGTGCTGCCCCCGGTGGCGTCCACGGTGTAGTACTGGATGTCGTAGAAATCTACCCCGCAGGTCGGCGTCCCCGCCACCAGCAGCAGCTGTGCGCCCGAAGCCGTGGCCCCCAATTGTGCGCCGAAGCTTGCCGCGTCCACCGAGGCAATGCGGAACGGCGGATCGTGTATCAAGCTCCCGCGTGTGGTGCTGGTGCTCGTGACGCCGCTCGTGGTGTCGCTACCACATGCGGCCAGGCCCAAGACCGCTGCGAGCAGGCACACTGTCCCGGCGCGGGCCACATGCTTCTTGATTGTGTGTTCTGACATGGCACTCTCCCTGCGGCTGAGGCCACCTTCAAATCCTGTTGGCGGACCCGCTCTTATTGGATCAGTGCGGCAAACGATACCATAGTTGCGTAACCGCCTCATGGATGAGGTTGTGAAATCAACGGCTGCGGGCGCGGACGTTCAGCTCTCCGGCTCCGGCGTGGAGCCGATGCGATGGATGCTCAGGTCCGCACCGTTGTATTCCTGCTCCTGTGTCAGGCGCAGGCCTACGGCAAGCTTGACCGCACCGTAAATGATGACTCCGCCGCCGAAGCCGATGGCGACGCCGAGCGCGGTGCCGGTCAGCTGCGATGCCACGCTTACGCCGCCCATGCCACCGAAGGCCTTGGCGCCAAAAATCCCGGCCGCGATACCGCCCCACACGCCGCATAGCCCATGCAGTGGCCACACACCGAGCACGTCGTCGATGCGCCAGCGATTCTGGGTCTGCGTGAACAGGAAGACGAACAGCGTCGCGGCGACGATGCCGATAAACAGCGCGCCCACCGGATGCACCACATCCGAGCCCGCGCAAATCGCGACGAGGCCCGCCAGGGGTCCGTTGTGTACGAAGCCAGGATCGTTGCGACCAAAGACCAGGGCGGCCAGAGTCCCGCCGGCCATGGCCATGAGCGAGTTCATGGCGACCAGACCCGAGACCTGATCGAGAGTCTGCGCACTCATCACGTTGAACCCGAACCAGCCGACGGTGAGTACCCACGCGCCCAGGGCCAGAAAAGGAATATTCGACGGCGGATGCGCGGCCACCTGGCCCTGGCGCGCGTAGCGTCCATGCCGGGGTCCGAGCAGCAGCACCGCGGCGAGGGCGATCCAGCCGCCTACGGCGTGAACCACCACCGACCCTGCGAAGTCGTGAAAGGGCGCCCCGAAGTGCTGCTGCAGCCAGTCCTGGAATCCCCAACCATCATTCCAGGCCAGCCGTTCGAACAGCGGATACACAAAGGCGACCACCAGCGAAGTGGCGAGCAGCTGCGGATAGAAACGCACGCGCTCGGCAATGCCGCCGGACACGATGGCGGGTACCGCCGCCGCAAAGGTGAGCAGGAAGAAGAAGCGCGTCAGCTCATAGCCATGCTGGGCGGACAGGTCCGCGGCAGGCCTGAGGAAGTGGATTCCATAGGAAAAGCCGTAGCCCACGAAGAAGTAGATGACGGTGGAGACGGCGAAGTCGCATAGGATCTTGACCAGCGCGTTGACTTGGTTTTTCTTGCGGACGGTGCCCAGTTCAAGAAAAGCGAAGCCCGCGTGCATGGCCAGGATGAGAATGGCGCCGAGCAGGATAAACAGGACGTCGGACGGGGTTTTCGCAAAGTGCACGCGCTACTCCAGTGCAAAAAAGCGCCCCAAGATGGGGCGGGTGCGCGATTATGGCCGAATTGGTGCAAAGGGGTAGGGGATGTTTGACGCTCTGAAGGGCTGGACGGCCGTACAGCGCAAGGTGGTGATGGCCAGCTTTCTGGGCTGGACCCTGGATGCCTTTGACTACTTCCTGCTGGTGTTCGTGATCACTGACGTCGCACAGGAATTCGGCACTACCCGCAAAATCGTCGCTTGGGCGCTGACCCTGACTCTGGCGCTGCGACCGGTCGGCGCCTTTGTCTTTGGCAGGCTCGCCGACCGTTTCGGCCGTCGCCCCATCCTGATGCTGGATGTGGCGCTGTACTCGCTGATGGGCCTGGCAAGTGCCCTCGCACCCAACCTTGCGGCCTTCCTGGTGGTTCGCGCCCTGTTCGGGGTGGCCATGGGCGGGGAGTGGGGCATCGGTGCCTCACTGACCATGGAGAGCGTCCCCCCCAGGGCGCGCGGCCTGGTGTCGGGACTGCTCCAGTCCGGTTATCCGACCGGATACCTGCTGGCCTCGGTGGTCTATGCGCTGCTCTATCACCTCGTCGGCTGGCGCGGCATGTTCGTGATCGGCTTCATCCCGGCCCTGCTGGTGCTCTACATCCGTCGTCACGTTCCAGAATCACCGGCGTGGAAAGCCGCGCGGGCGCGCTCGGTGCCCATCATGACGACGCTGCGTCGACACTGGCCCCTGGCGCTGTACGCCATCGCCCTGATGACGGCATTCAATTTCTTCAGCCACGGCACCCAGGACCTGTATCCGAATTTCCTGCAGTCCACCTATCACTTCGATGCGCGTACCACCGGCACCATCGCCATCGTCTACAACATTGGCGCCATCCTCGGCGGCTGGACCATCGGGATCTGGAGTCAGCGCATCGGGCGCCGGCGCGCGATGATCGTCGCGGCGCTGGCCGCCATTCCCCTGACGTACGTATGGATCTTTTCGGCCGGGGCGGTAATGCTCGCCGTGGGCGCCTTTCTGATGCAGTTCTGCGTTCAGGGAGCCTGGGGCGCCGTGCCGGCCTATCTGATCGAAGTGGCACCGCCGGAGGCGCGCGCCACGTTTCCGGGTACGGTCTACCAGATCGGTAATTTCATTGCCTCCTCCAATGCGGTGCTGCAGACCTGGATCGCGACGCAGCAGGGCGGAAATTTCCGGGTGCCGCTGGCTGCCGTGGTGCTGGCTGCTGCGGTGTCGATTACACTGCTCGCGTGGCTTGGACGCACGGCGCGCGGCGCGGAGTCGGCGCTGGGTTCAGAGCCACTGTTGAATTCATAACCAGGGGGCATCATGTCAGGCAGATCTGCTCGTGGGTGGAAGGTCCCGGCCGCGGCACTCCTGTGCCTGTCGTCGGTGTTCGTCGCGGCTCTCGCGCAGGTTGGCGCGCCGCCAGCACAAGGATCCGCGCCCGCCGGGGAAGTGTCCCTGGATGCGGCTACGCTGCAGCGCTACGTCGGAAAATACCGGATCGGCGATCCGGTGATCCAGGCTGTCATGACGGTCACGCTGTCGGGTACGCAGTTGTCGACACAGCTCACGGGGCAGCAGGCGGTGGAAATTTATCCGCAGACTGCAACGCATTTTTTCCTCAAAGTCGTCGACGCCAATCTCGACTTCGTGACGACCGGCAAGGGACCCGCCACAGCAATGGTTCTGCACCAAAACGGCCAGAACGTGAACATGCCGCGCATCGACGACGCGACCGCCGCACAGTTTGATGCAAAAATCGCAGCCCGGATGCAGTCGAAGACGCCCCAGCCCGGCACTCAGGAGGCTGTCAGCGACTGGATCAACCGGATGGAAAAGGGTCAACCACTGGACTACACCAAGATGTCGCCGGCGTTGGCTGATGCCATGAGGGCGCAGTCCGATCAGGCTGCGGGGATAATCAGTTCATTGGGTGCATTGCAGGGCCTTACCTTCCAGGGCGCTGAGGCGAATGGCGGCGACACCTTCCTCGCGAAATTCCTCTCCGGATCGCTGCTATTTCATATCGTCATGGATCCGAAGGGCATCATCATCGGCTTCGGCGTGACGCCCGCTGCCGCTCCCTAAGGGAAGGCACCTTGACCTCGAATGACGACGCGGCCGGCGCCCGCCGGCTGCTCGACCTGATCAACGCCAGCTGGGTCGCACAGGCCTGCTACGTGATCGCCCGTTTGGAGATTCCCGAGCTGCTGGCGACGGGGCCGCGCACGGCGGAAGACCTTGCCGCGCAGACCGGCTGCAACGCTCAGGCACTGCGCAGGCTGCTCGGCGCGCTCGGCAGCGTCGACATCTGTCGGCAGCGCGATGATGGCGGCTTCGAGATGACGCCGTTGGGGGCATTGCTGCGGGCGAATGTTCCCTGTTCGATGCGCGCCTGGGCCCTGCAATGGGGTGGGGAGGCGTGGCAGATCTGGGCCAATCTGCTGCACAGTGTCCAAACCGGCAACAGTGCGCGCGCGCTCATCACCGGCAATGAGGGCTTCGGCCACCTGGATCGCGACCCGCAGGCCGCGCAGACATTCAATCAGGCCATGGTCGACCTCACGCGCCTTGCTGCGCTCGATATCGCGCAGGCCTACGACTTTTCAAAGCACAGGATCATGGATGTGGGCGGTGGCTATGGGGCGCTGCTGGGGCAGATCCTGGCTTCGTACCCCGACGCGACCGGCGTGCTGTTCGACATGCCGCACGCCATCTCCCGGGCGCGCGAATATCTTACCGGTGTCGGCGTTGCCGATCGCTGCGAGTTCACGACCGGTGATTTCTTCGTCAGCGTGCCGCCCACGGCCGATTTGTACGTCCTGAAAACCGTGATTCACGACTGGCCCGATGACAAGGCACGGGAAATCCTGCAGTGCTGCCGGCGGGCCATGAGTCCGGCTGCACGGATACTCATCATCGAGCGGCTCATGCCCGAGCGGCTGGTGCCGTCCGCGGCAAACCGGGCGCTGGCGCGCGTCGACCTGCATATGCTGGTGGCCCTGGGTGCGCAGGAGCGAACGCTCGAGCAGATGCTCACCTTGCTGGACTCGGCGGGGCTTACGCAGGTGCGACACATCGCAACCCATTGCGAGTTCCAGATCCTCGAGGCGCAGGCCTGAGCCGCTGCCTAGAGCTGTGCGCTCAACGAAAGTCCCGGGACGCTGGCGAGTGACACCGAGATGCGCTGACTGACCTGCTGCAGCATGGCCAGTCTTCCGCGCAGCAGCTTGGTCCGGGTCATGCGCCCCGAATGGCTCGATGAATTCAGCGCCGCGACCACCCGGCCCTTTTGATCGATGACCGGTACGGCGAGGGCGATCACACCATAGGCGAGCTCATCCTCGACCACGGAGTAGCCGTTGTTTCGCGCCTCATCGATGAGGACGCGCAGCTTCTGCGGGTCGGTGACGGTGCGTTCAGTCAGCGCCGTGAAGGTCCCGGTATCGAAATAGAGTTTCAGCCGCTCCGGTCCAAGCCCGGCCAACAGCACCCGCCCGGTGGAGGTGGCGTGGGCGGGAAAGCGACTGCCGACGTGCGCCTCCAGGCGCAGCAAGGTGCGCACCGACGTACGGGCGACGTAGGCGATCTGTGCGCCATCCAGTACGCACAGCGCCGCCGAGTCGGAAGTCTCGCGAGCGAGCTCCTCGAGGTGAGTCCGGGTGAGCTGTTCGATATTGATGGATTCAAGGTAGGCGGCGCCGAGCTCCAGCACCTTGGGTCGCAGCAGGAAGGTGCGGGCGTTGCGGGTCACATAGCCCAGTTCCTCCAGCGTGAGCAGGCAGCGTCGTGCCGTGGCGGCGGGCATACCGGCACCGCGCGCGATATCACTGAGACTGAGCGCGGCATGATCGCGACCGAAGGCGCGGATGACCGCGAGACCCTTGGCGAGGCCGCCCATCGCTTCGCGGCGGACAACTGAGCTGCGCGTGTTTACCATGGCCTTGACACTCTTTGGAGCGCGGGTCCAGTATCGTTTCGGATATCGACAATATTTTCGATATCCGAAAATAGCACACCGAGGATTAAAGTGAAAATTGGCCGCCAGGACCAACGCAGTTCGGGAATCTCCACGTCCAATGCCGACACCATCGTGGTCCGCGGTCGTGATCTGGCCGGCGAACTCGTCGGCTCGATCACCTTCACCGAGCATTTCTGGCTGCTGCTGACCGGCGCGCTGCCATCGCCCGCCCAGCGGCGCATCCTCGACGCCACGTTGGTGGCGATCGCCGAACACGGCATGGTGCCCAGCGTGCAGGCGGCCCGCATGACCCTGGCGGCGGCTCCTGAGGCGCTTCAGGGCGCGGTGGCGGCCGGTATCCTCGGTTGTGGCTCGGTGGTGCTCGGATCCTCCGAGGCGGCCGGGCGGCTGTTTGCGGAAGTTCAGGCCCGCACCGTGGCGGGGCCCGCGCTGCGCGAGGCTGCCCTGGAGGTGCTGCGCGAGTACCGCGCCGCCAAGCGGGCCATTCCCGGCTTCGGCCATCCCCTGCACAAGGGCCGCGATCCGCGCGCCCTGCGGCTGTTCGCGGTGGCCGCCGAAGCCGGCACCGCCGGCCGGCATGAGGAAATTGCCAAGCTCATCGAACAGCTGCTGCCCGAGGTGGTCGGTCGGCCCCTGTCGCTGAACGTCTCAGGCGCGATACCTGCCGTGCTGCTCGACGCCGGCTATCCGCTGCTGGCCCTGAAGGGAGTACCGTTGCTGGCGCGCACCGCGGGCCTCGTCGGGCATCTGCTGGAGGAGCAGCAGCGGGCCATCGGTTTCGTGATGTCGGGCGCGGCGGCGCGCGCCATCACCTATGACGGGGCGGTCCCGCCCGGTTTTGTCGCCAACGAGGAAGGCTGATGCAATCTGCACTGACCGGAATCCGCATCGTCGAGCAGGGGACCTTCATCACCGGCCCGTGCTGCGGCATGCTGCTGGCCGACCTCGGCGCCGATGTCATCAAGATCGAGGGTCCCGATGGCGATCCCTACCGCGCCTACCAGGGCGGCCAGTACTCGCCGCATTTCCAGGCCTACAACCGCAACAAGCGCAGCCTGGCCCTGAACATGAAGCAGCCCGGCGACGGCGAACTCTTTCGGACGCTGATCCGGGAGGCGGACGTGTACATCCAGAACTTCCGTCCCGGTGCGGCCGAGCGCATCGGCGCGGGCGCCGCAGAGCTGCTGAAGATCAATCCGCGCCTGGTCTACTGTTCGATCAGCGGCTTCGGCGCCACCGGTCCGTATGCCGACCGGCCCAGCTACGATTCGGTGGCCCAGGCGCTGAGCGGATTCCTCAGTGTCGTCGTCGATTATCGCCGTCCGCAGTTTCTGGGACCGGCACTGGCCGATGCCATTACCGGCATGTATGCCTCGCAGGGCATCCTGGCCGCGCTCGTGCGTCGCGGCCGTACCGGCGCCGGCGGTCATGTCGAGATTTCGATGATCGAGGCCATGGCGCATTTCGCCGTCGAGCCATTCGCGGCCTTCTTTGCCTTGGGCGCGGCGCCCACCTCGGCGGACCGGCCGCGACTGGCGCAGGCGTATATCCTGCGCACCGGTGACGACCGGCTGATTGCCATCCACCTGTCCTCGCTGGAGAAATTCTGGACGGGACTGGTCGCAGCGCTGGAGTCCCCGGAACTGGGGACCGATCCACGCTTCAACCCGCGTGAGCGTCGCATCGCCGAGTACGACACATTGCGCGTGGAACTGGATGCCCGGTTCTCGCGCAAGCCGCTGGCTCACTGGGAAGAGCGGCTGCGGGCGGCCGATGTACCCCACGCTGCCGTGAACCGCATCAACGAGGTGGTCAACGACCCACAGGTCCGGCACCTGGGCGTTGTTGTGCCCATTGAGTCGCCGCATACTGCCACCGAGGCGGTGCGGCCCGCGGTCCGCTTCGACGGCAACCGCGCGCTTTCAGTCAGACCGGCGCCGCTGCTGGACCAGCATGGCCACGCGATCCGCGCGGCCCTGGAACGCAATACGGCATGGCCGGATATAGGAGGTAAAGCATCGTGAGCAAGCTCCCCGTGCGTCTGCATCACACCGCGTACGTGACCAAGGACCAGGAGAAGACGCGAAAGTTCTATGAGGAGGTCATCGGTTTGCCGCTGACCGCGACCTGGTGCGAGACCGACATGCTGTTCGGCAAGGAACGCACCTACGTGCATACCTTCTACGGCATCGGCGACGGCGGGGCGCTGGCGTTCTTCCAGTTCGCCAATGCCGACGACCAGGCCGAGTTCGGACCGAAGATGCCGCAGTCGCCGTTCCATCACATTGCCCTGCAGGTGGATGCCGAAACGCAGGCCGGCATCGAAGCGCGCATCGCCAAGGCCGGCATCAAGCCGCCGGACACCTACGTGCTCGAGCATGGCTACTGCCGTTCGGTGTACATCAATGACCCCAATGGACTGATCCTGGAGTTCACGCTCGACGCCCCGCAGGTCGAGCAGATCAACCAGGCGCGGCGCGCCGATGCGCACCAGGAGCTCAAGCGCTGGCTGGCCGGCGATCATCATTCCAACAACACCTACCGTTCCGCCTGAAGAGGAATCGATGAGCAGCCGAATCGACCGTATCCTGACCACCCATGTGGGCAGCCTGCCGCGCAGCCAGGCGGTAACCGACGTGGTCTTCGCCCGCGAGACCGACGCGCAGCGCGACCTCGCCAGCGACGATGCGGTCATCACCGCGGCAGTCGCCGAGGTGGTCAGCCACCAGAAAAAGGTCGGCATCGATTTCGTCAGCGATGGCGAGATGAGCAAGATCAGCTACGCCACCTATATCGCGGATCGTTGCTCCGGATTTGACGGTGACTCACCGCGCCAGCCCGGACAGGACCTGGTTGAGTTTCCGGCGCTGTTGCGCAAGCTCGCCGAGCGCGGCTCCACCGCCAAGTATCGCCGGCCACGCTGCGTCGGCCCGGTGGCGGTGAAGACTTTGAAGCCGCTGCAGACCGACATCGCCAACCTGACTGCGGCGGCTGCGGCGGTGCGGCCGCACGGCGCCTTCATGAATTCCGCCTCACCGGGCGTGATTGCGCTGTTCCAGCCGAATGATTTCTATCCCACCCAGGACGCGTACCTGGAGGCGTTGGCCGATGCGCTGGCCGTGGAGTACGAAGCCATCGTCAAGGCGGGCATCATCCTGCAGATCGATGCGCCGGACCTGGCGATGGGGCGCCACACCATGTACCGCGATCGCTCCCTGGAGGAGTTCGAGGGCCTCGCGGCGCGACACATCGAAGTGCTCAATCATGCCTTGCGCAATGTGCCGGCTGATCGGGTGCGCATGCATGTGTGCTGGGGGAACTACGAGGGGCCGCATCATCACGACATTCCGCTCGAGCGCCTGTTGCCGGTGGTGATCAAGGCCAAGCCGCAGGGCCTGTTGTTTGAGGCCGCCAACCCGCGCCATGCGCACGAGTGGTCGGTGTTCCGCAAGATCCGCATTCCCGACGACAAGATCATGATCCCAGGCCTGCTTGCGACCACCACCAACTACATCGAGCATCCGCAGCTGGTGGCTGAACGCATCGAGCGCTTCGCCGAGGTCGTGGGGCGCGAACGGGTCGTCGCCGGCACTGACTGCGGCTTTGGGACCTTCGCCGGCTTCGGCCCGGTGGAGCCGGATATCGCTTATCTGAAACTGCGATCGCTGGTGGAAGGGGCGCAGATCGCCTCGAGCCGGCTGTGGCGCTGACGCACTGGAGAGAAAGGGGGAAGCATGCGCGAGTTCAATGAGAAGAGCATTACCCAGGCGGTCATCGATCGTCTTTCCCAGGCTGATGATCCGCGCTTCAAGCAGGTCATGACCTCACTCGTCACCCATCTTCACGATTTCGTTCGCGACGTGAAGCTGACCGAGGCAGAGTGGATCAGCGCAATTCAGTTCCTCACCGACGTGGGTCAGACCTGCACCGAGAAGCGCCAGGAGTTCATCCTGCTGTCCGACACGCTGGGCGT
>DASZCK010000306.1:0-38430 GCA_035943195.1 Steroidobacteraceae bacterium
ACCTCCGCTAGGTCGAGAGGCCAGCCACTGTGGGGTATCCAAGGGCGGCGTCGAAAATCGATCTCGCTAAGAGGCGCACACCGCCCGGACCAGTGATTGGTGGTGCCGCCGAAGTACCGCAGCCGCCCCCCTTGCATCGACGTGGGAAATCCAACATCGGCGCCGGCATACAGCGACTGTGATTCCGCATACTCAAACTGCAACCCGCCCCCTTCGACCAGGCAGACTCGCAGCCCGCTTCCGGCGAGTTCCCGCGCGATGGTTATACCGGCGGCACCCGCGCCAATCAGGCAGACATCTGCTTGGACCGCAAGCCCGGGGGCGTGGTCCCGTAAATCCTCCATCACGCGGGGCCGGCCTCCTCGAGATGCAGGGCAGCACAGAGGCGTGCCTCGGTCCGCGCCAGAAGCCAGCCGTCCACCACGGCAACGCGATGGCTGGACCAATCCCGGTCAATCGCACTTAGCAGTCGCGACAGAATGGTGCCCTCATCACCGGCGATCAGCAGTTGGGACAACACGGTGCGAGAGCTTTCCTCGGGGTGCGCCACAAGATAAATGGCGCCCAGCCGACGCAGTGCCGTCAGATCTGAAAAGAGGCCAATCCCGCGGGAGCGAAGCCAGTCGCCGAGAGCCTCGGACTTCGGACGCAGGTCCGCAAGGCCAGCCGAGGCATACACCAGGACTCCAGAGCAGACCCCCATCAGCGCCAAGAGCACATCCCGACGACCAACCGCTCCTTGCCCCTGGACAGGTTGGTTTCGCGCAGCGGTGGCATCGCCGGTCTTTCCGCTCACGCTTTACCTCGTCCTTTTCAAACAATTGATTCCATCACCGGTTACCAAATAAATCAATCCTTGCACTCGTCGCCGATTACCGACGAGCAGGTGCTTGTCGGTCGCGTTCACCTTCACCATGGAGAGTGAAACAGAAAGGGCGGCGCCGGAGCCTTGCTGCGACTGCTGGGGGTCGTCGTGCGACTTCAGGTGAGACGCCGCGAGCTAACTGGCTTCACGCTGCAGGCGCCAGCTATCCAGCAGATCGAGAATCTTTGAATCCACCCGCGGATCGAACTTGCGCGCGAAGTGCTTCTCCGAGGAGCGCAGCATCTCCTGATCATCCATGGTCAGCGTCGCCGGATAGGGTGGCAGCGGCCTCCCCCACACCGCAATCCGTAGATTGTCACTGGCGATACGGCCTGCGAGCCTCGAGTTGGCAACGATGGTCTGAAAGAAGGACTCATCGGGGACGAAGCAACCCTTGAAGAAGGCGACGACTTCGGGACTCCCCTCGATGAACTCGGCGATGTAGCGAATGGATTCTGCGGACAAGGTCCACCATTGCGACCCCCCGTAGGGCGCAAGGCCGGCGGGCATCGTGCGCAGGCCCGGCAACCGGATCAGTCTCGATCGTAAGTGGATGTGCCGGCCGAGCACCCGTCGCGGCGCTGTCGAGTAGCCCCCGTCGTCGGTCCAGCGATTCGGCGCGGTCAGCAGGAAAGATTCAATGAATTCCTTGCCCCTGTTGCGATCGAGGTCGCAGGCGATTTCCGTGTTCGACTTGATCGGATAGTCCGAGCCGGACAACAGCGTCGCATAGTCGTACGGTGACTGCAGTGTCACCAGGGTTCTGATCAGGTTGATGGTCGCCTGAACTATGCCAAAGGAACCCCACCAGCATCTTTCCCGTTTGACAAACTGGAGCAACGGTCGGGAACCGACGAGTTTCACCATTTCCTGATAGACGGCATCGTCCGTGCGCCGATCGCAGTGAATGAGCACGGGCGAATGCGCGGGCAGCGAGCCGACCAGACGCGCGAGTTGCCGCGGGTTCGCATGCGTCAGAATCAAATAGGCCACGGTCACCGGTGGGCACTCTCCGGCCGCCGATTCGGACTGTGCGTGTCGCATCGCTTCTGCTTCCCCTTGACCGTCGCTCAGACCATGAACAGCAAATCAACCGAGCCGACCTGCTCGGGGCGGTTCGCGCCTGAATAGAACGTCCGCCTGATGTGCCGGCGCCTCGGTCACCCGCGACAGCGTCACGGTGCGCGCTCGGGCGAGATAGCCGGAGACGCTATAGCTGTTCGGGACGACGTATGCCGTGTAGCCCAGCGCTGTAAAGGAATTGAAAATCCATTCAGCATCGCGTTGGCCATGCTGTAAGTAGTCAGGGGTGAGCTCGATCAGCCATTCGGTGTCATCTCCGAGCGCCGTCGGGCATCCCAGCAGGGGAGTGAGCACGCTGCGCTCCGCTCCCTCCACGTCGACCTTCACGATACGCGCGCGTCGGAAAACGTCCGGCCCGACCAGCTGGTCAACGGTGTCGCCACGCACGCTCGCCTCAGGTTTCATGCCTTCGGCCGTCGCCAGGGTGGCGACCGTCGTGTTGTGTCCGAGGTTTCTCTCGTCCGCCTGCCAGATCACCACCTCGCCCGCGGTAGCCGCAGCCGCGGCATTGATTGCCACGATGTTGTTGCGATGATTGAGACCGATGTTCTCAAGCAACGCGGCATGATTGCTGGTGCTGGCTTCGATGGAGTAGACGCGGCCGGAACTGCCGACCAGCCTGGAGGCCAGGAGCGAGTAATAGCCGATATTGGCCCCGACATCCACGAAGACATCGCCGGGTCGGAGTCGGCTGCGGATGTAGGTGGTAAGGAACGGCTCCCAGCGGCCGGTCAGATAGATCGCGCACGAGAGAAGATCGGTGATTTGCGTGCGCATGCGGAAGCCGTATTGGGTTCGCGTGACCGCCGAATGGGGTTGCCACGCCACATAGCGCTCAAACATGCGGTACGCGGCCGCCTTGAAGGCGTCCCATGGGGCATAGCGCACGTAGGTGCGCAGCATCACGCGTAGCGCGGCGGCGGCATAACGCTTCCAACCGCGGTAGGGCTCGGGTCTTTCCAATTCGCAACCCAACTGAACATTGCAAGGCGAGCCCGCATCAAAGCACATCGATACGACAAGTCCAGCCTCTGGAATGCCTATTTTCTTGTGGGAGGGACGCGGGTGGCGACGCCTGTACAGATAGCGCCAAAGGTGGTTCATACCTTACTGCTCAGCTTTTGAGATAGTTGGCGTAGCCGCTTGCCAGCGAGAAACCGGGAAGATCGATCGACGGGGCAAGGCCCAGAAATCCCGAGATCAGCTGGTCAAACTTCAGCGGACACAGATAGGCGTCGGCCGCCGCCAGCGCATTCACCGACAGCCGTGAATACAGTTCGGGCGACCTCACCAGTTCCTCAATCCGCTGGGCAAAGGCTGCGGCATCGCGCTCGGCGAATACCAGGGCGTTGTACCCATCGCGGATCTTCAGCGCGAACATCGGATGATCGGAGGTCAAAAGCGGAGTCCGCGCACAAAGCGCCTCGTACAACGTCATGGGCAAACCTTCGGGGTATGACCAGTGACTGGGCACGACCACCGCGTCATGGCCACGCATGGCCTTGACCACCCCAGAATGGCTCTGCGGGCCGGGAAAGTTCACGAACTCGCGCAGGCCCCGGCGCAAGGCCATGTCCTTGAATACCTCGACATCGCCGCGCCCAATTATCGTCAGCGTGACCTTCACACCCCGATTGCGAAGCAGGCCCACGGCAGCGATGGCCTCACCCACCCCCTTGGACTCGATGACGGCGCCCACGTACAGCAGGCGAAAATCCGCAGACGCCGGCGGCGCCGATTTTGCCGGGAAGTCGCGCGGCGAGATGAGCGCCGGCCAGTCATAGGGAATGACCTTCTGCGCCGGTATTCCGATGCGCCTGAGGTCCAGGGAGGCGGCGAGATTGTGATTCGCCACGAACTCGATCGCTCGGCAGCCAAACAGCAGACCGAGCAGCCGGTATTCGATGAAGGCCTTGAGACCCTTGGCTCTGAAGCTGTCCGCCAGCATCGGCAGCACCTGACAGCCATTGCGCACGCCCCAGGCAATCAAGGGTATGCAAGGAGTCCTCGCAAGCAGGTGGCTTGGCCGGGTGGCCCGCACCTGCTCGAGCAGCTCAGCGTAACGCGGCTCCCCAGCCTTCGAATACAGCTCAATCCCGACAGTCCGCACGCCATTCGGCAACTCCGCCGGCGCGGCCGCCGCCGCCACGCAAATCACAGTGACCGACTCGACATCGGGCCGGGCGGCCAGCGAACCGACGAAGTCGACCGAGTACTTCTGCGCGTAGTAGTTCTCGGTCCCGCCGCGCTGCAGGCGCCAATAGTCCTCCGCGTAGTCCCCGAATTGGACGAAGGTCACGCGTCGGCGGGCGCCGACGGCGGCAGTTCTTGGCTTCCTTCTCGATAGCAACACGGCGGCGGCATCGACGGTGAGCTGACGGATTGCTCCAATTGGGTTCACGAGGTACTCCGGCTGCAACCGAAGGCATGCCGCCGCGGTTGCGGCCGATCGCCAAAGACCGGAAAATGAATGCCAATGAAAAACAATGTCCGGTCAACTCATGTCTTGTTGAGAACCAAGGAGATCACTCCGGCCGTCTTGGCCCTCGCCGATCATCTCGAAACGATCAGCGGCCACGCCGTCGCGCTCATCGTCGACGCGTCGCGCGGGGATGTGAAGTCAGAACAGCGCACCGTCATAAACCTCTCCATTGCGGCCTGTCGTGAATTGGGTCTGCATTGTCCAGCCGATTTCGCCTGGAAGTGCGGAGACTATGGCTACTACCTCGCTCGGCGGCGCTTCCCCGACACCGAGCTCTTCTGGATGCTGGAGACGGATGTGGGTTTTTGCGGCGAGGATCCGCCGTATTTCTTTCGTTTTTTTGCCGAGCACCGTGACGTGGATTTTCTCGCCGGCAAATTGCAGCCGGCAGGACGATCCTGGTTCTGGCGCAATACAGCCAGCGGCCGGGGCATAGTGCCGTTTCAATGTCTTTTCCCCGTGACCAGACTTTCAAGGCGCGCGATCGATGCCGCTTTTGCACATCGCCTGAAACACGGCAGGCGCCTGAACCGCCGTATTCTGTGGCCAAATGATGAAGCGTTCATGGCCACCACGCTCATGAACGGGGATTTCGTGACCGGCGATTTCAACGATTTCGGACCTTCCTTCTATTCCGATGAGACCTACTACTACGGGGCCCCGATGAACGCCGATAGCCTGAAGCCTGGCCCGGCCGTCGTTCAAATCTTTCATCCGATCCTACCGGCCAGCCAATATGCGGCGAAAATTCTCACCCTGCAGCAGCGCTCGCTGGCTTCTGATTCCTGGACGACGGAACGCTTGCGCTGGACGGCACATAAACTGAACGCGATATCGCGCTGGTAGTCACGAACACCTGCTCAGATAGTGGCCCCGGGACAGATACACGTTCTCGCCTTGCTGCCATTCGCTGTCGAAGCCGTTTGAGCCACAGTAAAAACTGCGGTTGCATCCTGCCTTCATGTGCTCATGAAGTTCGATGATCAGGGAATTGACCTTGCCGATCCAAGGCGAGCTGTCACTGAACACCTCGCGCTCGGCTCCTTCGATGTCAATCTTGAAGATGTCTATCTTGTTGAGATCAAAGAGCTTCATGACCCTGTCCACCGTCATCGCCGTCACGGCATGACAGGCGTTGCCCGGGAGCGCCTCAGGAGTCGCCTTTTCCTCGGTCATGAAACCCCACTTGCCGAGCCCCGGATCGATCAGCTCGATTTCCTCGTTCTTGTGCCACAGGGCCGCCTGTACCGGAACGATTTGGGGATACGGCGCCACATTCCTCGTCAGAAGAGTGAAATTGCTGCGCTCCGGCTCTATCGCAATGATCTTGGCACGTGGGAACTTGTTGGCGAAGTAGATGGATGCGAGCCCGATGTTGGCACCCGCATCGACGATCACTTCCGGCTGTCCGTCGGTCAGGAATTCATATTCCCGGTTGACGAACACTTGCAGATAAGTCGGCACATCCGTGGACAGAATGCGCAGCGAGAAAGGATGTCGACAGTCCCGTCGTTTCAATTCGAACAGGCCTGAAGACCTGGTGGCCTTGTTCGCTATCGCGTACAAAAGGCCGCCAAACCCGACGGTATTCAGGTACAGGTTTACGCTTTGAATCATGTTGGATTCGCGAATCGCCGATCTTCGGTAGTGAGCGGCTCACGATAGGGCGTGCCCTCCTCATTGCCAGTGCTGCGACCGGATGTTCAGCTGTAGGCGAATTCCTGCACCGCGCTAGATCCCGGGCCCGGTGTAGGGGCGAGCAGGCGGCGCAGGCGCAGCGGGGGCCGCGGGCGCAGCCGCCGGGGCAGCGGGCACCGGGACAGCGGGGACGGCCGGGACTGCGGGCGGTCCGCCGCTGCCGATCAAGCCGGGCATGCTCGGCACGCCCATATGGCCCTGCAGCTGCCGCAGCTGATCCAGATTGATCTTGCCGGCAATGTTCACGATGGTCAGCTCCTTGGGCTCCTCGCTGACGATCAGGAGGCCGCCGTCGGTTGAATTTTCCCGCATGTGGATCTCCACACGTTCACCCTTCTCGCGAACCGAGATGATCTTCTTCCAGCCCGGAGCATCGACCTGGGCCAATACGCCGGCGACTTCCTGTTCGGAATACATGTCGGGTTTGTCGAAGGTGAAGCTGCGCACGGTGATGGCCTTGAGACCATCCACCACGTCCGACAGATCCCCACCCGCGGCATTCTGCCGCCCGCCCGCCCCCATCATGTGGCTGGCCGACTTGAGCATGTCACCATCCAGCGTGATATCGACCGCCTCGGTGGCTTTCTTGGCCAGATCCCCGAAGTCCGGTATCGCGAGTTTCCCGGCCTGCGCCACCGCCAGAACCGGCAGCAGGCCGGCCATGATCCAGCCGCAGCGTACTGCTGAAATACTCATAGAGTCTTCTCCTGTGATTGGTACTGTTCGATGCGCTGCTGCGCCTGGCCCAGTCGCTCGCTGGTGATCTCAAGCGCGAGCAGCAGTTGTGTGTGAATGCGGGTCTGCTCGATCCGCGCCTGTTCCGCACGCTGCGCCGCCCGCACGTCCAGCAGCTGCCAGCCCACCGCCAACGCCACCAGCACGGAAGCAGCCAGCCCCAGCGATGCTGAATGCAGTCGCCGGTGACGAATGCTGGGGGCGGTGAGCGCGCTGACGGCGTGCGTCGGCGCCGTGGCAAGCCGCGCCATGAGCGCCGTGGTGAAATCCGCACCCGGGTCGATGCTGCGCAGGCTTGCCTGCAGCGCACGCTCGAGTCGGTCGGGGGTCTTTGCGTCGCCGGGGTTCATTGCGACATCTCCAATCCCTGCGCGCGCAGCCAGTCCAGCGAGCGACGCAGGTGACTTTTGACAGTGTTGAGGGGCAGATCCAGGGTGGCTGCGATGTCCTGGGGATCCAGATCCTCCTGGTAGCGCAACACCAGGACGGCGCGCGGGATTTCCGGCAGACGCAGCAGCAGGGCGCGCAGCGTCCGGTGCAATAGCGGATCGCCACTGGCGTCCTCCACCGGCACCTCAAGCAGCAGCAAGTCCACGGCCTGAGCCTCCGGGCGGCGGGCCCGGCCGCGCAGCAGATCAATGGAACGGTGGGTCACGGTCCGGCACACCCAGTTGCGCACGTGCACGGCCGATTCCAGGCTGCGCAGCTGCCGATGCAGTCCCAGAAAAGTGTCCTGCGCCAGCTCCTCGGCATCCTCGCGCCGCCCGGTCAGTCGCAGGGCCAGACTGAAGACGCGGGCCTGGTGTTGGCGGACGAGTCTGATGAAGGCACTCGAATCTCCGGCCCGCGCCGCCGTAAAATCGCCATCGGCCTGCCGATCATCGGGCGCATCGGCCTGCAGGGCGGAGAACTCCAGCGGTAACGATGTAAGGCTCACATCCCTATATACGCCGGGGACGCAACGATCGGGTGCAGCACTGTGGCAGGTACGCTAGCGGCCGGCCGCGCGCGCCAACTTCACCGGCGCACTTTCCGGCATGAGCATCAGTGCAATCTGACCCATCAGCGCTGCGCCGGTCAGATACCAAGCCGGTGCGACCGGATTGCCCGTGACATGGAGGAGCCACGTCACCACCAGTTGGGTGGTGCCGCCGAAGATTGCGATGGCCAGCGAATAGGTGATGCCGAAGCCTGCGCCGCGAATCGCCTGGGGCAGACTTTCGGCCAGGGCCGCATAAAACGCGCCTACCGCCAGGCCCTGCACTGCATTCAGGAAGATCATGCCAGTGATGAAGGCGAACTCGGAACGGGTGGCCGCGATCCAGGCGAAGGTCGGATAGATCAGCAGCAGGAACAGCAGGTTGCCCCAGATCATAACGGGCCGTCGGCCGCGACGATCGGACAACCAGCCGGCATACAGCGTGACCGGAATCCCGAGCAGGTTGCCGCCGGTTGAGGCAATGAATCCGACCCGGGCGGACAGGTGCATGGTGTCCTGGGCATAGGTCACGATGTAGCCGAAAATATAGGTCGCGATGGTGCCGGAGGCGATGAAAACCAGGCCGCAGGCGAAGATCGGCCAGTAGCGCCGCGCGAGTGCCAGGCGTGCCGGGATCGGCGCCGCGGGCGCGGCGGGCGTGGCGGTTGCGGATTGATGCAGGGTTTCCGGGAGCCGCATCCGCAGCCACAGACCGAAGGGGACGGTGGCCGCTCCCAGCAGGAAGGCAATACGCCAGCCATATGCGTCGAGCGAGGCCGCGGGCAGCACGCTCGTCAGCAGCACGCCAACCAGGCTTCCCGTCATTACTGCAGCACTCTGGCTGGCGCCTTGCCAGGACACCACCAGTCCCCGGGATTCGGGCGTCGCCGCCTCGGCCAGATAGGCCGTGTTGGAGCCGATTTCACCCCCCAGGGAAAAGCCCTGGGTCATGCGGGCGATGACGGCGAGAATGGGCGCGGCGATGCCAATGGTGGCATAGCTCGGAATCAGCGCCATGCCGACGATGGCGCAGCCCATGAGCACAAAACACAGCAGCATGGCGGCGCGGCGCCCCACCCGATCGGCGTAGTTGCCGATCACGAAGGCCCCCAGCGGCCGGGTCAGGAACCCGGCGCCAAAGGTTGCCAGCGACAGCATCAGGCTGCCGTAGGCACTCTGTGCAGGAAAGAACGCGTGACCGATCTGAATCGAAAAGAACGCGTAGGTGACGAAATCGTAGAACTCGAGGGCATTGCCCAGGGTGACCGCGAAGATGTTCCGCCGCGGCATCCGGTTGGCGCCTAGGACGAATTCGGCCCCGGATCTGATTGGCACGGTGAGAGTCTCTGGCTGTTGCTGCTGCGACGCGATCGGGCGCTAAGACTTTGATTTTATTGGTGGAGCCAGACGGGATCGAACCGTCGACCTCTTGCATGCCATGCAAGCGCTCTCCCAGCTGAGCTATGGCCCCGTACCCGATAATGTAGGTCGCGGATTGCCCCAGGCCCATCCCGACGGCCGCGGAGAATACCAGAAAATCCCTAGCGCGCGCTCCATTGCAGCGCGCGCTCCAGGCGCGCGAGCACCCGCTCCTTTCCGATGAGTGCGGCGGTTGCATCGATGGGCGGCGACACGGCCGTGCCGGTCAGCGCCACGCGCAATGGCTGTGCCACTTTGCCCAGTCCCACGCCCAGCTGCGCGGCAAGGTCGCTCAGCAGGGCATGGACGCCGGCGGCCGACCAGTCGGTCAGGGCGGCAAAGCCACTGCGCAGACGCTCGAGCACTGCCACGCCCTCCCCGCCCAGGTGCTTGCGCGCGGCCTTTTCATCGATTTCAACGTCGGCGCCGAAGAAATAGCGACTGGACTCGGCCATCTCCTTCATGGTCTTGGCGCGCTCACGCTGGCCGGCGACGATGCCCTCGAGCAACGCCTGGTCCTGGGTCTGCACGCCCAGGCGCTGCAGCTGCTCGCGCAGGATTGCGGCGAGATACGGCAGCGACGCCCGCATCATGTGCTGCTGATTCACCCACTGCAGCTTCTCGGGATTGAAGGCGGAGGCCGCCTTGTTGACGTCACCGATATCAAAGAGCTGCACCAGTTCGTCTAAACTGAAGATCTCCTGATCGCCGTGCGACCAGCCCAGCCGGACCAGATAATTGAGCAGTGCCTCAGGCAGATAGCCCTGTTCCCGGTAGTGCAGCACGCTCACGGCGCCGTGCCGTTTGGAGAGCTTGGCGCCGTCCGGCCCAAGGATCATCGCCACATGCGCGTAGGCCGGCGGCGTGAACCCGATCGCGCGCAGCATGTTGATCTGTCGCGGCGTGTTGTTCAGATGATCATCGCCGCGGATCACATGCGTGATGTTCATGTCGCTGTCGTCCACGACCACGCAGAAGTTGTAGGTGGGCGTGCCGTCGGAGCGCGCGATGATGAGATCGTCGAGCTCCGCGTTCTGGAACACCACCGGACCGTGGACCAGGTCCTCCACTACAACTTCGCCCGCCAGCGGGTTCTTGAAGCGCACCACCGGCTGCACTCCCGGCACGGGGGCCCGACGCTCGCGGCAGCGGCCGTCGTAACGCGGCTTCTCCTTGCGCGCCAGCTGCAGAGTGCGCATCGCCTCCAGCTCCTCCTTGCTGCAGTAACAGTGGTAAGCCTTGCCCTGTGCGAGCAGTTGCCCCAGGACTTCGGCATAGCGGTCGAAACGGCGGGTCTGGTAATAGGGGCCCTCATCGTGAGAGAGACCCAGCCACTGCATGCCATCGAGGATGACCTGTACGGCCTCGTCGGTTGAGCGCTCGCGGTCAGTGTCTTCGACCCGCAGGATGAAGCGCCCGGCGTGACGCCGCGCATACAGCCAGCTGAAGAGCGCCGTACGGACGCCACCAATATGCAGCAGCCCCGTGGGGCTGGGCGCGAAGCGAGTCACGATAGTCATGGAAGGCGGGATGGTAGCAGCTTGGCCGTGTGTCATTACACCGGTAGTATCCGCCAATGAAGCACCTGGAGTCTCTGGATGGCATCCGGGCCATCGCCATCGCCATGGTCATGTGCTTCCATTATTCCTATTTCGCGTCCGGCTGGATCGGTGTGCAGCTGTTCTTCACGCTGTCCGGTTACCTGATAACCGGCATCCTGCTGCGCTCCCGGCACAAACCCTTCCGCATCTATATCGGTACCTTCTTCTGGCATCGCGCCCTGCGCATCCTTCCCCTGGTGGTGTTTTTCCTGCTGGTCTCGGCACTCATTTATATTGCGACCGGCGTGCCGCAGTCATTCCGATCGGATTGGCCCTGGCTACTGGGTTTCCTGGCCAACATCGCACGCCTGCGGCCGACGGATGTCGGACCCGCCTACGTGCATCTGTGGTCCTTGGCCATTGAGCAGCAGTTCTATCTGTTTTGGCCGCTGCTCATTTACTTCATGCCGCCCGCCCTCTTCCGCAGATTCGTGGTGGGCCTGCTGGTCTTCACGCCGCTGCTGCGCCTCGCGGTGTTCTCCTGGACGGTGCATCTGGGCTATGACGCCGAGATGGCCGGCAAGGTCGTGTATGTCTTGCCGTTCACCCAGCTGGATGCCTTTGCCGCCGGCGCGGCCATCCCAGTCTTGGCGCTCGATCGGCTGAACAATCCAGGGCGGCGCCTGATCGCGGCATTTCTCGCGACCGCTGCACTCGGGGCGGCGGTGCTGGCCGCGGCCTACTACGGTGGGCAGGGCGCCTTTGTCGCAAGTTTTGGCTACGCGATGTTCCTGCTGCAGAGTCACGGATACGTGTGGGGATATTCCCTGTTGAATCTCCTCGCCCTGCTGGCGCTCATCTGTGCTCTGCGACGCCTGGTCTGGCTGCGTTTTCTGGAAAACGCGTTCCTCACCTGGGTGGGCCGCATCTCCTTTGGCATGTACGTCTATCACATTCCGCTGTTGCTGCTCGGTGAGGCGGCCTTGGCAAAACTGCTGCCGCATCCCGGTCCGCTCATCAGAGCCGGGTTCTTCGTGATTTGGGCGCTGATCGTCCTCGGGGTCGCGAATCTGAGCTTCCGCTTCATCGAAGCGCCGTTCCTGGCGATGAAGAACCGTGGCTGGATTGCCAAAGCGCTGCGAGAGGCGCCAACTGTTGCACCGCAATAGTCAGACGCGGTTCACAATTTAGGCTGTCAATCTGGCGCCAAACAGCTACAACCGTAGCAGATGGTTTCGATTTGTAGGCCGCGTCCTACAGCCCTTTCACAGCCCTGAACTCTATGCTGCGGTCAGATTACGATCGACTCGTGCGCCTACGCCTACGCATCTTGCCTAGGTCGCGCCGCAGGCGTTCGGGGGGAGCAACCATGCAGCAGCCGCAAGCCACCGTCCGTGCACCGCGCAAAAGCAACGGCACTCCCGTTGCAGGCGGTCCGGAGCTCGACCTCAGCAAACTGCTGCAGGCCCTGCAGTCCGTACGGGACGGTGACTTCTCGGTGCGCCTGGCCAGCGATCAGACCGGCATTGCCGGCAAGGTTGCCGACACCTTCAATGAAATCGTCAGCGCCAATCAGCGACTGGCGAAGGAACTGGAACGCGTCGGACAGACCGTGGGCAAGGACGGCAAGACCAAGCATCGCATGTCCAGCGAGCGCCGCTCCGGAGCCTGGGGCGCCATGGAGCAGTCGGTCAATACCCTGATCGACGATCTGCTATGGCCCACCACCGAAGTCACACGCGCCATTTCCGCCGTCGCCAAGGGCGACCTGCAGCAGGCGATGAGTCTTGAGGTCGACGGGCGCGCCTTGAAGGGTGAGTTCCTGCGCTCGGCGACCATCGTGAACACCATGATTGCGCAGATGAGCGCCTTCACCTCGGAGGTGACCCGCGTCGCGCGTGAGGTCGGTACCGAGGGCAAGCTCGGTGGCCAGGCCGCCGTGCATGGCGTGGCGGGTACCTGGAAGGACCTGACGGACAGCGTCAACTCCATGGCGAGCAATCTCACCGGCCAGGTGCGCAACATTTCTGAAGTCACGATCGCCGTCGCCAACGGTGACCTGTCGCGCAAAATCACGGTCGACGTGCGCGGCGAGATCCTGCAGCTGAAGGAAGCCATCAATACGATGGTGGACCAATTGCGTTCCTTCGCCTCCGAAGTGACGCGCGTGGCGCGCGAGGTCGGCACCGAAGGCAAGCTCGGTGGTCAGGCCATCGTCTCGGGCGTCGCCGGCACCTGGAAGGATCTCACCGACTCGGTCAACGCCATGGCGACCAATCTCACCGGTCAGGTGCGCAACATCGCCGAAGTCACCACGGCCGTGGCGCGCGGTGACCTGTCGCGCAAGATCACGGTGGACGTGAAGGGCGAGATCCTGGAGCTCAAGAACACCATCAATACCATGGTGGACCAGCTCAACAGCTTCGCGGCCGAAGTGACGCGCGTGGCGCGCGAGGTCGGCACCGAGGGCAAGCTGGGCGGCCAGGCCGTGGTGCCGGGCGTCGCGGGCACCTGGAAGGATCTCACCGACAACGTCAATTCCATGGCCGGCAATCTCACCGGTCAGGTGCGCAATATCGCCGAAGTCTCTACCGCCATCGCCAGCGGCGATCTGTCGCGCAAGATCACGGTGGACGTGCGCGGCGAGATCCTGCAGCTGAAGGAAACCATCAACACCATGGTGGACCAGCTGCGCTCTTTTGCCTCGGAAGTGACGCGCGTGGCGCGCGAAGTCGGTACCGAGGGCAAGCTGGGCGGCCAGGCGGTGGTCCCCGGCGTCGCGGGCACCTGGAAGGATCTCACCGACAGTGTGAACTCCATGGCCGGCAACCTCACCGGCCAGGTCCGCAACATCGCCGAAGTCGCCACCGCCATCGCCAACGGCGACCTGTCACGCAAGATCACCGCCGATGTGAAGGGCGAGATCCTGCAGCTGAAGGAATCCATCAACACCATGGTGGACCAGCTCAACGCCTTCGCGGCCGAAGTGACCCGCGTGGCGCGCGAGGTCGGCACCGAAGGCAACCTCGGCGGTCAGGCCGAGGTCAAGGGCGTCAGTGGGGTGTGGAAGGACCTGACCGAAAACGTCAACTCCATGGCCAGTAACCTCACCGGTCAGGTGCGCAACATCGCCGAAGTCGCCACCGCCATTGCGCGCGGCGACCTGTCGCGCAAAATCACGGTGGACGTACGCGGTGAGATTCTGCAGCTGAAGCAGACCATCAACACCATGGTGGACCAGCTCAACGCCTTCGCCGCCGAAGTCACCCGCGTGGCGCGCGAAGTGGGCTCGGAAGGCAAGCTCGGCGGCCAGGCCGACGTGAAGGACGTGAGCGGCGTGTGGAAGGATCTGACCGACAAGGTCAATTCCATGGCCAGCAACCTCACCGGCCAGGTGCGCAACATCGCCGAAGTCGCCACCGCCATCGCCCGCGGTGACCTGTCGCGCAAGATCACGGTGGACGTGCGGGGCGAGATCTTGCAGCTCAAGGAAACCATCAACACCATGGTGGATCAGCTCAATAGCTTCGCTGCGGAAGCCTCGCGCGTGGCGCGCGAAGTGGGCACCGAGGGCAAGCTCGGCGGCCAGGCCATCGTGCCCGGTGTCGCGGGCACCTGGAAGGATCTCACCGACAACGTGAACTCGATGGCGCGCAACCTCACCGGCCAGGTGCGCAACATCGCGGAAGTTTCCACTGCCATCGCCCGTGGCGATCTCTCGCGCAAGATCACGGTCGACGTGAAGGGCGAGATCCTGCAGCTGAAGGAAACCATCAATACGATGGTGGACCAGCTGAACGGCTTCGCCGCCGAAGTGACGCGCCTGGCGCGCGAGGTAGGAACCGAAGGCAAGCTCGGCGGCCAGGCCGTGGTGCCCGGTGTGGCGGGTACCTGGAAGGATCTCACCGACAACGTGAACGTGATGGCCAACAACCTGACCAACCAGGTGCGTGGCATCGTGAAAGTCGTGACCGCCGTGGCCAACGGCGATCTGCGGCAGCGCCTGACGGTGGAATCAAAGGGCGAGGTCAATGCCCTCGCCGACACCATCAACAGCATGACCGATACACTGGCGATTTTCGCCGATCAGGTCACCAGCGTCGCCCGCGAGGTCGGCGTCGAGGGCCGCCTGGGCGGCCAGGCGCACGTGCCCGGCGCCGCCGGCACCTGGAAGGACCTCACGGCAAACACCAACCTGCTCGCGGCCAACCTCACCAATCAGGTGCGGGCCATCGCCGAAGTGGCGACCGCCGTCACCAAGGGCGATCTGACCCGTTCCATTCAGGTCGAGGCGCGCGGCGAGGTATCCGAGCTCAAGGACAACATCAACGCCATGATCGGCAACCTGCGCGCCACGACGGAGCGCAACAACGAGCAAGACTGGCTGAAGACCAATCTCGCCAAGTTCAGCCGCATGATGCAGGGGCAGCGCGATCTGGTGACAGTGGGCAAGCTTTTGCTCTCGGAACTTGCCCCGCTCATCAATGCCCAGCAGGGCATCGTCTATGTGATGGACAACGCCGCCGATGGCGCGCACCTTCGCGAACTCGCCACCTATGCCGATGAGGCAGACTCGGCGTCGGGCCCCCGCCGCTATGCCATCGGCCAGGGCCTGGTGGGCCAGGCCGCCGCCGATCGGCAACGCCTGCTGATCACGGATGTGACCGATGACTCGGTTCACATTTCAAGCGGCCTGACGAGGCTTCGTCCGCGGCACGTCATCGTCCTGCCCATCCTCTACGAAGGCCACGTGAAGGCCGTCATGGAACTGGCCTCGCTCGGTGGCTTCACGGCCTCGCACCTGGCATTCCTGGAACAGCTCACCGGCAGCATCATCGGCGTGGTTCTCAATACCATCGAAACCACGATGCGCACCGAGGGCCTGCTCACTCAGTCCCAGCAGCTGGCCGGCGAACTTCAGGCCCAGCAGACCGAGCTGCAGCAGACCAACGAGGAACTCGCCAACAAGGCCAAACTGCTGGCCGAACAGAACGCCGAGGTCGAACGCAAGAATCAGGAAATCGAACTGGCCCGCCGGGCGCTGGAGGACAAGGCTGCGGAGCTCGCCCTCACCTCCCGCTATAAGTCAGAGTTCCTGGCCAACATGTCCCATGAGCTGCGCACGCCGCTGAACAGCATCCTGATCCTGGGGCAGCAGCTGGCGGAAAACGCCGACGGCAACCTCTCCAATCGCCAGGTGGAGTTTGCCAACACCATTCACGGTGCCGGCACCGACCTGCTCAATCTGATCAGCGACATTCTCGATCTGTCGAAGATCGAGTCCGGAACCGTCACGGTGGAGTGCGAGGATCTGCTGTTCACGCACCTGCGCGAGACCATCGAACGAAACTTCCGCCACGAGGCCGAGGCCCGCAAGCTCTCGTTCACGGCGGACTTCGATCATCGGCTGGGCCGCGCCATTACCACCGACTCCAAGCGCCTGCTGCAGGTATTGAAGAACCTGCTGTCCAATGCCTTCAAGTTCACGGAACACGGTGGCGTCAGGATCCATGTGGGGGTCGCGAGCAGCGGCTGGACGCCCGAGCATCCGACCTTAAGCCAGGTGCCGATCGTGGTCGAATTCTCGGTCAGCGATACCGGCATCGGCATCCCGCCGGAAAAACAACGCATCATTTTCGAGGCGTTCCAGCAGGCCGACGCCGGCACCTCACGCAAATACGGCGGCACCGGACTGGGACTTGCCATCAGCCGCGAACTCGCGCACCTGCTGGGCGGCGAGATCCGCCTGAGCAGCGTGGCCGGCAGCGGCAGCACCTTCACTCTCTATCTGCCGCTGCACTACGTGGGCGCGGCCTACACGCGCGCTGCCCTGCAGGGTCCGGCAGCCACACCGCAGCCAACCTTCCAGCCGGTGGTCCTGCCAATCGTGCGTACGGAGGAGATCATCCCGGATGACCGGGATAATCTCGGCAGCGGCGAACCCATCCTGATGATCGTCGAGGATGATCCGCACTACGCGCGGGTGCTGGTGAACCTCGCCCGCGAGCGCGGCTTCAAGGTATTGCTGGCGCGCAGCGGCGCCGAGGCCCTCATCTTTGCGCGCAAGTACCCGCTGGCGGCCGTTTCCCTGGATGTGTTTCTCCCCGACATGCTGGGCTGGACAGTGCTGAATCAGCTCAAACGCAGCAGCGATACGCGCCACATTCCGGTGCAGATTCTGACCGTCGAAGACGAGCGCCAGTACGGCCTGGAGCGCGGCGCCTTCGCCTTCCTCACCAAGACCGGCACCACCGAGGAGCTGGAAGCGGCACTGGATCGGCTGAAGAACTTCACCGCGAACAAGGTGCGACGACTGCTGGTGGTGGAGGATGATCCGGCTGAACAGATGAGCGTGAGCGAGCTGCTGGGTCACACCGACGTGGAAATCATCACCGCGACGACCGGCGCCGAGGCGCTGCAGACTATGCGCAGCAGTGAGATCGACTGCGTGGTCCTGGACCTGCGCTTGCCCGACATCTCCGGCTTCGAGCTGCTGGAGGAAATCCAGACCGACCAGACACTGCGGCGCCTGCCGATCATCGTGTTCACAGGGCGGGACATTACCGAAGCCGAGGAGAGCGCCCTCAAGAAGAGTGCCAAGAGCATCGTGCTCAAAGGCGTGCGCTCCCCGGAGCGGCTGCTGGATGAGACCGCCCTGTTCCTGCACCGCGTCGTCGCGGACCTGCCGCCGGGCAAGCAGGCGATGCTGCAGTCACTGCATGAAAGCGATGAACCCCTCGAGGGCCGCAAGGTGCTGGTCGTCGATGACGATATCCGCAACATCTTCGCCCTGAACAGCCTGCTGGAGCGTCATCACATGCAGGTGATAACGGCTACCAATGGCCAGGAAGCCATCAATCTCGTTGAAAACACCGAAGACCTGTCGCTGGTCCTCATGGATGTGATGATGCCCGAAATGGACGGCTATGAAACCATGCGCAGGATCCGCCAGCAGCCGAATTTCCGGATGCTGCCCATCATTGCGCTGACGGCCAAGGCCATGAAAGGCGATCGGGAAAAGTGTCTCGAAGCCGGGGCATCGGACTACGTGGCCAAACCCGTCAATACCGACCAGCTGCTGTCACTGGTGCGCCTATGGCTGCATCGTTGACCCCGGACCGCATGGCATCGCGTCCCGAAGCCGTTGCTTGGGAGAAGGTCAACATTCTGCTGGTGGATGACCAGCCGGCGCGACTGCTGACCTATCAGACCGTGCTGAAGGAGCTGAACCAGAATCTGGTGTGCGCGACTTCGGGACTCGAGGCTCTGGATAAGCTGATGCGCGAGGAGTTCGCGGTCGTGCTGCTCGATGTGAGCATGCCGGACATGGACGGTTTCGAGGCCGCGCGCCTGATTCACGAGCATCCGCGCTTCGTGCGCACCCCCATCATCTTCGTGACCGGCGTGCATGTGTCGGAACTGGACCGGCTGCGCGGCTACAAGCTCGGCGCCGTGGACTACGTGTCAGTGCCGGTGGTGCCGGAAATCCTGCGCAGCAAGGTGTCGGTGCTGGTCGAACTGTATTGCAAGCGTCGTGAACTGGTCGCCCTCAACCGCAACCTCGCCTTCGCCAACGAGCAGCTCGCGCAGGCAAACACCGCGCTGCAGGCGGAGAAGACCCGCGAACTGCATGCCCTGAATCAAAGCCTGCAGCAATCGAACGGGGATCTGGAGCGCGCCAACCTCGCCTTGCAGGCCGAAGTGGCGGAGCGGACCCGCGCCGAACAGGCGCTCAAGGAGGCCGATCGCCACAAGGATGAATTCCTGGCGATGCTGGCGCACGAGCTGCGCAATCCCCTGGCGCCCATCCGCAACGCCGTGCACCTGATGAAAATGAAGGCGGTCACGGATTCGCAGTTGCTGCTGTCGCGCGACATCATCGAGCGCCAGCTGCTGCAGCTGTCGCGGCTGGTGGATGACCTGCTGGACGTTTCGCGCATTACCCGGGGCAAGATCAATCTCACGCGTCAGCGCGTCGAACTCAAGGAACTGGTCGACCGTGCCGTGGAGACCGTGACGCCGGCGATCGAGGGGCGTGGCCATTCCCTTAGCGTCGACATTCCCAGCCGCCCACTGGCGGTCTACGGCGATCCGATGCGCCTGACGCAGGCCCTGGGCAATGTTCTGGGCAACGCGGCCAAGTACACCGACAAGGGCGGTCAGATCATGCTGCGGGCGCGACGCCGTCAACGCGATATCGAGATTTCGATCCGCGACAATGGCATCGGCATCGTCCCGGAGGTGCTGCCCTGCATCTTCGACCTCTTCACGCAGCTCGACCAGCGCGGCAGCCGGCCCCAAGGTGGCCTGGGCATCGGCCTGGCGCTGGTGCGGCAACTGGTGGCGATGCACGGGGGCACGGTGACCGCATCCAGCGAGGGCCCGGGCAAGGGCAGCGAATTCATCATCCTCTTGCCATTGTCCGTCGAGCGGTCTGCCGAAGAGGACGCTGCGGAGCAGCCAGAATCAGTTCAGGAGCCGGTGGCGGCACCGCGGGCCATCACGCAGCGCCGGATTCTGGTCGCCGACGACAACCCGGATGCACGCGAAAGCCTGGCCACGCTGCTGTCGTTGAATGGTCACGAAGTATTTCGTGCCGAGGACGGGAGCGATGCGTGGCTGTCCGCGGAGCGGCACCGCCCGGACGTCGCCCTGCTCGATATCGGCATGCCCGGCGCCAATGGTTACGAAGTGGCGCGTCGCATCCGCGGCCAACCCTGGGGACGCACCATGGTGCTGGTGGCCCTGACGGGCTGGGGTCAGGAATCCGACCGACGGCGCTCGCACGAGGCCGGGTTCGACAGTCATCTCACCAAGCCGGTCGACCCGCAGGTGTTGGACGATCTGCTGGCGCGCGTCTCCTAGGCCTGCTCCTACGCCGACAGACGGGTTTCCCCGCCTGGGTGGACCGCCCCTGCGGGCTAGACTGCCGCAACAATGCCCAACATTCTGCGTTCGATTGCACTGCTGTCCCTGCTACTCATTGCCTGCGTACCACACGCGGCGCAGGCCCAATCCCAGTCGCCACTGCAGGAATGGCAGTACGATGGCGGCATCATTCTCGCCCGCCTGTTTGAGCCCAATCTGCCCAAATGGCGTGACGTGGCGGGCGCCGCCGCGGAAGTCCAGCCGGCCTATGACGGAGCGCGCGCCTACAAGGTCAGCGGCGGCCCGGTGGTCAACATCTATTATCGCGACATCGCCTTCTTCTCCACCGGCGAAGGGCTGGGCTACAACTTCCTGCGCGGCGACCATTACCAGGTCGGGATCGGTCTGACCTATGACCTGGGCCGCAATCAAAAACTGGACGGCGCCAATCTCAATGGCATGGGCGATATCAGGGCGGCGCCGGTCGGCAAGCTCTACGGCTCCTGGGTGCTGTCGAAAAAGTTTCCCATGATCCTGCGCGTGGCGGCTCGCCAATACATGGGCGGGGCACAGGGCGCGGTCGGCAATGCCTCGGTGTATCTGCCGCTGCCAGGCAGCTCCCGCACCTTCGTCATGTTCGCGGGGCCCTCCATCACCATGGGCACGGCGCACTACCTGCAGACCGTCTACGGCGTGAGTGAGCAGCAATCCATGGCCTCAGGCCATCCCGAATACAATATTACTCGCGCCGGTACCACCGATGTGGGAGTCGGCTTCAGTGCCACGAAATTCATCGGCAAGCACCTGCTGATCAATCTCGACACCGCCATCAGCCAGGTGCGCGGAACGCCGGCGCGCAGTCCCCTGATCGAAAACCGCACCCAGCGGGTCCTGGCCCTGTCATTCGAATATCACTTCGAATCCGCACCGTGAAGTAAGGCACTGCAGTCCTGGTCCTTGGCAAGCCCTGGATCGACAAAGGCCAGCATGGCCGCAACCGGGGTGAGGAGCGTACCCAGCGCCGCCGCGATGCCACCCTGCTTGATGAGCTTTCCCTTGTCAGGTCCGAAGGTAGGCTTGACGAGCTGACCCTTGATGTCCACCGGGGCGCGCACCCGCACCAGGTGGAATTTCTTCGGTTGACCCTGCAGGGCCAGGTCGAGCTTCTCGGTACCAAAATCAATATTCCCTTTGCCGGTGATCAATACGTCCTGAGTGTCCAGGACCAAGCTCGTGGCGCTCGCGGTACCATCAGTGATATCGAAGCGGGCCACTCCGCAACGGATCGGCGCACGCTGCTCGTTCTTGGTGAGCAGCAATCCGATGCCCTTGAGGTCGATGCCCGTCAGCTCGGCGAACGCCGCGCGAATGTCACCGTGCGGAATGACGGCGACCAGCCGCCCGTCGGCATCGGCCATCAGGCTGTGCACCGAGTCACCCTTTCCCGAGATCACCGCTCTTGCCTGCAGGATGCCCCCGAGCGGCGCCGCACTGGCGGGTCCCTTGCCCTTCAGCTGGTCCAAACTGATATCCGTGGCGCGCAATTCCATATGCACCGCGGGCACCGGCGTGCGCGCGTCGATACGGATGACGCCACTGAGTCGACCCTGTGGCATGACGAACTGAACCGGATCCAGCGCCAGCACGCCATCCTTCAGTGTGGCGTGGAGGTTCACATGGGAGAACGGCACTTTGCCGGCCTCGATGTCGGTTGCATTGAAGGTCACGTCCGCGTCCATCGCCTTGACGCGGTTGGTCGCCAGATGCGCATCGGGAAGCAGCATCTTGCGTGCAGGCGCCGCGCTGCCGGGTTCCAGACTCGGCGCGCTGGCGCGCGAGCCCGTGAGCGCCCCCAGATCGGACAGCAACAGATGGCCGGATTTCAATGTGGCCGTAAGATTGGGACGCTGGTGCGTGGCATCGACACTCACGCTGCCGGAAATATCACTGCGTCCCAGCGTCCCCTTGATGTTGCGGACCTCGAAGCGCTGGCCGTCGCGGCTGATCTGGGCCTGGAGCTGATAGGGCGGGGAGTTCGGCAGCGCGAGGTGGGTGAGGTAGTAGAGCTGGGCGAGGTCCGGACCGCGCGCGGCGACCTGCAGTGTAAGTTGCCCGAGGTTAAAGGGTTTGAGCACTTCGCCGCTGGCGGTCACCTCGTTCTGGCCGGCCTGGATGCTGAGCTTGAAAGGATAGGGATGCTTCGAATCCACCACCAGCAGAGCGCCCCCTGAGACATCCAGGGCGAACGGCTCATCGTTGATGCTTCCCTGCCCTTCAATGTGGAGGGCCTGGGGATCGGCCGCCGCGGCATGCTCGTGAGCCTGGATCGTGCCATGGATATTGAGCCGGTGCGGGTCATCGAGCAGTACGACTTTTCCCGAGTTGATGATCAATTCGTGAATGGCCGGCAGCTTGAAGGGCTTGGCGGCGGTTGCGGTCGCACTGGTGGGCGCGGTGTTGGCATCGGTCCAGTTGGCACGGCCGGATATCTCCTGATGCAGGTACAGATCCGGCTGATCGATGGCGACGCGGGGCAGCACCAGGTGTCCGCGCAGCAGCGCGCCCAGGTCAATCTGAACCTGCAGTTGCTGCAACTGCAGCAGCGGACGCGACGGCTCCCAGGGCGGATTGGCAACCCGCAACCCCTGCACGGTCAGCGTCGGTGTGCGCGACCAGAGGTGTGCCCGCAGATGCCCGGAAATCGTCACCGTGCGCCCGCTACGGGCACTGAGGGCACGTGCAATCGGTCCGCGCAGCCAATCCCAGTCCATCAACGCCAAGGCAAGTATGAGCAGCGCCACCACCGCGGCCAGGCCGGCCGCCCCATAGAGCAGGACCTGACGAAGCCTTGGGTTCATGGGAAAACTGTCCGCGAATAATCAGGATTCGAGGGTAAGCGGGTTGGCCGCCCGTGCCCGTCGGAGCTTCGCGCCAGGGCACGTAAGACGTTTGCAGGCCCGCCGGGACACCAGCCTTGTTCACATAACTGATGCTGTAGGCGTAGGCCTACTTCATCACATGTACTTCGACTGAATCGTAGCCGCGACCGCGCCTGTAATTATTGCGCCCGGGAAGGGAAACGGGAGACCCCCGATGACGTATCGCAATACCCTGATTCAACGGTCGCGGAACTTTGAGTCAGAGAACGCCGAGCCCGCCGTACTCGACTATCTGCAGGTGCGCAACCAGCAGTGCCTTCAGGCCTGGCACAAGCGCCGCGTGAAACACGCCCTGACTGCGAATGCCCTCAGTCTTCGGTCAGCGTCAGCAGCACATCCGGATACCACGCGCAGTTGAGGCCCAGGGCCTCATCCTCGAGCGGGTCGCGCGTGGCCATGTCGAAGCGCGAGGAGTGAATGCCCAGCAAGTGACAGGACACGGAGCCCGGTCGATCGGTGGCGCCCGGCACGCGGATGACGACGGGGGCCCCGCTGGTACCCCGATGGGTGCGGGCATCGGTCAGGAAATAGCCCATGCCCTGGAAACGAAGCCCATAGGAAGACGCCAGTGAGGCGCGCCGCACCACCGGCATGTGGTGCAACGCGTCATGAAATCCCAACGGGAAGCCGATCACCAGCAGCGCCGCACCGACTTCGATGAACGCTGCATCGGCGATATGTTCGGGAGTAAAGGCGCAGTACACCGCATCCTTCGGCAGCGCGGCCTGATCCAGTTCTATTACTGCCACATCCACTTCGCCCGCTGAATCAGTGGCCTGCCGCCAAAGGCTCAGGCCCGCACCATAGAGCGGAATCGACACCGTGCCCGCGGCGGCCATGTCCGCGTGATTGACGTGCAGTTCGATGGTGATCCGGTCCGGCGTGTGGTTCGCGTCGACATCGATGAAGACGTGACGGCTGGTCACCAGGAACAAGTGCTGATTGCGCAGCAAAAAGAATCCCGTGGCCGAGGTGAGTCCGGCCTCGCCGGCGAACGTGGCGATCCGGGTACACGTCAGGAGCAGCGGATCGATGCCGGGAACAGGATTGTCGGCGTCCAGCACACAGCTCGAGGGCATCCGCAGACTCTACAGGGGATTGCGCCCTCGAATCACACGGATTATCACCACCACCACCGCGAGGACCAGCAGGATGTGAATGAAGCCGCCCAGGGTGTACGAGGACACCATGCCGAGCACCCACAGGACTACCAGCAGGATTGCAATGGTTTCCAACATCAAGCTTCTCCCTCAGCGACTGGCGATCTGACCGCGGCTGTCCGACAGCAGGATTTCAACGCCACGGATGAAATGGCGATCCGCCGGGTTATCACTGGCGGTGAGCGGGTCGGCCGGCCCATACGTCACGGCCTCGCTGCGCCCCGGATCCACGCCACGCGCCACCAGCGCCATGCGCACGGCCTCCGCCCGCTGCATCGGCAGCCCCACCTCCGACCCCGGCACATCCGCGCTGTCGCCGTGACCCTCGACCCGCACGCGCCGTTCAGGATGGGCGATGAGGAACTGCGCCAGGTCGTCGACGATCTTGCCGGCGTCCGGCATCAGCTGCGCTCGGCCGGGCTCGAAGTAGTCATCCGTGAGCACCAGCATCACCGTGCGCGGCGCCGGCGCCACGCCCACGGTGTTGTCCCGCGCACGCGTGTCCAGCTGCGCCACGGCCTGATCGGCCCGCGTCTGGGCAAGTCGCGCAGTGCGAAGCGCGAGATTCGCCTCATGATCGGCCATTTCCGGAGCACCGCGCTGCGCGGCACTTTCCGCGTTCGCGAGCTGCTTCTGGGCGTTGGCCAGGTCGAGCGCGTCGTAGCGCGCAACCTCCGGACTGGCGGTGGCGTTGCTCACGGCAGCGCCGGCGTCGGCCAAGGTATTGTCCGGCGGTGCCGTCACGCAGGCCGCCAGCGACACTGACACCGCGAGCGCGACGCTGATGATGAGGGGCTTGGAATTCGCATTCATGATCCATTCTCCTGGGCGGTGGCAAGAGCCCGCCGGGCGTCAGACTCCGCTTCGCGGGCGCGCCATTGGGCCAGTTCCGCGTCCGTAGGTGCCAGCTGTTGCGCTTCGGCAAGGCGCTCCTGCGCGGCGTTGAATTCGCCCGGTGCACGGTCCGCCGCACCGGCCTGTTGAGCCTGAATGATGACCGCGCGCGCCCGGGATACCTCAGTGAGCGATGGCGGCGACGCTGCCAGACACCCGACCGCCGTGACAATGGCCACCAGGGCCACGGCGCGCAGCAATGAAATCTGCTGTGCGTACATGATGGGCGCAGTGTGCGCAGCGGCGCACAAATTGCGTACCGGAGTAGGTCCGCCAGGGGACGTCAGTCGCGTCCCACAGCCGAATCGCGCGGTTGATTCAGTCGCGCGCGATACGGCGGATGGCGGCGATCAACTCGTCCGGATCACCGCCCTTGGGAATGACGGCTACGGCTCCGCCGTCCAGGGCGCGGGTGGCGAGCGGATCGATGTCGAAGCCACTGTGGATGACGATGCGCGTCTTGGTATTGGCGGCGCGCAATTGGGGAACCAGCGGCAGGCTGCTGACGCCGCCAAAGTTCAGATCCAGCAACAGCACATCCGGTTCACTGGCCGCCACCGCCTCCACCAGGTCCCGTTGGGCGGTGATCCGGGCGACGCAGTGCATGCCGGGGCTGGCGTTGACCAGCTCAGCGAGCATCAGGCACAGGTCGTCGCTGTCGTCCGCTATGGCGACGCGCACCTGCCGGGGGGCCGTTTCAGGGTGGGCACTCACACGTTCTCCGGGACATGCTGCGGCAGCACTGGTCCTTGGCATTTTTGCAGATCCCCGTGGACTTGATACGCCATTGGGGACCCGGGCTGCCAGGCTGTCCTTCAGCTTGGCGCAGATTACCGACGTCAGACAAATCCCACAAGGAAGGAGGGGCGGCGGCCGACGCGGTCCACGTCAAGCCTCCGTCAGAATGCCCGCCGTGCCGGTTTATTGTCATACCCAAACGCAAGCTTCACAGGTGGCTGTGCCGCTGGCCACTTCGTGCCCTGCTAGAATGACCCTGCCGGGATCAAGGTGCAGGCGGCCGCGAGGCCGTACGCCCCTGTCGTCATGTGCGATGAAGGAGATGTGCTCATGGTACGCGTACTCATAGCCGACGACCATGCGTTGATCCGCTCAGGATTGATGCAATTGCTCCAGGAAGACCGCTCGATACGCGAAATGGGTGAGGCGGCCACCGGCGAACAGACCCTGGACCGTTTGCGCGAAAGCCGCTGGGACCTGCTGCTGCTGGACATCAACATGCCGGACCGCAGTGGCCTGGACATCCTCAAACACGTCCGCTCCGGATTTCCCGACACCCGGGTGCTGGTGTTGAGCGGCTACCCTGAACGGCAGTACGCCCGCAATGTGCTGCGCGCCGGCGCCTGCGGCTATCTGGCGAAGGATGCGGCCTCCGAAGAGCTCGTCCGGGCCGTGAAAATGGTCATCCAGGGGCGCCGCTATGTGAGTGCCTCGCTCGCCGAACTGCTGGTCAATGACCTTGATGTCGATGCACAACAGCCCATCCATTCGCAGCTGTCGGAGCGCGAATTCCAGATCTTCTGCAAGATCGCGGTGGGCAAATCGGTATCGGACATTGCCGAGGAACTGTGCCTTTCGGTAAAGACCGTGAGTACCTATCGCAGCCGCGTCCTCGAGAAGATGAGCTTTACGAGCAACGCCGACATTACGTCGTATGCGCTGCGCAATGGGTTGATGCAATAACCGACCCCCTCTGTAGGACCGCGACGGATACCGCCAGCGCGGGCCATGCGTATCCTGAGGCTGTGATAATGCCCAGCACACCATCGGGAATCAGCCGCACGGGCGCATTGCGCGTTCTGCTGGTGGAGGATTCGGAACTCCTCGCCGAGCGCATGCGGGAGGTCCTGGGCCAGATTACCGACGTCGAGGTGGTGGGCACTGTCGTTGACGAAGGCAGCGCGGTGGCGATGACACGCGATCGGGACGTTCACGTGCTCATACTTGACCTGCAGCTTAAGCATGGCACCGGTTTTGGCGTGCTGCGCACGCTGGGCCCGCAACGGCCCGCCACCATCGTGTTCACCAATTATGCTCTGCCGGAATACCGCCGCTGGGCCGAGAAGTTCGGAGTCGAGTACTTTCTCAACAAGTCACTGGATTTCGAGCGGCTCCCCGAGGTGATCAAGTCCCTGAAGCTGGTGCCTCACTCCTGAGCGGCGTCCGATAGCGGCGCGACCACGGTGATTTCGGTGCCTGTGCCGGCCGCCGAATGCACCTGAAACTCCCCGCCGATGGCGCGCATCCGGTGGCGCATGCTGCCCAGGCCACGGCTTCCCAGGTTCCGCAGCCGCTCAGCGCTCATTCCCGCCCCGTCATCGTTGACGATCATGCGCAGGACGTTGTCCTGCTCCATGACGACGGAGATCGTGACCCGCGTTGCACCGGCATGGCGGGTGACGTTGCGCAGCGATTCCTGCAGGATCCGGAACAGCGCAATACCCACGTCCTGGTTGAGCTGCGGCTCCGGCAGCGGCAGGTTCAATTCAGCCTTCAAACCCGCCGCGGCACAGGTCTCCTCCACCAGCCAGCGGGCCGCGGCATAGAAGCCGAGGTTGTCCAAGAGCGTCGGTCGCAGTTGTTCGACCACACGCCGCTTGAAGGCGATGCCCGTTTCCAGGGCACGCTCCAGGCGCTCCCAGCGCGCAATGACTTCCGGATCGGTGCTGCCAATGCGCCGGCGCAGCCAGGCGAGGTCCATCTTGGCGCCCACCAGGGCCCCGCCCAGCTCGTCATGCAGTTGCCGCGCCAGCAGGACTTTCTCGGACTCCGCATAGCGCTGCAGGTTGGCGGCCAGCTCCGAGAGCCCCGTCTCCTCGCCCGCCTCCAGCGGCGGCGGCAGCGTCGCTGCAGTATTCTGCTCCATGGTGTATCGCTCCGGACCTCTTGCGGTGCAACGTCGAATATACGCGTCGGTGCCCTGTTCATGGCCTGGACAGGGCCCGCACACGCGTAGGCCGAATCCTACAGTTGCGCCTGGCATCTGGGGGCGGGTCACGGCGGCCGGACCTGCAAGACTGAGGCTTGACCCTAGGGAGGCGACTTGCACCCACGATTATCGCCGCGCCTGATCGGAAGCCTGTGCGCGGCACTGCTTCTGCTTTGCGGCTGCGTCACCGCTCCGCCGGGCCGGGACTATCCGCGTACCGTCAGCGTGGCGCTCGCCGACCCGCAGCAGACGGCTCTCGGCAGCCGCTTCGAGGCGCTGTCGCAGGCGCATTCGGGCGCCTCGGCCTTTCATATCCTCAATGTCGGGGTCGATGGACTGCTCAGCCGCGTCCAGATGATCGATACGGCTCAGAAGACCCTGGATCTGCAGTATTTCATCTTTCGCGCCGACACCACTGGACGACTGATACTCGATG
Source organism: Steroidobacteraceae bacterium (assembly GCA_035943195.1). Lineage (GTDB taxonomy): Bacteria > Pseudomonadota > Gammaproteobacteria > Steroidobacterales > Steroidobacteraceae > DAIDKA01. The sequence goes on from DASZCK010000306.1 coordinate 28,047, forward strand.
CCCTGACGCGCGCCGCCGGCCGCGGCGTCGCCATCCGGCTGCTGATCGATGACGGGGATACCGTCGCCGGCGACGAACAGGTGGATGCCCTGGGCAGCCAACCGGGTGTGCAAGTGCGGGTCTTCAATCCCTTCCGCTACCGCGGTCACAACTCCGTGTTGCGCGCCCTGGAATTTGTCGGCAACTCCGCGCGCCTGGACTACCGGATGCACAACAAGCTGCTGGTGGTGGACAACTCGCTGGCACTGATCGGCGGCCGTAACATCGGCAACGAATACTTCCAGGTGGATCCGCAGGCCCAGTCCGCCGATGATGATGTGTTCGTCGCCGGCCCGATCGTCCACACCCTCTCCGAAACCTTCGATGAGTACTGGAACAGTGATCTGGCGGTGCCGGCCGCGGCGCTGTATCCCCATGGTGTCGCATCCCCGGCCCGCCATCGACGCGCCCGTGCACAGGTGGACGGCATCGACTATTCCGCCCGCATCGCCAGCGGCGAACCCTTCGCCAGCCTCCTGGACGGGAGACTCTCATTGGTCTGGGCTTCCGCCCAGGTTTGGTGTGATACGCCGGACAAGAAGCGGACCGAATCCGGGGACGCCGGCCATGTCATGGTCAGGGACTTTCTGGCAGCCGCGCGCCAGGTGAACCGGGAATTCCTGATGATCAATCCCTACATCGTGCCGACGCAGGGCGAATCCAACATGTTGAAGGAACTGCGCGACCGCCAGGTGCAAGTTGGCATCATCACCAATTCCCTGCAGTCGACCCGCGACCCGCTGGCCTTTGCCGGCTACACCCGCTCGCGCAAGGATCTGCTGCGGCACGGCATCAATCTTTATGAGGTGCGGGCCCAGCTGGGCTCCACCCGTGGCAGCGGCCAGACGCCGCGCGTCTCGCGGCTCGGCACCTATGGCCTGCACGGCAAGCTGGTGGTGTTCGATCGGCAGCGTGTCTTCATCGGATCGATGAATTTCGATGAACGCTCGCGGCATCTGAATACCGAGATCGGCCTGCTCATCGACAGTCCGGAACTCGCCGATCTGACGGCGGCACGCTTCAATGCCATGGCGCAGCTGGACAATGCCTATCAGCCGGCGCTGCTGAGGGACGCATCCGGGCATGAACGGCTGCAATGGACGACCCGCGAAAACGGCGCCGAGGTGGTGTATCACAAAGAGCCCGCGCCCAATGCCTGGCGGCGCCTGCTCAGCCATCTGCTCGCATTGCTGCCGGTGCGACGGGAACTGTAAAAAAAGAAGCCCGCCGGCTCCGAGGGAGAAACTGGCGGGCATCGGTTCCGTTTCTGTCGGAGCCGGAGGGGGGGACCGGTGGCGAGGGCATCGTGATCGATGCGACCGCCGAAACTGTGGTTGAGCTTAGTGGTGCGCCCCACGGCGGTCTGCCAAATCATCCCCCGAGCCACTGTAGTCGGGCTCCTACGGTGCTGCGTGTGAATTGCGCCTACGCCGGTGAGGCGTGGGCGCCGACATGAGCCGCGTGGGGCAACTGGCATTTTGTGCGTTCGCTTTGAATGGAGTATCGGCACGATGTCAGCAGTTAAGCGGTTGCAGAGATTGGCGCGGCCCGATGCCAAACTGGGGGTGGTGACGGACCTCTATCGCGGCGATCGCAAGGCCGTGCTGCGACTGCTCAACGAGGCGCTCGCCACCGAGATCGTGTGCATGCTGCGCTATCGTCGCCACCACTTCATGGCTAAGAGCCTCGCCAGTGCACGCATCGCCGAAGAATTCCTGGTGCATGCAGATGAGGAGTTGGCGCAGGCCGATCTCATCGCCGATCGCATCGTGCAGCTGGGGGGTGAACCGGACTTCGCGCCCGACACCTTGAAGGAGCGCAGCCACGCGGAGTACCTGCCGGCGACCACAGTGGTTGAAATGCTCAGAGAAGACCTGGTCGCGGAACGCGTCGCCATCGCAAGCTACCACAGCATGATCAAATTCTTAGGCGAGAGTGATCCGACCACGCGCCGCATGCTCGAGGGCATTCTCGGCATCGAGGAAGCCCACGCCGATGAGCTGTTGGATCTGCTGGAGGGCGACACGCGCGCCCAGTGAGGGGTTCGGCTATGCTGTGATCCTCCCGTCGGAGGATCCGTGTCGGACAAGTCGAACCGCATCATCGTCACCGTGGTCGGCCACGACCGCACCGGCATCATCGCCGAGACCTCACGCGTGCTCGCGGATGCCGGCGTCAATATCGTCGACATATCCCAGACTCTGCTCGGGGAATTCTTCGTCATGATCCTGCTGGCGGATCTGACGCACGCCACGCTCGGCCTCGATGCCCTGAAGGTGCAGCTGCACGCCAAGGCCGACGAGCTCGGCCTGAAGATCGACGCGCAGCACGAAGACGTCTTCAAGTTCATGCACCGGGTTTAGCGCGTCAACCTATGCGCAGCGTCCACTTCGAACCCGAGGAGATCCTGGAGACGGTGAAGATGGTCCAGATGGAAAATCTGGACATCCGCACCATCACCATGGGCATCAGTCTGCGCGATTGCGCGCATCCACAGCTCGCACGTTGCGCGCAGCGCGCCTACGACAAGATCTGCCGCTACGCCGAGCGCCTGGTGAGCGTCGGCGATGAGCTGGAGCGCGAGTACGGCATTCCCATCATCAACCGGCGCATTTCGGTGACCCCTGTCGCACTGGTCGCCGAGAGTTCGGCGGCCGACGACTATGTGGCCATGGCACAGGCCCTGGATCGCGCGGCGATCACGGTGGGCGTCAACTTCATCGGCGGCTTCTCTGCCTTGGTCCACAAGGGCTTCACCCACGGCGATCGCATCCTCATCGACTCGCTGCCGCAGGCGCTGGCCGTGACCGAGCGGGTGTGCGCCTCGGTCAATGTGGCCAGCACTCGGGCCGGCATCAACATGACCGCGGTGGGTCGCATGGGGGAGATCATTCTGGAGTGCGCCCGCGCCACCGCGGATCGCGACGGGATCGGCTGCGCGAAGCTGGTGGTGTTCTGTAATGCGGTGGAGGACAACCCCTTCATGGCGGGTGCCTTCCATGGCATCGGGGAAGCGGAGTGCGTGATCAACGTCGGGGTCAGCGGCCCCGGGGCCGTGCTGTCCGCGGTGCGGCGGGCGCCGGGAGCGGACCTGGGGGACCTCGCCGCCATCATCAAGCGCAGCGCCTTCAAGATCACGCGCATGGGCGAACTCATCGGTCGTCGTGCCTCCGAACGCCTGGGGGTCCCCTTCGGTATCGTCGACCTGTCGCTGGCGCCGACACCGGCGCAGGGCGACAGCGTGGCGCAGATCCTCGAGGCCATGGGACTGGAACGGGTCGGCACGCATGGCTCCACCGCCGCCCTGGCCATGCTCAACGATGCCGTCAAGAAAGGCGGCGCCATGGCCTCTTCCCACGTGGGCGGCCTGTCCGGAGCCTTCATACCAGTCAGCGAGGATGTGGGGATGATCGAGGCGGCGGCGGCCGGCACCCTCACCCTGGACAAGCTCGAGGCCATGACCTGCGTGTGCTCGGTGGGCCTGGACATGATCGCGGTACCCGGGGATACCCCCGCGGCGACGCTCGCGGCCATCATTGCCGACGAGGCCGCCATCGGCATGATCAACCGCAAGACCACCGCCGTACGCCTCATCCCGGCCCCCGGCAAGGTGGTCGGGGACTTCGTGGAGTTCGGCGGGCTCCTGGGGCGTGCCCCGGTCATGGCCGTCCACCGGCAATCCAGCGCCGGCTTCGTCCTGCGGGGCGGCAGGATCCCGGCCCCCATCCAGTCACTGAACAATTGACGGACAACCGTAAAATCAAGCACCTGGCCGGGTACTCGTGTATGCTCCGCCCCGGCTCGTGATCTTTCAGGCTTGTTTGCAACGACCTTTGTCCACACCGACCGTAAGTCATGCCGACAATCGGCTGCGCCCAAGCGGGCGTTGCTTCCCGTCAAGAAGCTGCACCTCAAACAAAGTATCCGCGAACCAGGAGGCAGGCCTTCCTGCCGGATGTTCTATTTTCATTTCGTGAGTAACTGTTAGTGACCAAATTATTTGTTGGAAATCTCCCCTTCTCCGCAACTGAAGAGGCGGTCCGCGCCCTGTTCGAGAAGCATGGTACGGTCGAGAAGATCGCGCTGATCACCGATCGCGAGACCGGTCGTCCCCGCGGCTTCGGCTTCGTTGAAATGGCCAATGCCGATGCCTCCCGCGCCATGTCGGCGCTGAACGGCACCGACTTTGAAGGTCGCAGCCTGAAGATCGATGAAGCGCAGGCGCGTGAGCGCACCGGCGGCGGCGGTGGCGGCGGCGGTGGCAACCGCGGCGGCTACGGCGGCGGCGGCGGTGGTGGCGGTCGCCGCTACTAAGCGCTGCGCCTCGCTTGCGGGGCATTGAGCTGGCGGGCTTCCGGTTCGGGTAAGGACCGGAAGCCCGCAATCATTACCGGAATGCATGGATCGTCGTGATGAAGACGAAGAGCTACCTTTTGCAGGACGATTGCCGGCGCATTGTCGAAGCCGCCGCCGCGCACGCCCGCGCAAAGAACTGGGCCGTCAGCATCTGTGTCTGTGATGACGGGGGTCATATCCTGCGGGTCGAGCGCCTGGATGGCGCCCCACCCTTCACCGCGCAGATGGCCGTGGCCAAGGCGACGACGGCTGCCGTCGGGCGCCGGGAGTCCAAGGGCTTCGAAGAGGCCATCAACCAGGGCCGCACGGCGCTGGTGACTGCGCCCCTGCAGGGGCTGCTCGAAGGTGGCGTTCCTGTCATCGTCGACGGTCAGGTGATTGCCGCGGTCGGCGTCTCCGGCGTCAAGTCGGCCGAGGACGCGGAAATCGCCCGCACCGGCATCGCCGCCCTCACGGCGTAGGCGCCCAACGAATCAGGAGGCCGGTTCAATGACCGGCACCGGCTTTCCCTGCCAGCGGAACCGCCAGGTTTTCCCCTTGCGCAAATGGTTCACCAGCACCGGCCTGAAGAGCGCGAGGCAGGTCCCGCCCTTGCGGCGGACGCTGGGATAAATCACGCCCAGCGACCCGGCCGCCAGCAGCCGTTCTGCCAGCAGTTGCGAGGCCACATAGCTTTCAGGCGCCAGACAGCCGCCGAATGACGGCGCCTCGCGCAGGTCATGCAGTGGCGCACTCACGTCCGCCAGGTACTCATCGTAGGTCACTTCTTCTTCGAGGCAGCCGATCTCGGCCAGTTGCACCGTTTTGTGAAAGGCGACCTCGGCCTGCGCGGTGCGCAGCTCAAAGGCCGCATACCAGGCGCCGCGTTCCGGGCCATTGAAGCGGCTGCCAAAGGGGTGCGGGTGGGTGAACGCCGCATTGACCATGCGGTAGTACGGTACGCCGAAGACCAGCTCGTGCACGCCGATGCCGCCCAGCCGCTGGTTCTCGGCCAGCAGCCTATCGTTGGTGGCATGGTCCAATTGGAAAATGTCCGCCAGGTGCGCTTCATCATCGGCGATCAGACCCAGGACGCTGCCGGTCTCACCGTATTGGGACGGGATCAGGCGGTGCGTGTCGTAACGGCGGATCAGGGAAAGCGGCGGCAGCGCGGGTGCCATGCCGCTCAGACGCCGCCGCGCCGCGCATCCAGCAGCCGTCGCACCGTCTGCAGCGCCGGCACGCCGCCCTTCACCAGGTAGGCCAGGGGCGTATCACCACCAAACAGCCGATGGCTGTTGGGCAGTTGCACCCACTGGTCGGCAAGCGCCCGCGAATGCAGGATGTGCAGGGCCTTGAAGATGCCGATCAGATAGGACACGCGCAGCAGCCGATCGGCCTCCAGTACTTTGGCCGCCGGGGCGCGCTTGAGTTCGTAGTACGGGCCGTTGCTCACCCCACCCAGTAGCGCCCGGGCATCCTCATCCCTCACCCGCCAGCGTTCCATGATGTTGAAAAATGCCTTGAGGGCCGAGGCGCTCAGACGCTCGCGTTCCCCACGCGCATTGAGGTCCACCAGCGGTGAGGGCTCGTAACGGGTTTCCGGGTAAGTGAGCGCTGCCATCCAGTTCTCCTGTAATGGATATATTACACTCCGGATCAGTATTACTCAAACCGGACCGCAGAACCGCGACCTTTGCCGCCCAAAGAAGTTCCGCGGGCCAAATTGGGCTTGCGGGCAACCAATAGTGCTGCGAGCATTGCCGCCCACCGTTCGCAGGAGCCTCCATGTTCAGAACTTCCGCCACCCGTAGCGCCGCCCGACTGTGGGTCCTGCTGCCGGTGTTTGCCCTGGCCAGCTGCGGTGGCAATGACACCGGCGCCATCATCACCGTGCCCAATTCGGTGGTGGTCGCGGACCTGCGCCACGCCGGCGTCATGGACATCGTGGAAGCCTCTGCGCAGATCGATGAAACCGGGCTCACGCAGAAGCCGGGACTGGTGTCGGTCATCCTGAACAGCACCGCCGCGCCCGGGAATTTCGCGGCCAGCGCCGATTACGCGACCAACAGCTCCCCGCCCTCCGGCCTGGCTGTCGGGGACCTGACCGGCAACGGTAGCCAGGATCTGGTGGTGGCCAATATCACCACGGGCACGCTCGCGGTGTTCATGGAGACCTCGCCCACCTCCGGGACCTACCCCACCAAAGCCACCACCATCAATGTGGGCGGGCAACCCAATGATGTGCAGATCGCCGACCTCAATGGCGATGGCCTGCCGGATCTCATCGTCGCGGACAACACCGGCAAGGTGACCTACCTCATCCAGAACGCGTCGAGCCCGGGCACCTTTGCCACCGGCGTGAGCCTGCCCATCACCAATCCGGCCATCACCGCCGAGGGCTCGGCTTTCTCCACGCGCGCCATCTCGGTGGCGGTGGGAGATCTCAACGGCGACGGTCTGCCGGACCTGGCCGTGACCAGCTTCGATATCAATGGCGATTACGGCCAGCTGACCCTCTATTTCCAGGATCCGGCCCACCCCGGCACCTTCCTCGCGACGCCGCAGGTCATCAATACGTTCTGCGAACCTTCTCAGGTCAAAATCGCGGATATCGACAAGGACGGCTCCAACGACCTCGCCATTGCCTGCCAGGGACTGGGCGCCAATTCGGACCTCAACGCACTCTCCGATGGCAATCCCCTCGGTCAGATTGCCGTGGCGGAATCCAATTACGGCGCGCTGATTATCATGCAGAACGCCAGCAGCCCCGGGACCTTCGCAGCGCCGATCGGCTATCCCTCGATCAACGGGGCCATCAGCCTCGCCATCGGCGATCTCAACATGGACGGCTTACCGGACATCGCCATGGTGAGCCTGTACCCGCAGGGCCAGGGCGAGGTCGCGGTGCTGCTCCAGGACGCCACCAACGCGGGGACCTTCCCGACCATCGAGACCTACAGCGGCAGTGGCCAACCGGTCTCGATAGTCATCGGCGACATGAATAACGATGGGCTACCGGATCTGGTGATCGCGGATGCCACGACCGCAGTCTGGTTCGAGAATGTGGTGGGCGGGGCAGGCACCTTCAACACCGAAGGCCAGGTCGGGTTCCACTGATCGCTCAGGTAGGCGCGAGCCGCTGCAATCGGGAGCGGGTCGCGCCATACAGGGCGTAGACCGCGGCGCCCAGCGCCAGCCACGCCACAAAGCCGATCCAGGCGAGCCTGGGAAGGGTCGCCATCAGGCCCGCACAGCACAGCGCTCCGGCCAGCGGCACCCACGGGCCCGCGGGAGCCTGGAAGGGCCGACGCAGATCCGGGCGCGTCCGACGCAGCACCAGGACCCCACCGCAGACGATGCCGAAGGCGAGCAGCGTCCCCATGGAGATCACGTCCCCCAGCAGATCCAGCGGCAGTAACCCGGCCGCGATACAGGAGACGACGCCGGTGACGATGGTGCCGATATGCGGTGTGCGGGATTTCGGATGCACGCGGGCGAAAGCGGCGGGCAGGAGTCCGTCGCGTCCCATGGCGTAGAAAATGCGCACCTGGCCCATGAGGGTCACCAGCAGCACCGAGATCAGGCCCACCACGGCGACAAAACCGACCAGCGACTTGGCCCACAGCACGGATGGTCCGGCGCGGTCCAGCGCCAGGTACATGGGATCGGGCACATCCAGGTCGTGGTAGCCGACCAGTCCGGTGATCACGAAGCTCACCGCCAGGTACAGCACGACGCAGATTCCGAGGCCCAGCAGCAGGCTCAATGGCACCGTGCGCTGCGGATTGCGGGTCTCCTGTCCCATGGTCGATACCGCATCGAAGCCGATATAGGCAAAGAACAGGATGGCCGTGCCCTGGAGTACCCCGGACCAGCCGTAAGCGCCGAAACCGCCTGTGTTGGGTGGAATGTAGGGATGCCACAGCGTCGGATGCACGAAGGCCGCGCCGACGAACACCACGACCAGGATGGCGAGCACTTTGGCCATGACGATGCCATTGTTCATCCAGGCTGAGGTCTTCAGGCCCAACAGCATCACCAACGTGCAGAACACTGTCACCAGCACCGCCGGCAGATTGATCAGGGTGGGCGCGCGATGGATATGCCACCCGTCCTTCACGTCAAAAGGCGCAGACAGCCACTTGGCCGGCAGGTCGAAGCCCAACTGGTGCAGGGTCGAGGTTGCATAGCCCGCCCAACTGATGGCGACCAGCGAGGCCGAGAACAGGTACTCCAGCATCAGGCACCAGCCCACGGTCCAGGCGATGCCCTCACCCAATGTGGCATAGGTGTAGGAGTAGGCGCTGCCGGCCACGGGAATCATGGCGGCAAGCTCGGCATAACACAGGCCGGCCAGCAGGCACACGATGCTGGCGAGCAACAACGACAGGCCCACGGCGGGGCCGGAATGCTCGGCGGCGACCTGGCCCGTCAGCACGAAAATGCCCGCCCCGACGGTACTGCCGACGCCGATGCAGGTCAGGGCGAACAGCCCCAGGCTGCGCGGCAGAGCGCTCACTTCTCCGCCGACACCGGCCTCGGCACACAGGTCTTCGACCGGTTTGCGGGCCCAGATGTTCAAGTCAGATGCAACGCCCGTTCAAGCGCGGATGAGGCGCAGCAGCTCGTGCGTTTTCTCCTGCATCAGCGCCGTGCTGCCGCGCGATTCGACATTCAGGCGCACCAGCGGTTCGGTGTTCGAGCCGCGAAGATTGAAGCGCCACTCCCGAAACTCCACCGACAGGCCATCGGTGAAATCGACATTGAGCGCTTGCCCTGCGTAGACCTTCTCGGCCCGCTTAAGCACGGCGCGCGCTTCGCCTTGCAGCTGGGTGTTGATCTCGCCGCTCGCCGGGAAGCGGCGCATGCGATCACCGACCAGCTGCGAGAGCGACTTGCCGGACTCGCAGATCACCTGCAGCACCAGGAGCCAGGGAATCATGCCGCTGTCGCAGTAGGCGAATGAGCGGTAGTAGTGATGGGCGCTCATCTCCCCGCCATAGGCGCCGTCGACTTCGCGCATTTTCTGCTTGATGAAGGCATGACCGGATTTTGACAGCACCGGCACGCCGCCGGCGGCGCTGACCACATCGATGGTATTCCACGTCAGACGCGGATCGTGGACGATGCGGGCACCCGGTTCGCGCTTCAGGAAGACTTCGGCCAGCAGGCCCACCAGGTAGTAGCCCTCGATGAAGGTCCCTGCTTCGTCGAAGAAGAAGCAGCGGTCGTAGTCGCCATCCCAGGCGAGCCCCACATCGGCGCCGCAATCAAGCACCGCTTGGCGCGTGGCCTCGCGATTCTCTTCCAGCATGGGATTGGGCACGCCGTGCGGAAAGGTGCCATCGGGGGCATGGTTGAGCTTCGTGAACTGGAACGGCAGATGCGGCTGCAGCAGATCGACGATGAGGCCGGCGCCGCCATTGCCGGCGTTCACGACCACCTTCAGCGGCTTGAGTCGCTTCAGATCGACATAGCCCAGCAGATGTTTCAGGTAGCGCTCGCGGATATCCAGCGCCTGCACCGTACCCCGCTTCGCGGCCCGCGCCGGGAATCTCCCCGCGGCAATGGCGGCCTGGATGTCCTTCAGCCCGGTATCGGCGCTGATCGGACGGGCGCCCTCGCGCACGAATTTCATGCCGTTGTAGTCCGGCGGATTGTGGCTGGCGGTCACCATGATGCCGCCATCCAGCTGCCACTCCGCCGTCGCGAAGTAACTGCACTCGGTGCCGCACAGGCCGATGTCCAGGACATCGACTCCGCACTCGTTGAGACCGCGCGTCAGCGCATTGGCCAGCGCCGGACTGCTCTCGCGAATGTCGTAGCCCACCGCTACGGTACGCGGCTGCACGAAGCCTGCGTAGGCACGGCCAATGTCGTAGGCCAGAGGCTCGTTGATCTCATCCGGCATGCGTCCCCGGACGTCGTAGGCCTTGAATGCGGTCAGCTTGGTCATCGGGGAGTTTCCTGGCAGTTTCCCGATTGTAACTGCCGCGCGCCTGAGTGC
>DASZCK010000307.1:0-14241 GCA_035943195.1 Steroidobacteraceae bacterium
GGTCCGGCGCTGGGACGCGATCGCTGGGTCGCAGCGACGACTTCCGCGGTGGCCGGTCAGTTCGTGATGGTGGCGACTGCGGTCGGCATCCTGGTCTATTCCTTCGTGAATTTCGATTTCTCGGTGCTGTACGTCGCTCACAACTCCAATTCCGCTCTGCCGCTGATGTATCGGGTCGCGGCGCTATGGGGCGCGCACGAGGGGTCGTTGCTGCTGTGGATCTTCCTGCTCAGCGTTTGGACGCTGGCCGTTGCCATCCTCACGCGCAACCTCCCGGAGCGCTTCGCGGCCCGGGTGCTGGGGGTGCTGGGCGTCCTCAGCTTCGGATTCCTGCTATTTACGCTTGCGACCTCGGATCCTTTCCAGCGCGTGCTGCCCCCGTGGGCCGATGGCGCTGACTTGAATCCGCTGCTGCAGGATCCGGGTCTCGCGGTGCACCCACCGGTGCTGTACACCGGTTATGTGGGACTCGCCGTCGCCTTTTCCTTTGCCTGCGCGGCCATGCTCGAAGGACGCATGGACCCGGACTGGGCGCGCTGGACGCGGCCCTGGACCACTGCCGCCTGGGCCTTCCTCACCTGCGGCATCACCCTGGGCAGCTGGTGGTCGTATTACACGCTGGGTTGGGGCGGCTACTGGGAGTGGGATCCGGTCGAGAATGCCTCTTTCATGCCGTGGCTGGTGGCGACCGCACTCATCCATTCCCTGGCGGTCACCGACAAGCGCGGGCTGTTCAAGAGCTGGACGCTGCTCCTGGCCATTCTGGCCTTCTCGTTGAGTCTGCTCGGGACCTTTCTGGTGCGCTCCGGCGTGCTGGTCTCGGTGCATTCCTTCGCCGCCGATCCGGCGCGTGGGCGCTTCATCCTGGCTTTTCTCGGTATCGTCATCGGTGGTGCCCTGACGCTGTACGCCTGGCGCGCGCCGTTGCTGAAATCCACCGCCGGGTTTGACCTGCTGTCGCGCGAGAGCTTCCTGCTGTTCAACAACATCCTGCTGGTGGTGGCCGCGGCGACGGTGCTGGGGGGCACGCTCGCGCCGCTGATTGCAGACACCCTGGGACAGACGGCATTGTCGGTCGGAGCGCCATACTTCCGACCGACCTTCCTGCTGGCCGTGGTGCCGCTGCTGCTGCTGCTGGGGGTCGGCATTCACGCCAACTGGAAGCGCGGGCGGCTGGAGAATGCGGCCCGTTCGCTGCTGGTGACTGCGGTCGTGGCCGTGGTGCTTGGCGCCGCGGTGGTATTCGGCGCCTTCGGCGGCCGCCATGCGCTCGCCATCACCGGCATCGGCATCGGCAGCTGGATGATCTTGTCCTCGCTCATCGATCCGCTGGACCGCGTGCGTCGCCACCTGAGTCTGTCGCGGGCCGTGATCGGGATGACCGTCGCGCATGTGGGACTTGCGGTGGCGGTGATTGCCCTGACCTGCGTGGAGTCCTATACCAGCGAACGCGACATTGCGCTGGCGCCGGGCGCCAGTGCCAACGTCGGCGGTTACGATTTCAAACTTACCGGCACGCAGCCCATCGAGGGCCCGAACTACAACGCCATCCAGGCGACGGTGCTCGTCAGTCGCGCCGGGCAACCGATCGTCACGTTGTATCCGCAGAGTCGTACCTTCTGGGTGCAGCAGCAGACCCGCAAGGTCGCCGGTATCTACAACCGCTATGGCACGGACCTCTTCATTGCCCTGGGGGATGACCTGGGGGCGGGAAGCTGGAGCTTCCGCGCCCAGATCAGGCCCATGATCACCCTGTTGTGGCTGGGCCCGCTGTTCATGGCGCTGGGAGGTGGGCTGGCACTGTCTGATCGTCGCTATCGGCTGGCGCGCGCCAGCGCCCGCGAGGGGCTGACGGGTAGCGCGGTGGGAGGCGCGCATTGAAACCGCGCTTCCTGATTCCCGTGGGGGTCTTTGCGGCGCTGGTGGTGGTGCTCGCAGTGGGCATCAATCATTCGCACGATGTCGGCGTGCTGCAGTCGCCCTTGGTTGGTCATCAGATCCCCGACTGGGAGCTGCCGGTGCTGACAGATCCGGCGAAGACCCTGGGGTCGCGCGACCTGAAAGGCCAGTGGTACGTTCTCAATTATTGGGGCGCGTGGTGTTATTCGTGCCGGGTCGAACACCCCTTGCTGCTGCAGGCACAACGCGAAGGCCGGGTGCAGATCATCGGTGTGGATTGGGTGGCGGACAATCCGGATGAGAATGCGGCCGCCCTGGACATGCTGTCGCGCCAGGGCAATCCCTACAGCCACGTGGTCACCGATCGGGACGGCCGCACCGCCATCGACCTTGGCATCGCGCAGGCACCCGAGTCGCTGCTGGTCAATCCACAAGGGGTGATCGTCTACAAGGAACCGGGCATCATCACGGCAGAGGTTTGGCAGCGTGAGTTCCTGTCGCGCCTGCCGCCGCAGTCCAAAGCAACGGCTCCCACCACGGGTGGTTCGTGAAAACGCTCACCGCAGGCGCCTTGGTGCTGATGGTGGTGTGGTTGCTTGCGCCGGCCCGCGAGGCCTGGGCGGTGGACCCGGCGCGGCTGTCCGATCCGGCACAGCAAGCGCGCTACGAAGTGCTGATTCACGAGTTACGCTGCGTGCAGTGCGAGAACAATTCGCTGGCCGACTCCGACGCCGATATCGCCACCGACGTGCGCCGGCAGATCCGCACCATGTTGGTCGCGGGCCAGTCCGATGATCAGATCAAGGCCTACCTGGTCTCACGCTACAGCGAATTCATCCTGTTCCGACCCGAGTACTCGTGGCGCAATGCCTGGTTGTGGGCACTGCCGGGGGTACTGCTGATCATCGGCGTCATCAGCGCGGTACGCATCATCCGGCAACGCGCCATGCTGGTCGATGGCGACGACGCGGATGTACCACAGATATGACGACCTTCATTCTCATCGCGGCCGCGATGGCACTCGCGGTAACGGCGCTGATCGCGCTGCCCCTGTTGTCCAGACGCCGCTTGGCACCGCGCTCCTCCTGGACGGCGCTGGCGGTGGTGCTGGTGCTGCTGGCCGGCGCGGGCGGCCTCTACGCCAAGTTCAGCAACTGGAACTGGTCGCAGGCCCAGACTCAGGCATCTGAAGGCTCGCCCCAGACCATGGTGGCGACGCTTGCGCGCCGGCTGGCGAAGAATCCGAATGACCTCACCGGCTTGCTGCTGCTCGGACGCTCCTACAGCGTGCTGGCGGAGCGTGCGCCGGAGATGACGCCGTTGGCCATTCGCGCCTACGAACGGGCCAACGATCTGGCGAAGGGTCAAAACGTCGATGCGCTGCTGGGGCTGGCCGAGGCCCTGGTGTCCCAGGACGATAGCCAACTTGCCGGACGTGCCGGCCAGCTGATCGAGAAGGCGCTGATCCTGGCACCCCAGGCGCCCAAGGCGCTGTTCTACGGCGCCGCCGCGGCCATCCAGCACAAGCAGTTGCCGCTGGCTCGCCAGCGTTTCGAGAGCCTGCTGGCCGAGAATCCTCCGGACAGCGTGCGAACGATCATCCAGCAGCAGATTGCGGCCATCGACCAGGCGCTGGGCGCGGCACCCCCGGCAGCGGCCGAGGCGGCGAATCCGCCGGTGGCCCCGGGGCCACCCGCACGGGTGCAGATCACGATTACTCTCGCGCCCAAGGTCAAGTCCGAAGGCAAGAGCGACGCGCCGCTGTTCGTGTTCGTGCGCGACCCGCGGGCGGCCGGACCGCCGCTCGCGGTCAAGCGCCTGCAGGCCCATTTTCCGCAAACCATTGAATTGTCTTCGGCAGATGCCATGTTGGCCGGGCATGGCATGCAGGTGGGCCAGGACGTGGAAATCGTGGCGCGCATCTCCAGCTCCGGGGGGCCGCTGGCCAAGAGCGGCGATCCTTTCGGCTCGGTGGCCTACCATGTCGGGCCCAGCGGCTCCGTAAAGATAGCCATCGACCGCCTCACCCCCTGAGGCGCAATATAACGGCCCCGCTGCCGGTCCTGTTCTTGTAGGACATATTACAGTTTTCCGACTGGCGCAGAATTTCTGGCAGCGCGGCATGCGTCTTGCTTCAGTCTTGGCTTAGGACTACAGGAGATCCGATATGGCACAGACACGGGGCGTGGAAGGCCGAACCTCGAATCGCGGGTTCGCATCGATGAATCAGGAACGGCAACGGCAGATCGCCAGCATGGGCGGCAAGGCGGTACCGGATTCCAAGCGCAGTTTTTCCCAGAATCGCGACCTGGCCGCGCAGGCGGGCCGCAAGGGCGGCCAGAGCGTACCGGGTGAGAAGCGTAGCTTTTCCCAGAATCGCGAGCTCGCGGCGCAGGCGGGCCGCAAGGGCGGCCAGAGCGTACCCGACGAGAAGCGCAGCTTTTCCCAGAATCCGGGATTGGCAGCGCAGGCCGGTCGCAAGGGCGGCCAAGCCAGTCACAGCGGGTTACCAGGACATGATGTCACCGGAGATATTTCCGGGGGTGCCATCCGTCGTCCGGGGGTGCCGCGCTGAACTTCACCTAGGGCGCGTGCAATCTTTACGCACTTGCGTGAATAAGTTGCACCGGATCCCGGTCAGGCCCCCGGCCTGACCGGCCTCGGAGCCGGATGACAGACCTCCGCTAGAATGCGGTTCAGTTCATCCGGATCGACCGGCTTCACCAGATGACGATCGAATCCCGCCTTGCGGGCGCGCCGCTTGTCATCTTCCTGGCCCCAGCCGGTCTGGGCACACAGCAACACTGATTCGCCCCACGGCAGGGCGCGCAGGCGTCGTGCGGTCTCGTAACCGTCGATTCCCGGCATGCCGATATCCAACAGCACCACGTGGGGCCTGAATTTCTCGGCGATCTCCAGCGCCTCCAGGCCGTCAGCCGCGGTGCGCACGTCGTGTCCTTCCAAGTCGAGCATCAGCGCCAGTCCCTGCGCTCCGTCACGATTGTCATCCACAATTAGGATGCGTGCGCTGCCGCGCTCGGCCGCCGTGGTCATGGCTTGGGCGTCGTTCGGTGCGGCACGCAGTGCCGGAATCTGCAGATTCAGCTGCACCTCGAAGGTGCTGCCGCGACCGGGCCCGTCGCTGCGCGCGCTGATGCGCCCGCCGTGCAGTTCAACGAGGTTCTTCGCCAGCGTCATGCCGATGCCCAGGCCCATGTGGGCGCCGCGGATGCCATGGCCACTGCGGGTGAACATGTCGAAGACCTGTGGCAGCAGGTCAGCGCTGATGCCGGCGCCCTGATCGCTGACGGCCACCGTCAGCCACGGGTCCTCCTGCACCGCCCGGATCCGGATTTCGGTGCCCAGATCGCTGAATTTGGAACTGTTGTTGAGGATGCCCGCGAACACCTGGACCATGCGCCGGCCGTCCACGTGCAGCCACACCGTACTGGGTGGCAACTCCAGGCGCAGATGCTGCTGGCGGCTCTCCAGCACCGCCCGGTTGGTGTCGATGGCCCGATGCAACAGCGACTCGAGACTGACCCGTTCGCAACTCAGTTCCAGTTGGCCCTCGGCAATCTGCGTCACATCGGCCAGGTCGTCGATCAGGCGTGTTAGTTGCGTGACCTGACGCTCGATCATGCCGCGGGCGGCGCGGGACAGGGCGTGATCGTTGTCGGCGACTCCCAGCACGTGGACGGCGCTGCGCATGGCGGCCAGGGGGTTGCGCATCTCGTGCGCCAAGGTGGCAAAAAAATACTTGCGGTCACGTTCACGTTCACGAAGAAGTTCCGCCAGACGGTCGCGCTCTGCTGAAACAATGCGGAGGCCGGCCTGCAGTTCGTCCTCCGCGACCGGGGGAATCTTCGATGCCATAGCCCAAGACACAGCAAGAATCAGGCCGAGCGCGGAAACCTCACCACGAAGCGCGTGCCGCGGCCATCGCGGCCGGATTCCGCATTGACCGTCGCGCCGTGGACGAGGGCGATCTCGCGCACGATGGCAAGTCCCAGACCACATCCTTCAGCGTCGGCAGTGTCGCCGCGATGAAAGCGCTCGAAGATGCGTTCACGCTCGGCCTCCGGGACTCCCGGCCCATCATCGGTGACGGCGAGTTCGGGTAGCTTTGATGCGGACACACTCAGTGTCACATTCGCGCCCTCCGGGCAGTAGCGCAGTGCGTTGTCGATGAGGTTGTTGATGAGTTCCTCCAGCAATCCCGTGTGTCCCTGGATCAGCACCGGCTGCTTGGGTGCCACGAAACCGAAATCCATGTGTCGGGCGAGGGCGGGACCGATCCAGGTCTCCCCGGCAGAGCGTGCGAGGGCTACGAGATCCAGCCGCGAGAGCGTGCGGGTCGAGGCCGCTTCGGGCCCGGAGCGCGCCAGCGCCAGCAGCTGTTGCGTGACGCGGGCCGCGCGACCCACGGCGGCCTGCAGGCTGCGCAGGGCCTGATTGCGCGATTCGCCATCCAGGCTGCGTTGTGCCCGCTCGGCGTGCAGGGAGACGGCAGCCAGCGGCGTGCGCAGCTGATGGGCGGCGTCAGCCACGAAGCGGCGCTGGGCGGTGATGGTCTGCTCGAGGCGGCCCAGCAGATCATTGATGCGCGTCACCAGGATGCGCGCCTCCCAGGGCAGGCCGGCCTCCGACACCGGCGTGAGCAGGTCGTGACCGCGGGCCTCGAAGGCGGCGGACAGGACCGTCAGCGGTCTCAATCCCCGGTCCACGGCGAAGCGCACGAACAGCAGCGCGCCCACCAGCAGCCCCAGCTGTGGCAGCGCCATTTCCAGCAGGATCTCCGACAGCAGCGTGGCGCGTTTCCTGACCGTCTCCCCCACGATCAGGCGCACGATTTGGTTGGACCCGGGCACCTTGGCCTCGCTTGCGACCACCCGCAGTGGCACGCCCGCGATGGTCATGGAGCGCAGCAGGGGCTGGTCGTCGCTCGCGGGCTTGAGATCAGGCAGCGCGCCGTCGTTGGCCAGCACGCGCCCGTCGGCGGTGCTGATGCGGTAATAGGTCTGGTCGTAGTCGTCGAACTTGAATATGGCGATGGCGACGCGCGGCAGAACCACGCTGACCTTGCCGTTCTTCACCGTGAGGGCCTCGGCGAGTGAGCCCGCGTCATCGATCAGCCAGCGGTCGTAGGCGAGATTGGCGAAGTGCGCGGCCAGCGCATAACAGGAGATGCCATCGAGGATCAGCAGCAGCAGCGCAACCGCCAGGACGCGTAGCGTCAGGCCGGATCGCAGCGAACGTTCAGGCATCGCTTTCCTGTTCCGCCTTGGCCTCCAGCAGGTAGCCGAAGCCGCGGATGGTCTGCACCTTAAGGTCGAACGGCTCCAGACGCCGCCGCAGTCGATGGATGGCCACCTCGATGGCGGTGTCCGAGAGCGCCTCGCCTGACGGCGCCAGGCTGCTGGCGATCTGATCCTTCTTCACCACCCGGCCGGCGCGCTGCGCCAGCAGTTCCAGCAGCGTGAACTCCCGGGCCGTGAGATCCACCGGCGTGCCCGACAGCAGAATGCGCGGCTGGCCCATGGTCAGTTCGAGTGGGCCAATCCTGATGGACTGGGCCCGGTCCGCCCGGTGCCGACGGACCAGGGCGCGGGCCCGCGCCTCGAGCTCGGCCATGACGAAGGGCTTGGTGAGGTAGTCGTCCGCACCGGCATCGAGGCCGGTTACGCGATTGTCGACGGCATCCAGGGCGGTCAGCACCAGGATGGGCAGGCCGCGCTGATGGCGGCGCAGGGTTCGGATCAGGGACAGCCCGTCCATGTCAGGCAGTCCGATGTCCACGATGGCGAGATCGAAGTCGTTGAGCAGCAGGACCTCCTGCGCCTCGCGGCCACGACCGCTGGACTCGACGTGATAACCCTTCTGCCGCAGCAGGTTCACCAGGGCACCGCGCAGCTCCGTGTCATCTTCGACAATGTAGGTACGCATAACACTGATTATGCGCAAATTTCACCCCGAATGCTCAGTTGGATTCGTGGGCAATACGCTCCAGGCAGGCCGCTGCACGCCGCTCGGCCTCCGGCCAGGTGAGTGTGCTTTGCAGCTGCTCCAGATACTCCGGGCCGACCGTGGTGCTGGGCAGCAGGTTGCGGGCGCAGCCATCCGAATCATCGCCGCCGGTGAGCGCCATGGAGACCGCCAGGGCCGACAGGGGATCAAGGCCCGCCGACTTCACGCGACTGGGCCGATGGTGGTGCGCGACGGCCTCGACCACGGCATAGGGCAGGCCCCAGATGGCCAGGAGGTACGCGCCGATCTCGGCATGGGAGGCGCCCAGGATTTCGTACTCGGCCTGCGGCAGGGAGATGCCGGCCGCGAGCGCCAGCTCGATGGCCTGCTCGAGCTCGCGCGGACACTCCTGGATCAGCACCCAGTAGCCGATGTCATGCAGCAGCCCCGCCAGCACCGTGTCATCCGCAAATTGCGTGCCCTCGGTGAGCGCCTGGGCGACGGCGGCGGTGCGCTGGGCATGCATCTGCAGGTCCTCGAGGTCCACGGCGGCGTGACGCATGCGCCCGGGCCAGCGCGAGAACACCTCCGCGCACATCACCAGATTGCGCACGCACTGGAAGCCCAGGTACTGGACTGCCTGTTCGATATTGCTGATGCGGCGGGCGCGGCGGAAGAAGGCCGAGTTGGCAATCTGCAGCACCTTGACGGTGAGCGCGGTGTCACTGGCGATGACGCGCGCGACCTCGCGCGCCGATGCGTCGGGCCGGGCCATGGCCACCTGCAGGCGCGAAAACACCTGCGGTCGCGCCGGCAACTGGCGTATGCGGCCGATGATGGCCAGCACGCTCGGATGGGTCAGCTCCTCGCGCAGCTGCAGGCTGCGCGCCACGGCGTCCTCGAGCTGCTCCGGACGACAGGGTTTGCTCAGGTACTGATGCGCCAGCGGCAGCAGCCGCAGTTTCTGGTCGACATCGGACATGCCCGAGAGCGCGATGCGGATGGTGGCCGGCCAGCGCTCGCTGATGGCATGCAGCAGCTGCGCGCCATCCATGCCGGGCATGCTGATGTCGCTCACGATCACATCATGGGGTGTCTGCTCGAACTGCGACAGGGCATCGGCGCCGCTGTCGACGAAGGTCATCTGCCACTTGCCCTGCAGTGGCAGCAGGCGCGTGCGCAGACCCTCCAGAACCTGAGGTTCATCATCCACGAACAGTACTTGGCGCAGTGGCGCGGGCGTTGAGGAACGTTTATTCATCAGGCGCGCATTTCAGCCTAGACGCCTCGACGCGCGACGGAGTCACCTCACATTATTGGTCCCTCGCGCATGGCGCCACCGCGAGCTCTCGACTCGCGTCACGCAACCTTTTTTACCTATTCGGCCGCTTCATGGTCGCGATGAAGTTTGTCGCCCCTTCGCGTCACTTCCCCGGTAATATGACAACCCTCCAGCAGGCCTTACTGGCCTCATGGCAATATAAAAATTCGTTCATGCGTCAGCGTTCTCTTGCATTTTTTTCGGCTGCGATGTTCGCAATGCTGTGCGGTTGCACGGTGGGCCCGGACTTCCACACGCCGGCACCGCCCGCCACCGACCGCTATGTGGCGGGAACGGCGCCGTCGAGCGTCGGCGCGGCCGGCTCCGGCGCACCGGTACAGACCCTGGTCAGCGACCAGGATATCCCGGGGGAGTGGTGGAGCCTGTTCCACAGTGCGCAGCTCGATACCCTGGTGCGTACGGCGCTGCATGACAGTCCGACCATCGCGGCCGCCACCGCGGCCCTGCGCTCGGCCCAGGAAGGCTACGTCGCCCAGCGCGGCGCCAGCGTCTTTCCGCAGGCCGATGCGCAGTTCCTGGCCGAGCGCGAGGCAGCGCCCGGCGCGGCCTTCGGTTTTCCACAGTCGGGCACCAGTACTTTCACCCTGTTCGATGCCGCGGTGAACGTCAGCTACAAGTTTGATCTGGTGGGCGGGACGCGGCGCCAGCTCGAGGCCCTGGCCGCGCAGACCCAGTACCAGCGCTGGCAGCTCGAGGCCGCACGGCTGACGCTCGCGGCCAATGTTGTGACCACGGTCATCACGGCGGCCTCGCTCAACGATCAGATCGCCGCCACCTTGGAGATCCTCGCCACCGAGCGCGACCAGCTCACGATCGTGCAGCGCCAGTACAATGCCGGTGCCACCGCGCAAAGTGACGTGCTGACGCAGCAGGCCAATGTCGCGGCGCTCGAGGCCTCGGTGCCGTCCCTGCAGAAGTCGCTGGCGCAGTCCGGGCATCGGCTGGCGGTGCTGACGGGGCAGACCCCGGATCATGCCGCTACCGAGGGATTGTCGCTTGGCACGCTGACCTTGCCCGGCCAGCTGCCGGTGTCGCTGCCCGCCAAGCTGGTGCGCCAGCGGCCCGACGTGCTGGCGTCGGAGTCGCAGCTGCACCAGGCCAGCGCCCAGGCCGGCGTCGCCACCGCGAATCTTTATCCGCAACTGACACTGTCGGGCAGCATCGGCTCGGAGACCACGACCATCGGCGACCTGTTCGCGGCCGGCACCACGGCCTGGAACATCGGGGGCACGCTGATGCAGCCGCTATTTCATGGCGGAGAATTGCGGGCCAAGCGGCGTCAGGCCTTTGATGACCTGGATCAGGCGACGGCGCAATATCGCGGCACGGTGCTGTCGGCGCTGGAGGAGGTGGCCGACACCTTGCGGGCGTTGCAGGATGACGCGCTGACCTTGCAGGCGGCCCGCAACGCCGAAGCCGCCGCGCATCAGGGACTGGCCATTACGCGCCGCCAGTACCAGGCGGGCGGCACGGCCTACGTCAATCTACTGGTCGCCCAGCGTCAGGACGCCGAGGCGCGCCTGACGCGCATTCAGGCCGAGATGGAACGCTACACGGATTCCGCGGCGCTGCTTCAGGCCCTGGGCGGCGGCTGGTGGAATCGCGACACCGATGGGAGCCACTAGTGCAGAACGCTGACTTTCAGATCCCCGACCATGACGAGGAGACGGTGCGGCGCCGGTTGCGCGGCCGGGCGATCATCATGGGCCTGATCGTGGTGGTCCTTGCCGTTGGCATCATCGGCTTCAACCTGGTCAAGGCTCACTTCATCGCCCAGGCCCTGGCCCAGAACGCGGCGCCCAAGCAGACGATCGCGGCGGCGAAGGTGAAATACGATGACTGGCAGCCGCAGATCAGCGCCGTGGGCACCTTGCGGGCGGTGCGCGGCGTGGACATCACCACCGAAGTCACGGGCCTGGTCCGCAGCGTCGACTTCCATTCCGGCGAAGAGATTGCAGCCGGCGCCGTCCTGGTGCATCTGAATGCGGATTCGGATATTGCGCAGGAGCAGGCATTGGCCGCCGCGGCGGAACTCGCCGAGGTGGTCTACAAGCGCGATCAGGTGCAGCTTGCCGCCCAGGCCATCAGCCAGGCGCAACTGGACTCGGATGCCGCGGACCTGAAGAACAAGCGCGCCCAGCAGGCCGCGCAGGCGGCACTGGTGGCCAAGAAAACCCTGCGCGCGCCGTTCGCCGGCAAGCTCGGGATCACGACGTTGAATCCCGGCCAGTACCTGAATACCGGCGACAAAGTGGTGACCCTGCAGCAGCTGGATCCCATCCTGGTGGACTTCAGACTGCCGCAGCAGGACCTGGCGCGACTCGCAGTGGGCCAGACGATTGCCCTGACGGCCGACACCTTCCCCGGCGTGACCTTCGCGGGGCATATCGATGCCGTGAATCCTCTGGTGGACACCGCCACCCGCAACGTGCAGGTGGAAGCTTCCGTGGACAATCATGAGCGACGATTGATTCCGGGCATGTTCGGCCACCTGGAGGTGGCGGCCGGCAAAGTGGTGCATGCCCTGACCCTGCCGCAATCGGCCGTCACCTACAATCCCTATGGTGCGACCGTCTTTCTGGTGATTCCGGACGGCGCCAACAAGGGCGGACAGACCGTCAAGCAGACCTTCGTGACGCTCGGCGACACGCGCGGCGACCAGGTTCAGGCGCTCTCGGGTATCAAGGACGGCGACACGGTGGTGACCGCCGGGCAGCTGAAGATCAAGAACGGCACGCCGGTGGCGATCGACAACTCCGTCACACCCAGCGACGATGCGCACCCGACGCCGCAGGAACACTAGGCGACGAGGATGAAGCTTACCGACCTTTTCATCCGCCGACCGGTGCTCGCGATCGTCATCAGCCTCTTCATCTTCGTGCTGGGAATGCGCGCGATTTTCGGCCTGTCGATCACGCAGTATCCGCAGACCGAGAGCGCGAACATCACCATCAACACCACCTACTACGGCGCCGATGCCGCCACGGTGGCCGGGTTCATCACTCAGCCCCTGGAGGCTGCCATTGCCCAGGCCCAGGGCATTGAATACCTGTCCTCCTCGAGCTCCACCGGCTCCTCGAGCATCACGGCGACGCTGCGCCTGAACTACGACTCCAACCGCGCGCTGACCGAAATCAGCGCCAAGGTCAATTCGGTGCGCAATCAGCTGCCGCCCCAGTCGCAGCAGCCGGTGGTCGCCATTGACCCGGGCAGCACCACGGCCGCGATGTACATCGGATTCTTCACCGACACGCTGCCACCCAATGGCGTGACCGATTATCTGATCCGGGTGGTGCAGCCGAAGCTTGATTCCATACCCGGCGTGCAGTCGGCGGACGTGCAGGGTGCGCGCGTCTACGCGCTGCGGGCGTGGCTGGACCCCGAGCGCATGGCGGCCCACAACGTGGCCGCCAGTGACGTCTACACGGCGCTCGCGGCCAACAACTACCTGACCGCGGTGGGCAGCACCAAGGGACAGATGGTCTCGGTGGACCTGACGGCCGATACCGACCTGCATTCTCTCGACCGCTTCCGACAGCTCATCGTGCGTCAGCAGAACAACACGGTGGTGCGGCTGGCAGACGTCGCGACCGTGGAACTCGGGGCCGAGGACTACGACTCCGGCGTGACCTGGAACGGTCGGCATTCGGTGTTCCTGGCGGTGCAGAATGCGCCCAAGGCGAACGCGCTGCAGGTGGCGCAGGCGGTGCGCGAAGCGCTGCCCGCGATCCAGGAACAGCTGCCCAGCGGCATGCGCGCCGAGGTGGTCTACGACACCACCATGTTCGTGCGCAGTGCCATCCGTGAGGTCATCAAGACCCTGGGCGAGGCGCTCTTGATCGTAACCGTGGTGATCTTCCTGTTCCTGGGCAGCGTGCGCTCGACCGCCATACCCATGGTGGCCATGCCGCTGTCGCTGGTAGGCACCTTCTTCATGATGCTGGCGCTGGGCTACTCCATCAATCTGCTGACACTCCTGGCGCTGGTGCTCGCCATCGGACTGGTGGTCGATGACGCCATCATCGTGGTGGAGAACTTCGACCGACATCTGAAAGCCGGGGAATCACCGCTGGACTCGGCACTGTTTGCGGCACGCGAGCTTGGGGGGCCGATCCTGGCGATGACCGTGGTGCTGGTGGCCGCCTATCTGCCGATCGGTTTCCAGGGTGGACTCACCGGTGCGCTCTTCACCCAATTCGCGTTCACGCTGGCCGCGGCAGTCACGGTGTCGGCGATCATCGCGCTGACGCTGTCACCCATGCTGTGCTCGAAGCTGTTTCGCGCCAATCAGGAGGAGGGCAAATTCGCCAAGCAGTTGGACCGCAATTTCGCCCGGGTCCGGCATTTCTATCAGCGCATCCTGGCCGAGTGGCTGATGACCTGGCAGGTGCTGGTGGGATTGGGCGCGGCGATTCTGTGCCTGACGGTGTACCTGTTCGCCACCGCGGACTCCGAACTCGCCCCGGCCGAGGATCAGGGCGTGGTCGTGGCACAGATTCAGGGCGCACCGGATGCGACCTACCAGCAGATGGAGATGTACAGCAAGCAGATGTTCGATGCCGCCGCCTCGCTGCCCGAGTATTACGGCGTGTTCCAACGCGTCGGGGGCAACAACGGCTTTGGCGGCGTGCTGTTCACGCCCTGGAGTGATCGCAAACGCACCGCACAGCAGCTGCAGCAGGTGCTGCAGCAGCGTTGGGGCCGCATCGCCGGGGCGCAGATCGCGGCCTTCCAGCAGCCGGCGCTGCCCGGCGCATCGGGCCTGCCGCTGCAGTTCGTGATCACCACCACCGAGCCGCTGCAGAACCTGTACGAGGTGACCCAGACTCTGGTGGCGCGGGCCCGCGCCAGTGGCATGTTCTTCTTCGTCGATTCGGACATGAAGATCGACAAGCCCCAGGCGACCCTGGCGCTGGATAGGGAAATGGTGGGCGAAATGGGGCTGACCCAGCAGGATGTGGGAGCAAGCCTGGGCGCCGCACTCGGCGGCGGCTATGTCAATTACTTCTCCATCTCCGGCCGTTCCTACAAGG
>DASZCK010000308.1:0-6879 GCA_035943195.1 Steroidobacteraceae bacterium
TCTTCCAGGTGTTCCTGTCGATGCTGCTCGGAATCAAGGGCACCGTGGGGGAGACCGGTGCAGGATGGATGTTCACGGCGGCCTTCGACGTACTCGCGCTGCTGGGCGCGGCCCTGATCCTTACGCTGCAGTATTTCGAACGTCGCACGGCCCTGGCGCGCTGCCTGGTGGGCTTGGGAGGGGCGTTGGTCCTCGCGGTCGGCTTCATGCCCTGGCGCGCTGCCTTCAGCATGCAGATGGCCTTGTCCGCGCAGCCGGCAGCGGCACGCCCCATCACCGTCGCCTATGACCCGAACGCTACCAGGTTCGCGCTGCCGCCGGGCGCCGCGCCTGCCATCACCTCGGCGCTGCACCTGCCGCTGAAGTTCAGCAACCTGCCGGTCGACTCGAACGTGGTGATGGACAGGGCCGACATCAAGATCACAGGGCTGGATGGCACGACGCTTTTTCAGGGCAAAACCAGTATCAGCGTGGACGGGCGCGGCTCATGGTTCGATGCGCACTTTGAGGTCCGCACCGGCCCGGGCGACGCTCCCGTGCAGTCGCTGTATCAGAGCATCTACCTCCCCGAAGACGTCTTTGCGCGCCTGCGCGATCGTCCGGTGCGAGTCGCCATCGACTATTCACTGACCCTGTTCCGCTCATCCGGGCGGTATTCGCTGCCGGCAACCGGTGCCCACGCGACGCTTCCCGGCTTAGGTCGCTGTAGTACCGGTATCGACGCGGAAGGTGACGACGTGGTGATCGGCTGCATGAGTACCGCACGGCAGTCCAGCTGTATCACGGCCTACCTCGAGCAGCCGCAATCAGGATCGCGCAACCCCGAGGCGCATTTCTGCCTGCCAGCTTATTCGCCGGCATTCATCGGGCAGTTCTGGCCGGATGCGATCTATCGCACCGGCGGCGAGGTCCGCTTCTTCGATCGCTCCGGAATGGTGAAGTATCCGGTCGACGGATCGAAATTGACGACAGCGAAGCTTATCCTCACTACCTTCGAACCCCGCGATCACTTCACCCGCCACGTGGACACCCCCGTGCTGCGGCTCGGCGAACTGACCGGGGTCGCCGCCCAATCGCACTGAAGGGCTTGCGCAACGGCTACTAGCCGTTCGACACTGCCGCCCCTGAACGGCAAATGGGGGCGGCATGAACAAGCAGCTGTACCGCGAATACATTGCGGCCTTCAATCGCGACGATTTCGAGGGCTTCAGCAAGTACTACGCCGACGATGTGGTGCTGAATCTCGGCAACCGCAAGACCATTCACGGCCGCCAGGGCATCATCGACTTTTATCGCGAGGTGAAGTCCAAAATCCGCGAGACGCTGGAAATCCGCAACATCGTCGCGGACGAGAGTGGACTGGCGGTGGAGGTGGCCACGGAGTTTTACGCCCTGGAGGACTGGCCGGACTTCATCGCCGGTGCCATCCGCAAGGGGGAGAGCATCCATATCGTGAGTTGGGCCTTCTATACCATCGTGAACGGCAAGTTCCAGACCATCCGTTCCACCCGCGTGTGACTTACGACTATGTAATAGTCGGCGCCGGCTCTGCCGGCTGCGTTCTGGCCGCGCGCCTGAGCGCGCAGGCGGAGCGCAGCGTGCTGCTGCTGGAGGCGGGCGGCCCCGATGATCATTTCCTGCTACGCATGCCGCTGGGATTCCTGCGCGCACTGTTCCGTCCGGAGTTCTCCTGGGGATACTTCAGCGAACCGGAGCCGCAGCTGAATGGACGCCGGGTGTGGCTGCCACGCGGCAAAGTGCTGGGGGGCTCGGGCTCCATCAACGGCATGTTCCACATGCGCGGTCATTCCCGCGACTTCGACAGCTGGCGCGACCAGGGCTGTGCGGGCTGGGGCCATCAGGACGTGCTGCCGTATTTCCGCCGACTGGAGAACAGTTGGCGTGGCGCCGGGCCCTACCATGGCGGCAATGGCCCCATGCCCGTCCGGCAGATCCACACGGCGAAACTGCTGCACGAGCCGTTGATGCAGACCGCCGCCGCGGCCGGCTTCAATGTCACCGACGATCTGCATGCAACGGTCGAGGAGGGATTTGCCCGCGGCGAAGTCAACATTGATTCTCAGGGACGCCGCGCCAGCACCTCGCGGGCCTACCTGCATCCGGCCATGGGCCGACCCAACCTGCAGGTGCAGTTGCATGCACTGACCACGCGGGTGCTCATCGAAAAGGGCCATGCGGTCGGTGTCGAGTACCGGCAGAACGGCCACGTGCACAACGTGCGCGCGGCCCGCGAGGTGATCCTCTGCGGCGGTACCTACAACACCCCGCAGCTGCTGATGCTCTCCGGCGTCGGTCCCGCCGCCGAGCTCGACCGGCATGGAATCAAGACACTGCACGACCTGCCCGGTGTCGGCGCCAATCTCCAGGAACACCCCCACATCCCCATGGAGTTCGCCGCGCGTCGCCCGGTGACGTTCCTCAATGAACTGCGCTTCGATCGCATCGCGGCCTCGGTGCTGCAATGGGCGATGTTCGGCACCGGGGCGCTGGCAAACCAGATCAATAGCTGCAACGTCATCATCCGCACGCGCCCCGACCTGACGCGGCCGGATGTGCAGCTGATGTGCAATCCGGTGCGCATGGATGCAAAAATCTGGTTTCCCGCAGTGTCGAGTCGCCAGGAGGACCGTATAACGGCGGGCGTGGTGATCCTGCACGAGCAGAGCCGCGGCCGCGTGACCCTGGCTTCCGCCAATATCACCGATGCGCCGCGCATTCAGCTCAATCTCTTCGCCCATCCGGATGACCTGGAGACCGCCAAGTGCGGCATCGAGGCCGCGCGTCACATTTACGGTACGCGGCCGCAGGCTGACCTGGTGGCACGGGAAACCGCTCCGGGCGCAGCTCTTAAGACCGACGCGGATCTGGATTCCTATATCCGCGCCTCATCGAGCGTGACCCAGCACCCGGTGGGAACCTGCGCCATGGGCATCGGACCCGGCGCGGTGGTCAGTCCTGAACTGCAGGTGCACGGAGTCTCAGGCCTGCGCGTGGTGGACGCCTCGGTGATGCCGACCATCGTGGGCGCCAATACCAATGCGGCCGTGATCATGATTGCCGAGAAGGCGTCCGACCTGATACTCGGCAAGGCGAGCTGAACATGCACCTGTACCTCATCCGACACGCCATTGCGGCCGAGCAGGATGCCAAGCGCTGGCCGGATGATCGTCAGCGGCCGCTCACGCGCTCAGGTGCCCGGCGTTTCAAACACACGGCCGGCGCGCTGGTTGATCTGATGCAGGCCGACGGTGCAGTGGATCGGCTGCTGTGCAGTCCGCTGCTGCGCGCGCGGGAAACGGCGCTGATCCTGCACAAGGCAGGTCTGCCGGGTGTCATCGAAGAGACGGTGCTGGCACCCGGGCGTACCGCGGCGCGGGTGCTCGCCGTATTGCGCGCCCATGATGTCCGCTCGATCGCGCTGGTCGGTCACGAGCCGGATCTGGGTCGACTGCTCGCCGTGTGCATTGCCGGAGCGGACGCAAAACTGTCGGCGCGTTTCCGCAAGGGCGGGGCGGGCTGCCTGTATTTTCCTGCTGCCCCACGCGTGGGCGAGGCGACCCTGGAATGGCTGCTGCCGCCGAAGGCGCTGCGCGCACTGACGGCCTAGGACTCTGGTTCCTTGCCGAGCGCGAATCTCCGTTTCGCCTCGTTGACGGCAGACTCGGAACCGGCGTCCGGTTCGCGCAGGAGTCGCTCGGTAGCGCCCGCGTGCGCGCGGACGCCCGGGTCGTCGCTCGCCATCGCCTTGCGCAGAACCGGCCCGATCACTTCTGCTCCGAGGGCGCGAAGGGCGCGGCTCAGACTGAGTTGCACCTGCCGGTCACCGCGACCGAGCTGGGTGGCCAGCTCCTCGGCCAACTCCTGCTGTTGCCCGTCGGGCACGTGGACGATGGCGGCACGCCATGCACTACGCGCGACCTCGTCGTCGGAGTCGCGCATCAGGGATCGCGTGATCGCGGGCCAGGCCCTGGCATCCTTGATCTTGGACAGCGTGTGCAACGATTGGCTCCTGGCCTGAGCGCGCTCCGAATGCAGCTCCTCGAGCAATCTGGGCACGGTGATCTGCGCTGGGAGACGGGTTAGCGCCCAGGTGAGCATGTCGCGCACGTAGAAGTCGGGCTCGATGGCGCACCGCGACAGCAGGGCATCGAGCAGACCCGGTTCGGGATTGGAGCCGATCGCAAGGGCGGCCTTAAGCCGCGTCGACTCATCGCCGGCGGCCAAGGCGGCGATCAGCTGCGCGTCCATGGGTGCCCTCAAGCCGCCTTAGCGGCGCGCCGCGCGAACCCGCGCCGTCAGGTCGTAGGCATCGGCCCCGGTCACCTGGACTTCCGCGAACTCACCGACTTTGAGTTTGCCGCCATTGGTGATGCGCACCACGCCGTCGATTTCCGGGGCATCCGCGGCGCTGCGCGCCACGGCGCTGCGGCCGTCGATGGTGTCGACCAGCACCGGGAGGGTTGCCCCGATGCGCCGCCGCAGGCGCTGCGCACTGATCGCCTGAGCGTGCTGCATGAAACGTTCATAGCGCTCGTGCTGCAATTCCGGCGCGACATGCGCAGCCAGCGCATTGGCCGTGGCGCCCTCGACCGGTGAGTATTTGAAACAGCCGACGCGGTCCAGTTGTGCCTCCGTGAGCCACGCCAACAGCTCCTCGAACTCGGCCTCGGTCTCACCGGGGAATCCTACGATGAAGGTACTGCGCAGCGTCAGGTCCGGGCACTCGCGCCGCCATGCCTGGATGCGATCCAGTGTATTCACGGCGTGCGCCGGGCGCTTCATGCGCTTGAGCACGCTCGGACTGCCGTGCTGGAATGGAATATCAAGATAGGGCAGCACCTTGCCTTCGTTCATCAGCGCTATGACGTCATCGACGTGCGGATAGGGGTAGACGTAGTGCATGCGCACCCATACCCCGAGCGACCCCAGGCCACGCGCGAGGTCGATGAAACGTGTCTCGTAGCGGCTATCGTGCCAGGTCCCGGCGCGGTAACGGATATCAACGCCGTAGGCGCTGGTGTCCTGGGAGATCACCAGCAGCTCGCGCACGCCGGCATGCACCAGGCGTTCGGCCTCGCGCAGCACCTCGTCGATGGGACGGCTGACGAGCAGGCCGCGCAGGTTCGGAATGATGCAGAAGCTGCACTTGTTGTTGCAGCCTTCGGAGATCTTCAGATACGCATAGTGGCGCGGCGTCAGGCGCACGCCTTGGGCGGGAACCAGATCGACAAACGGGTCCCGCCGCGGCGGCAGGTGTTCGTGGACCGCCGCCATCACATCCTCGTAGGCGTGCGGCCCGGTTACCTTCAGCACGCTCGGGTGACGTTCGAGGATGCGCTCCGGCCGCGCCCCCAGGCAGCCGGTCACGATGACGCGTCCATTCTGTTCGAGTGCCTCGCCGATGGCATCCAGCGATTCGTCAACGGCGGCGTCTATGAAGCCACAGGTATTGACGACCACCACGTCGGCCTTGTCGTAGCTGGGTGCGACTTCGTAGCCCTCGGAGCGCAGGGAGGTGAGGATGCGTTCGGAATCAACCAGGGCCTTGGGGCAGCCGAGGCTGACGAAGCCGACCTTCGGAATACGGGGCATGGGCGGGAGAAACCGTGGCGAGGGGGTGCGGATTCTACGGTATGGCGCTGTCGAAACTGCTGTCCTGATCACCCGGGGCGCCCGAACGGCGCACATTATGCAGAACGGTGAACAGGGCGAGAATGACCAGGGGCATGACCAGCCAGGGCCAGACGGCGTTGCGTCTGAGCGGCGTCGGCCCGGCGCCGGTTCGATCGGTTGTCATGGCGGTGCAATCTACCCGTGCCGCAGGCCCGCAGCAATGCCTGGGCGTGGCCTCGCCAATTCGGCCCGGACTGTTGCATAGTTCCAGTCATGGTCTTTGATCGTGCCTATTACCAGAAATTCTACTTTGACCCGCGGACGGCGGTCATCAGTCGGGCGGAGATGCATGCCCGGGCGCGGCTCATCGTCGCCTACGCCGGCCACGTGGGCCTGCCGGTGCGGCGCATCCTCGACGCCGGCTGCGGCACCGGCATGTTGCGCAAACCGCTGCAGAAGGGGTTTCCCAAAGCCCGCTACGTGGGCCTGGACGTGAGCGAGTACCTGTGCCAGCGCTTCGGCTGGGCGCAGGGCACTGTGGATAGCTGGAGCAATCCGACACCCTTTGATCTCGTGATCTGCTACGACGTGGTGCAGTACCTGGACAATCGGCGTGCGGCGCGCGCGCTGCGCAACCTGGGGCGCCTGTGCCGTGCGCTGCTGTATTTCGGGGCCCTGACGGCGACGGACTGGCGCCAGAACTGCGACCGCCGCCGCACCGACGCGGATGTGCACATGCGCGACGGCACCTGGTACCGCACCCGACTGCGACGTCATTTCCACGAAATCGGCGCCGGCTTCTGGCTGCGCCGCGGTGCGCCCCTCACCGTATGGGAGCTCGAGACCGCGGGTTGAACGTGCCACAAAACTTTCGCTTCCAAGGTCCGGTGAGGTGGATCGCGGGCCCCGGCCCTGCCGGAATCACGCTGCTCGGCCTTCTGTGCCAGGCCGACGGCGAGTCCAGCGCGGCACAGCTTTCGCTGATGTGCAGCGAACGGCCGGCGCTGCCGTCAACGTTGACGGAGGTCAGCGTGGAAGCGCTGGCTGTGCCGGATGTCGTGCTGCGAAGCGGTGCGCAGGTCTGGCGACTGCGCTGCAACACCTGGCAGCTGCACCATGACGTGGGCGCAACCTTCTATGCGGCGGTCCCACCCCGTTCCACACCCTGGACCCGACGCCTGGGGTGGGGTCTGCTGCTTGCCATCGCCGACACCGCCGCGGGCCGCTGGCTGCTGTCGCGGGGCC
>DASZCK010000309.1:0-36330 GCA_035943195.1 Steroidobacteraceae bacterium
CCTGGGCGCTGCGGCTCGCCAGTTGCTCGTCCATCTTGTCGGGAATCAGGGCCCAGATGGCCACCGCGATGAACGACACGCCCAGGACCCAGCGCAGGATCTGCGGGGTGATCAGCTTGCCGACCCACTCACCGAACCAGCAGGCCAGCAGGTGATTGGCCAGCGTCGCCACGAATATTCCGGCAATGATGGGTAACGGTCGGCGCAGGCGCGAGGCGAGGATCAGGCTCAACAGCTGAGTCTTGTCGCCCAACTCGCCCACGGCGACTGAAGCGGTCGAAACTAAGAAAGCTTCCACGCGCCGCAAATCCTAGGCCGATGGCGGCGCGCTACTCCGCCTGGACGGGTCGATCGGTGGCGACGTTCAGTGTCGTGCCGAAGACGTGATCCCAGAATGAGGTCGTGACGCCAAAATTTCCGGACTGGTTGGAGTAGTGGTGCTGGGCATGGCGCCGCGACGCCATCAGCAGCCGCACCGCGATCAGGCGTGGCTTGCGGTAATGAATGGCGTGGTGCACAACGCCGTACCAGAAAAAGCCGGCCATCACGCCGACCGCGAGGGCACTCGCCGTATTGAATGACCCAAGGGCCCATGCCGGCAGGAACACCGCACCGAGAATCACCCCCATGCTCAGCCAGGTCGGCGTGCCGACGAAGGCCAATGGCGCCTGGTGGTGCGCGTCGTGCATCGCGGCGAACACCGGTATCTGGTGCAGCACGAAGCGGTGCAGAAGGTATTCGAACAGGGTCCAGGACGCCGCGCCGACGGCCGCCGTGAGCAGCCATATGGAGGTCTCGTAGGCGGTATTGCGCCAGGCCGCGACGACGGTGACCGTCACCACTACCGTGGCGTAGATGAAGAAATCGGCGTAATAGCCGGTCTTGCTCAAGCGCATCCGCTGCCCCTCTTTAGCAATGGCGCCAAGATACCGCAAGGTCGGCCCCGCGTGTTGCGTTTAGCCGGTTTCCCGGCCCAACTGGCGGCGGACGGCCTCTTCGCGTGCATCATCAACAATCTGTAATACCCCATCCGTGTCCACCGTGGACAGGTCCTGGGCGAACATCCCGGTAAGCTCAGTATCGCCATGCAGTTCACCCTTTTCAAACAGGGACCACATTTCGCGCGCATATTGCGTGGTCAGCAGCTGCGGTGCAAAGCGGCCCAGCGTGCCACGTAGATTATTTACGTCACGCTGTAACATGGCCAGTGCACCGTTATTGCCGGCCGCATTCACGACCTGCGGTAGGTCGATGATGACAGGGCCCGCATGGCCAACCAGTACGTTGAATTCCGACAGGTCGCCGTGGATGAGGCCGATGGCCAGCATGCGCACCACCTGGCGGATGAGGAAGGCGTGATAGTCGAGGGCGGTTTCGGCCGACAGATCGATCTCGCCCAGGCGCGGCGCAGGCTCACCCGCTGCATCGGTCACCATCTCCATCAGCAGCACATCGTTGAAGTAGCCGTAGGGCCTCGGGACCCGCACATCCGCGGCCACCAGCCGATACAGGGCATCCACTTCGGCGTTCTTCCACGCCGCCTCCTGCTCCCTTTTGCCGAAGCGAGTGCTCTTGCCCATGGCCCGCGCCTGCCGGCTGCCGCGTATTTTGCGCCCTTCCTGGTACTGGGCCCGTTTTTGGAAGCTGCGCTGGCCCATGTCCCGGTAGACCTTCGCGCACAACAGCCGTTCCCCGGCGCGGACCACGTAGACCGTGGCTTCCTTGCCGCTTTTCAGTGAACGCAGGACTTCGTCTATGACCCCGTCTTCGATCAGGGGCAGCAGGCCGGCGGGTGTTTTCAAGCAATTTCCGCATGCGCGGAAAGGGTGTCCACGCCAAACAAACGCGGCATCCTACCGGCCGCGGCCAGCTGATGCGACCCATGGCCGCTTACCGCAGCTGTCCGCGAAGCTGTCCGCAGGAGTGTCCGCGGACACCCGCAGGTCCCGGATACATGAGATAAAGACAAGCATAAACAGTGAGTTACATGCCAGATAATCCTGGCATGGCGATTGCTTTTCGGGCCTGGGATAGTGGCAATTGGCGCAAAGCAACGATGGGCGGGACAAGGTTAGGAGGATGGCGTGCGGTGCTCCTGGCAGGCGCTCTGGCGTGCCTTGCGCCCGGGGCATGGGCCAATGATCTGCTGCAGCTCTACCACCAGGCGCAGCAGCATGATGCGACCTTGCAGGCCGCCCTGGCGCAGCGCGATGCCGCCATCGAGTCCAAGCCCCAGGCGCTGGCATTGCTGTTGCCGCAGGTCAGTGCCAATGCCTCCGCGGAACGCGAGCGGCTAGGGGAGCAACTGATTGCGCCCCAGACTGTGGCGAGTACCACTATCACCGGTTGCCAGATCGCAGCCGGAGCGGCAACCCAGGTGTGTTTCGGCGATACCCACGGTTATGGCCTGAACCTCTCACAGACCCTGTGGAGTTTTCAGGCTTTCAGCCAGCTGCGTGAAGCGAGCGCAACGGCCGCGGCGGCCGAAGCCAATCTCTTGGCGGCGCAGCAATCCCTGATGCTGCGCGTGGCGCAGGCCTATTTCGGTGTGCTGTCGGCGCACGATGCCCTGGTGACCCAACAGGGTGCGCGCCAGTCCTATGGCGTGCTGTTGAACCAAGCGCGGGGACGCCAGCAGACCGGCGTCGGGGCGCGGGCCGACTCCGAGCAGGCCCAGGCGTACTACGACCAGACCGCACAGGCCGTCATTGACACCCAGAATGCGTTGGATGATGCCGAGCTGCTGTTGAGCGAAGTGACCGGAGCGCCCACGGCGATGGTGGCGGCGCTGCGCGATCCCATTCCCCTTGAGTCCCCCGATCCGGCATCGGTGGACGCCTGGGTCACAGCGGCTCTGAAGGACAATCCCCTGGTACGGGCCGCACAACTGCAGGTCGCTGCCGCCGATCGGAACATCGATGTACAGCACGGTAAGGCTCTGCCAACGGTGGTGCTCGCCGCGGGCCGCAATCGGGGCTTTGGCGACCTCACGGTCGGCGGCAGTTCACAGGACGACCAGATCGGGGTCTCGGTGGTGTGGCCCCTGTTCCAGGGGGGCGCCGTGGCCTCCCAGGTACGGCAATCGCGTGCACTGTGGAAGCAGGCGCTGGCGCTGTCCGCGGGAGCGCAGCGGGACGCCGAACGCCTGACGCGCTCCTCGTATCGTAATGTCGTGACCGGCGTGTCGCGCATTGCCGCGGCGCGCCGCAACGTGGATTCAGCCGGAGTGGCCGTCGAGGCCAGTAAGCGTAGTCTGGAATTCGCGCTCGGCACCAGCGCCGAGTACAACCTGCTGTCCACGCAGAACCAGTACTTCGTGGCGCAGTTGCTCTACAGCCAGACCCGCTACGATTACCTGACGGCGCTCCTGACGCTCAAGCAGCAGGCTGGCCGTTTGTCCGAAGCCGATCTGGTCGCCGTCGACTCGCTGCTGGTCGAGCACAGTCCGTAATCCCACTCTGGCATACATCCGAATGTCCAAATTCAAAGACTATGAGTCCGAAGCTGATGGCGCCGAGGCGATCCGGATGCGCGATACGGCCGGGCAGGATACGCAGCTGGAGCAGCCCTCGGCGTGGCGTCGCCACCGCCGCCTGATCATCGTCGGCGCATGCGTCGCAGTTGGCGCCGTCGCGCTGGTGACGTGGCTGCTGCGCTTCAGCGGCATCAACAGCTCAGTGGACCGCTCGCGGCTCACCATCGCCACCGTGGAACGGGGGCTGTTCGTGCGCGATGTGGCCGCCGACGGCCAGGTGGTCGCCGCCTCCAGTCCCACCCTCTATGCCATCGAGACCGGCATCATCTCCCTGCACGTGCACGCCGGGGATGCGGTGAAAAAAGGCCAGGTCCTGGCCGTGATCGACAGTCCGGATCTCACCGCAAAACTGTCGCAGGAGCGGGCGACGCTGGAGAGTATGCGGGTCGATTGGCAACGCGCCCAACTTGATGCCGCGAGCAAGCTGCGTGAGCTTTCGGACAAGTTCGAGCAGGCCCGGGTCGATCGGACCACGGCACAGCGGGAAGCCGATCGCAGCGCCAAGGCCTTCGAATTGGGCGCCTACACCGAGCTGCAGGCTCTCAAGGCCAAGGACGATCTGGAGAAAGCGGATTTCGCCTTCCGGCAGGCGCAGGCGGATTCGGACGCGGCGCCGAAACAGACGCAATTCGATGTCAGCAGCAAGAAGGCGCTGTTCGACCGCCAGCAACTGGTGGTGAGCGACCTGCAGCGGCAGGTCAGTGCCCTGCAGGTGCAATCACCGGTCGCCGGCCGGGTGGGCCAGGTGCAGGTCGCCGAGCGTGCCAGTGTGGCCAAGGACGCGCCGCTTCTCACCGTCATCGATCTGTCGAATCTCGAAGTGGAGATCAAGGTGCCGGAGAGCCTGGCGCGCGATCTGCAGCCCGGAATGTCGGCAACCCTTGAAGGCGATGGGCGCCAGTGGTCGGCCACTTTGAGCGGCGTTTCGCCCGAGGTGGTGTCCGGGGAGGTCACCGCACGCCTGCGGTTCACGGGGGCGCAGCCTGAGGGCCTGCGACAGAGCCAGCGCCTGGCGGTACGCATCCTGATTGATAAGCGCGCCGATGTCCTGATGGTCGAGCGCGGCAGCTTCGTGGATCAGGATGCAGGCTACGCTTATGTGGTTCATGACGGCGTCGCCGAGCGGCGCCCGGTGCGCCTGGGCGCGCAGAGCGTGCAGAAGGTCGAAATTCTCGATGGTTTGAACGTCGGCGACCAAGTCGTTGTCTCAGGTTCGGACGCATTCAATGGCGCGGATCGCGTCATCGTCACTCACTGAAGGATACGGAGAAGCGTATGTTGAAGATGACTCATTTGTCCAAGGTCTACCGCACCGAAGTGGTCGAGACCTACGCCCTGCGGGACTTCTCCATCCATGTCAAGGAGGGCGAGTTCGTGGCAGTAACCGGTCCCTCGGGCTCCGGCAAAACCACCTTCCTGACCATCGCGGGCCTGCTCGAGGAGTTCACCGGCGGGCAGTACCAGCTGGATGGCGCCGACGTCCACGGCCTCAACGACAACCAGCGCTCGCGACTGCGCAACCAGAAGATCGGGTTCATCTTCCAGTCCTTCAACCTGATTCCCGATCTCAACGTGTTTGACAACGTCGACGTGCCGTTGCGCTACCGCAGGCTGCCCGGCGCCGAACGCCGCAAGCGCATCAACGAGGCGCTTGAGCGCGTCGGACTGTCGGCACGCTCAAAGCACTACCCGGCGGAGTTGTCGGGCGGTCAGCAGCAGCGCGTCGCCATCGCCCGCGCGCTGGCGGGCGGTCCCAAGCTGCTGCTGGCGGACGAACCTACGGGAAATCTCGATACCCAGATGGCCCGTGGGGTCATGCAGCTTTTGGAGGAACTGCATCGGGATGGCGCCACCATCGTGATGGTGACGCACGATCCGGAACTGGCCGCGCGCGCGCAGCGCGAGGTCAGAATCGTTGACGGCCAGGTGATCGATCTGGCGGCACCGGCCAGGCTTATCGGCGAGTCGGCCCCGCAGCCCGGCGCCTAGGTCAGGCGTGATCAGGTACCACATCGAACTGGCGCTGCGCAGCCTCCGGCGCAATGTGGTGCTGACCTCACTGATGATCATCGGCGTCAGCTTCGGCATCGGCGCCTCCATGACGGTACTGACGGCGCTGCGTGCCCTATCGGCAGATCCGATACCGGCCAAATCCGCGAGGCTGTTCTCCGTGCGCATCGACAACTGGGGCCCGGATGTACCCAACAACGCCGCGGCGAGTGATCTGCTGAGCTATCCGGATGCGATGGCACTGATGCGTGCGCACCAGGGCATCAGGCAGACGGTCATGTATGCACCGGTATTCAGCGTGACGCCGCGGAGCGGGGATGCCATCCCCTTCACCGCAACGGGTCGAGCCATATCTTCCGACTTCTTTGCAATGTTCGAGGTGCCCTTCGCAGCCGGAATGCCCTGGTCGAAGGCGGACGACGATGACCGCGCGAACGTCGTCGTTCTCGGTTCCAAGATAGCGCAGCGGCTGTTTCCGGCCGGTGACGCCGTGGGTAAGACGATCACTCTCGGGGAGCAGAACTATCGCGTCGTGGGGGTGTTGGCGCAGTGGCGGTTCCAGCCGCGGGTGTACGACCTGAGCAGCCGGCTGTACCAGGAGACCGAGGACATCTTCTTGCCGCTCACCACCGCGGCCGCCCGCAGGCTCTTCAGTTATGGCGGCAGTTACTGCGACAAGCCGCCATCCCACGACTGGGACCTAATGAGCCGCTCGGAGTGCCGCTGGGTCGGGTTCTGGGTAGAGCTGTCGTCAGCGGCACAGCGACCGGCCTATCTCGCATTCCTGCGCAACTATGTCGCGGAGCAGCGCCGTGTCGGGCGCTTTCATTGGGCCGCAAACGTCGCGCTTCTGGACATCAACGAAACTCTGCAAGCCGAGCACATCGTGCCCAGCGAGATGAAGATTTCAACTTACGCCGCGTTCGGATTCCTGACCCTGTGCCTGGTGAGTGCCACGGGGCTGATGCTGGCCAAGCTCGGTGGCCGCGCCACGGAGTTCAGCGTGCGCCGGGCACTCGGCGCCAGCAAGGCACAGATATTCGCGCAGTGTCTTGCCGAGGGTGCCTTCGTGGGGGTAGCTGGCGGGATACTCGGATTAGGGGTGACGGCGCTGGGCCTGGCCTTTGAGCGTGCCATTCTGCGGGAGGATTACGCCCGCCTGATCGATCTGAATGCCAACGCGGTGCTGACAACCGTAGTGCTGGCTCTGGTTGCGGTAACCCTGGCCGCGACGTATCCGGCGTGGCAGAGCAGCCGCCTGGCACCGGCCTGGAAGCTCAAGGCGGAGTAAGTGGTGGAAATCATGCCCATCATCCGCGCGCTGCGCCATCGCAAGATCGGTGCCGTCCTGATCGGACTGCAGATAGCATTGACGATCGCGATCCTGGCCAATTCGCTGTCCGTGGTGCAGCAGCGGATCGCGCACATGCGACGGCCCACAGGCCTCGATGAGGCGGATATCTTCACCATGGCCAACCAGTTCTCCGGCTCCATGACTGACCTGTCGGCGCGCATCCAGGCAGACCTGGCGCGGTTGCGCGCCATTCCAGGCGTGGTGGATGCCGTGGCAGTTCACAGCTTTCCGCTGCGCGGCTACGGCGGGTCGACGGGCGTCACGCGAACGTCGGACCTCAAGGCCAGCAGCGTGAACGCCGCCGAGTACAGTTTCCCGGAGCGCACGCTGCAGACCTGGGGTCTGCGTGTGATTGCGGGCAGGAATTTCACCGCCACGGAGTTCAAAGAGCAGCCGGTGGGGACGGATTGGGCGCCCCCACCGGTCGTCATCGTCAGCCAGGCACTGGCGAAAGCGCTTTTCCCACGGGGCGACGCTCTTGGCAAGGACATCTATCTGACCAGCTCCGCCCCGACGCGCATTATCGGCATTGTGGAGCGGGCGCAAACCCCTTGGGCGGCGAATGAATCGGTGCTGTTTGGCGCCGAGAATGCGGTACTCGAGCCCATTCAGACCGTATCCCCCAGCATCGCGTATGTGGTGCGCACCCGGCCGGGCAGGAACGCCGCGCTGCTGGCCGTAGCTCAGCAGCAGCTCTACACCCTCAGCCGGGCTCGCATCATCAGCGAAGCTCAGACCTTCGCGGAGACGCGCGCCGAGAGGTATCGCTCGGACCGCTCACTGATTTTAATCCTGGCGGTGGTGTGTCTGTTGATGATGATGGTCACGGTCTTGGGTATCGTCGCCCTGACCGCGTACTGGGTGGTGCAGCGTCGCAAGTACATCGGCATGCGCCGCGCGCTAGGCGCACGGCGCGCGGACGTTCTGCGCTACCTTCAGACGGAGAACCTGCTGATTGCCGGGTTCGGGGCGGTGCTTGGTGTTGTCATGGGTCTGGCCGGCAACGCGTGGCTGGCGAGTGCTTTCGAGATGACCAGGTTCAGCGCCGCCTACATCATCGTCGCTGCAATAATGCTGCTCCTGCTTAGCCAGATTGCGGTGCTGTGGCCGGCCCTGCGGGCGGCAATGCTGCCGCCCGTGGCTGCCATTCGCGGTCACTAGGAGCGATACCTCTGATGTTGGGTTACTACCTGAACCTGGCGCTGCGGACGTTGCGACGCAATGTCATCCTGACCTCGCTCATCATCGCCGCGGTGGGAGTGGGGATCGGTGCCTATATGACGGTGCTCACGGTCCTCATCGCCATGTCCGGTGATCCCATCCCCGACAAATCCGACCGACTGTTCGTGCCGCAAATTGACGTCTGGGGTCCGAACACGCGACCCAAGGGCGACACCGGGGAAGTCCGCTTGCCGCCCCAGTTCACCTATCGGGATGTCACGGCCTTCATGCAGGCTCATTTGGCACCGCGACAGGCGGCCATGTACCCCGTCGGCCTTGATGTCACACCGCCCAAAGGGATTCCGTTCTCGCAGGGGGGGCGTGCAACGTACCGGGATTTCTTTGCGATGTTCGAGGTTCCCTTCAAGTCCGGTGCCGCGTGGAGCGTGAAGGACGAGACCGACCGTGCCGATGTGGTGGTGCTGGGCAAGACATTGGCGGCACGGCTGTTTCCGCACAGCTCGGCGGTGGGCCAGACCGTGAGTCTCGGCGGACGGCCGTATCGCGTGACCGGTGTGCTTGACGCGTGGAGCCCGACGCCGCGCTTCTATGACGTCATCAATGGCAACGCCTTTGCAGATGTCGAGGACTTTTTCATCCCCTTCACGACGGCCATCGGGCATCAGATGCAGACCAATGGCAACTACAACTGTGCAGTCTTGCCGCCTTCCGGGTGGGCTGGAAGGTTGTCCGGTGAGTGCATCTGGTTCGGTTTCTGGGCGGAGCTGCCAAATGCCGCGGCGGTTCGCCACTACAAGCAATACCTGATCAATTACTCGGCGGAGCAGCAGCGGCTCGGGCGCTTCCACTGGCCGCCGCTGGTGCAGCTGAACAATGTGCACCAATGGTTGGCCCTCATGCATGTCATACCGGATGAAGTCCGCGTCAATTCACTACTGGCGTTCGGGTTCCTGACGGTGTGCCTGGTGAACGCCGTGGGACTGATGCTGGCGCGATTTTCGGCGCGGGCCAGTGAGTTCGGGGTTCGTCGGGCGCTCGGAGCCACCAGATCCGATATTTTCCTGCAATGCCTGACAGAAACCGCGGTGGTGGGAGTACTGGGAGGGATTCTGGGCCTGGCGCTCACGGCCCTCGGCCTTGCGGCCAATCGCGCGAGCCTAGGCTACCTGGCGCAATACGTGGGCGGACTGATGCGTCTGGATCCACAAGTCATGGCTCTGACCGTGGCATTGGCCGTGGGGGCAACATTGTGTTCCGGGTTGTATCCGACGTGGCGTGCAACTCGTGTCCAGCCTGCCCTGCAACTCAAGGCGCAGTAAGTTCGACATGGAAATCGTTCCAATCCTCTCCGCGTTGAGGCGCAACAAGGTCGGCGCCATCCTGGTGGCACTGCAGATTGCACTGACGCTGGCGGTGGTGGCGAACGGAATGTCAATCATCCAGGGACACCTCGCGGCCATGGGTCGTCCGAGTGGCATCGACGAGGCCGACATCTTCACGCTGCAGAACCATTGGGTGGGTGAACCCGAGGATTTGCACGAAAGCATCGAGGCGGACCTGGCCGCTCTGCGCAACACTCCGGGCGTGCAGGACGCGGAAGCCACCAACAGTTATCCGTTGCGCGGTGGTGGCTGGGGCTGGGGCATAAGGTTGAAGCCTGACCAGACCAACGGGGGCGCGACGTCCACGACACTGTATTTCAACGACACGCACGGGCTTGATGCCATGGGACTGAAGCTGGTTGCGGGGCGCTGGTTTTCCGCCTCCGAGATTCAGGTAATGCGCGTCGATGATCAGAAGGCCACTCCCAGCGCCGTGTTGACCGCTGCGCTTGCCAAGAAGCTCTTTCCCAAGGGCGATGCGGTCGGCCAAGTGATCTACATGGTCACGAACGCCCCGGTGCGGGTCATCGGCGTGGTGGAACGAGCGCAGACGCCGTGGCCGGCGCAGGGCTTCGGCGACGAATTCGCGGAGTATTCCACGTTCCTGCCGCTGCAGTTTGTGGCCAACCAGATGAGTTACCTGGTGCGCGCCCGACCGGGCCAGCTGGCAGCGGTGATGCATGCGGCGCCGGACCGGCTCTACGCGGTCACCCGCCAGCGCGTCATCGACCAGCTCATGCCGTTTTCCGAGACGCGTACCCGCGCCTACCAGATTCAGAAATCCGAGAGTTGGCTGCTGGGCACGGTGTGCGGGCTGCTGCTCGCAATCACCGGATTTGGCACCGTAGGCTTGACCATGTACTGGGTGGCACAGCGTCGACGGCAGATCGGTCTGCGCCGCGCACTCGGGGCGCGGCGCATCGACATCCTGCGGTATTTCCACACTGAGAATCTTCTGGTCGCCGGCACCGGTGCAGTGCTGGGAGTGCTGGGGGGGCTGGGCGCGAACCTGTGGATGGCGACGCACATGGGGACCCACCGCATGAGCTGGGTCTACATCGGCATCGGTGCGCTCATCGTTCTGGTGCTATGCCAGCTGGCAGTCCTTTGGCCCGCCTACCGGGCGGCCTCCACTCCACCTTCATTGGCGACCCGTGGCTTGTAGCCACTGGCACAAACGCGCTCGGCGAGGAGCACTGCGATGATCGGTTACTACCTGAGACTGGCGGCGCGCAGCTTGCGGCGCAACGTAGTCCTCACCGCACTGATGATTGCAGCCGTCGGCGTTGGCATCGGCGCCTCGATGACCGTGTACACCGTCATGCGGGGCATGTCGGGCGATCCCATTCCGCAGAAGTCCGCGCAGCTGTTCACGCCGCAGATTGATATCTGGGGACCGCAATCGCGGCAGGGCGGCAGAGACAATCTGCCCGGTCAGCTGACCTACCGCGATGCCACGGCCCTGATGCGGGCGCAGCACGCCACCCGTCAGGCGGCGATGTATGCCGTGAGTCAGGACGTGACCCCCGTGGGTGCCCGCTCGTTTCGCAGCCAGGGTCGGGCGACCCATCGGGACTTCTTCGCCATGTTCGACGTGCCGTTCCGCTCGGGCGGGCCCTGGGGTCGCGCTGAGGAGGACAAGCGGGCCAATGTCGTGGTGCTCAGCTCGAAGCTTGCGGATCGAGTGTTCCCGCACATGGATGCGGTTG
Source organism: Steroidobacteraceae bacterium (assembly GCA_035943195.1). Lineage (GTDB taxonomy): Bacteria > Pseudomonadota > Gammaproteobacteria > Steroidobacterales > Steroidobacteraceae > DAIDKA01. The sequence goes on from DASZCK010000309.1 coordinate 11,173, forward strand.
GCAAGGTCATCAATCTCAGCGATCGCGACTATCGTGTCGTCGGGATCATCAAGCCCTGGCAACCCATGCCGCGCTTCTACGATCTGTTCTCCGGAGACTTCGGTGAGGCCGAGCAGTTCTTCATTCCCTTTCCGACCGCCATCGACCGGCATCTCAACACCTCCGGCAACGAGAACTGTCAGGGAGCGCCCAGCGGCGGCTGGGATGCGCACCTGAATTCGGATTGCGTCTGGATCTCGTTGTGGGCGGAACTCCCCACCGCCGCGCAGGCACGGGACTACGCAAGCTTCCTGCGCAACTACGCGGCTGAACAGCGGCAACTGGGAAGGTTTCACTGGCCACCCCGCGTCGAGCTGCGAAATGTCGAGGAGTGGCTGAGCTACATGAACGTGGTGCCGCCTGCGGTGCGCGCCATCTCGTTCGTCGCGGACGGGTTCCTGGTGGTGTGCCTGATCAACGCGGTCGGGCTGTTGCTGGCGAAGTTCTCCAGCCGCGCGCGCGAGCTGGCGCTGCGCCGAGCATTGGGCGCTTCGCGCGGCGCGATTTTCCAGCAGTGCGTGGCCGAAACGCTCCTGATTGGGTTGGTCGGCGGAGTATTGGGACTGATGCTCACGGCCGCCGGCGCGGCCGGCATGCGTGCGCTGCTGGCCGAGGCCAGCCGCTGGGGAGTGGATGTGCAGCGCCTGATCTCGCTGGATGCCGGCATGGCGGTGACCACTCTGGTCGTGGGTGTCGTCGTTACCGTCAGCGCCGGTTTGTATCCCACCTGGCGCGCCAGCAGGGTACATCCCGCCTGGCAATTGAAAGCCCAGTAACGGCAAGCCCAGGAGCAATGCATGGATTTTCTGCCGATTCTGCGGGCCCTGACCAAAAGCAAGGTGGGAGCGTTACTGATTGGACTGCAGGTGGCGCTCACGCTGGCCATTGTCTGCAACAGCCTGTCGGTAATTCAGCAGTTCACACAGCGCATGCAGCGACCCACCGGTATTGACGAAGCGAACATCTTTACGATCAGCACGGCCTGGATCGCGGATCAACCCGATCTGGAGGCGCAGATCAGGGGCGACCTGGCGGCCCTGCGGGGGCTCCCCGGAGTGGTGGACAGCTTTTTTGCCATCAGTTTTCCGCTGGACAACGGTGGCTATTCGCTGCCCTTGAGCGTCAAGACGGATCAGCGCACACCGAGTGCGGTGCCCGCTATCTACTACACCGATGACCATGGGCTTGCCACGTTCGGCCTGAAGCTTATCGCCGGCCGATGGTTCCACGCCGACGAGGTCGGGCTGTTGCGCTACTACGAAAACAAAACACCGGCCGTGATCGTCGTTACCGAGGCTCTGGCCAAGACGCTTTTTCCTGCCGGCAATGCCCTGGGTCAGATCGTGTATTTCAACCCACGGGAGTCCAGCCGCATCATCGGCGTGATAGAAGAGGCGCAGACTCCCTGGGCCAGCAATGGCGCCCAGACGGAACAATCCATGTTTCTGCCGGCTCTGCCATTGGGCAAGAGCACCCAGTACGTCGTGCGCGCGCGACCCGGACAGCTGGCCGCGGTCATGCATGCGGTGCAGGACAAGCTCCTCGCCCTCGACAGTCATCGTGTCATTCAGGCGGTAACACCCTTCAGTGAAAGTCGTCATGCCGCTTACCTGCTGCCGCGTACCATGGCCGTCATGCTCGCCGTGGTGAGCGCGCTGATGCTTGCCGTCACCGGCTTTGGCGTCGTGGGCCTGACTGCCTTCTGGGTTGCGCAGCGTCGGCCCCATATAGGTATGCGGCGCGCACTGGGTGCCCGCCGCGTCGACATCCTGGCGTACTTCCAAACCGAGAATCTGCTGATCGCGGGTGTGGGCTGCATCCTGGGCATTGCCCTGGGCCTTGCCATGAATACCGGCCTGGCCGCGAGCTTCGAGATGAACCGCATGAGCCTCGGCTATATCTGCCTCGGCGCGCTCATCGTGCTGGTGCTGTGCCAGGGGGCGGTGCTGTGGCCGGCATTGCGGGCGGCGTCGATTCCGCCGGCGACGGCGACGCGGGCGCAATAGTTCGCATCCTCAAAGGGGACAGGCTCATGCTTGGCTACTACTTCGGTCTGGCGCTGCGCAGCTTGAGGCGCAATGTGGCGCTCACGGCGCTCATGGTGACGGTCGTGGGTTTTGGCATCGGTGCTTCAGCAACGGTGCTGACCACTTTGCGGGCCATGGCGGTCGACCCCATTCCGGATAAGTCATCGCAGCTGTTCGTGCCGCAAATAGATGCTTGGGGGCCCCCGACCGGACCCGCCGCGACCACCGCTGTCAGGAAGCTGTCCGATCAGCTGACCTACCGAGACGCCATGGCCCTCATGAGGGCTCATCGAGCAGAACAGCAGACAGCGATGTACTCCGTCTCGCTGGACGCGGTGGCGCCCGACGGGGTTCCCCTGTCCGTCAATGGCCGCGCCGCCTACACGGATTTTTTCAGCATGTTCGAGGTGCCGTTTCGCAACGGCGGTCCCTGGAGCCAGGCGGATGATGCAGCCAGTACCAATGTCGTGGTGCTGAGCTCAAAACTCGCCGATCGACTCTTTCCTCACGCCGCTGCCGTCGGCAAGACCATCAGCCTGAGCGACCGCGACTATCGGATCGTCGGCGTCATCGGTGACTGGAATCCTGTGCCGCGCTACTACGATTTGGGACAGGGCAATGGCCTGGCCGACGCCGAGAGCGTATTTCTGCCATTTTCCACCGCCATCGATCGGCAGATGGCGATGTACGGCTTGATCAGCTGCGCAAGTCGCTTCGCCCCGGGTTGGGCGGGGCAGCTGGCCTCCGACTGCACCTGGATCCAGTTCTGGGTGCAGCTGCCGACCGCGGCGGCGGCGCGCGACTACCGGGCATTCCTCTACAACTACGCCGCGCAGCAGCGCCAGCTGGGCCGGTTTCATTGGCCGCCCAACGTCGCGTTGCGTGACGTGCGTCAGTGGATGGCGCTGGAGATCTCGGTGCCCGATACGCTGCGGGTGAGCAGCGTGGTGGCATTCGGATTCCTGATCGTGTGCCTGACCAATGCGGCCGGGCTGATGCTGGCCCGTTTTTCCGGGCGTGCGGGCGAGTTGGGCGTGCGGCGCGCCATGGGGGCATCGCGCGGGGACATCGGTCTGCAATGTCTGATGGAAACCGCAGTGGTGGGTTTGCCGGGAGGCGTGTTGGGACTGGGACTCGCCGCCGCGGGCCTCGCCAGCCAGCGGGCACTGCACATGGTTACCGGGGCGACGGCAGCGGTGGCTCGCGCCACGTCCCTTGATGGCGGCATGGTGGTCATCACACTGGTGCTGGCCGTCTGTGCCACGGTGTGCTCGGCGCTATACCCGGTCTGGCGCGCGAGCCACGTGCAGCCGGCGTGGCAGCTGAAAACACAATAACCAAGGACAGCGCGTGGAAATCCTACCGATTCTCTCTGCTCTGCGCCGCAATAAGGTTGGCGCCATGCTGATTGCACTGCAGGTCGCCGTGACGCTGGCGATCGTCTGCAATTGCCTGTCCATCATCGAGCAATACCGGGAGCAGATGGCGCGCCCCAGTGGCATGAACGAAGCGAATCTTTTTACCGTGGTCAACTCCTGGGTGGGACAGCCCGGCGATCTGAAACCGCGTATCGCCGCAGACCTTGGCGCCCTGCGCTCGCTCCCCGGCGTGCTGGATGCCGAGGCCGTCGACGGCTTTCCACTGGGCGGTTCCGGCTGGGCCACGGGCATTAACCCGCAGCCCAACCAGCGGCAGCCGGCGGCCATGACCGCGGAATATTTCGTCGACGAACACGGGCTTGCCGTGTATGGCGTGAAGCTGATTGCGGGGCGCTGGTTCAACGCTGACGAGGTGCAGGATCTGCACATCGGTGACGATGTACACGCGCCCAGCATCGTTTTGACGCAACGGCTTGCACAGGCGCTGTTTCCATCCGGCAATGCCCTCGGTGAGACCGCGTACATAAATGGAGACGCGCACCCTTTGCGCATCGTGGGTATCGTGGAGCGGGCGCAGTCCTTCAGAGCCGGCTACAACCACGATCAGGCAACCGTCGAAAACTCCATATTCGTCCCAAATCACTACCTCGGCGGTTTTATGACCTACCTGGTGCGCACCCGCCCCGGCGCGCTCGCGCTCGCCATGGCCAAGGTCCGCGACGGTCTCTATGCCGTCACGCGCCGACGCATCATCAGCTCCGTAGTGCCGTTTGCAGAGACCCGCCAGCGGGCCTATCAGACCGATCGCTCCTTGAGCATACTGTTGGCGGCCCTATGTGCGCTGCTGTTGACGGTCACCGCCTGTGGCATCGTTGGACTGGTGCTGTATTGGGTGGCGCAGCGCCGCCGGCAGATCGGCATGCGGCGTGCGCTGGGCGCGCGGCGCATGGACATCGTGCGCTATTTCCAGCTCGAGAACCTGTTGATCGCCGGGACCGGTGCGGCGTTGGGCATTGCGATCGGCCTGGGCGGCAACACCTGGCTGGCGCAGACCCTGATATTGAACCGCATGAGCGCCGGATACGTTGTGGTCGGGGCGGTCGTGGTCTTGGTCTTGAGTCAAGCCGCGGTGCTGTGGCCCGCGCTGCGCGCCGCGGCAATTCCGCCGGCGGCAGCAATACGCGATTTGTAGGGGCGGCCCTGCATGAGGCCGCTGATGCTGGGTTACTACATCCTGCTCGGATTGCTCGGCGCCGTGCTGGGAGGCTGCGGCGCGTCTACACCGTCGCGTACTACGCCTGGCGCCGCTTCCGCAGAGCGGGTGGTGAACGTCTACAACTGGTACGACTATGTAAAGCCGGAGCTCCTGCGGCAGTTTCAAACGCAGACCGGCATCCAAGTCCATTACGATGTCTTCGACTCCAACGAGACTCTGGCCGCGAAACTTCTGGCCGGACATTCCGGGTACGACGTGGTGTTTCCGTCGTCCTCCTATCTGCAGATGCTGCAACGGGCCGGAGCGATCGGCGTGCTCGACAAGTCCGGGCTGCCGAATCTCGCCAACATGGATCCGGTGCTCATGGGCGAGCTGGCGCGGCACGACCCCGGCAATGCTCACGCCGTCGTCTATGCCTGGGGTATCACCGGCTTCGCCTATGATGAGACGCAGATCCGCGCGCGGCTGCCGCAGGCACCGCTCGACAGCTGGGCGATGCTCTTTGATCCGAAGGTCGCGGCGCACTTCGCCGACTGCGGCATCGGCCTGTATGAATCACCGGCGGTGATCGTGGCGAGCGTGCTGGCATGGTTGGGCGAAAAGCCTGACAGCGAAGATCCCAAGGTGCTGGCGCGGGCCGAAGCTGCACTGATGGCGGTACGGCCCTTTATCCGCAAGATCGGCAGCGACTCGCTGGTGGCCCAGCTGGCCGAGGGAGATCTGTGCCTGATCATCGCCAGCAATGGTGATGCGCTGCAGGTGCAGGAGCGGGTGCGCCTCGCCGGCTCCAGCCGCGCCATCGGCTACAGCATCCCGCGTGAAGGCGCCGTGATGTGGATAGACACCGCGGCAATCGTCGCCGACGCCCCGCATCCCGCCAATGCGCTTCGCTTCATCAACTTTCTCATGGACGCCAAGGTTGCAGCGCAGAACGCCAATGCCATCCACTTCCCGAATGGCAACGCAGCCTCGCAACCCCTGGTGCAGGCGCAGCTCACCAATGCCGCGATCTATCCCCGTGGGCCGCTGGCGACGCGATTGATTCCGGAACGACTGGGCAGTGATGCCTTCGTGCGCTTGCGGACACGTATGTGGACGCGCTTTCGGACGGGCCGGTAGCGATCCGTTAACATGTCTGACATGCGTACGGTCCTGGTGATCGATGACAACCCTGCGGTCGGCACAGCCCTGAGCTTGCTGTTCGGTTTGCATGACATCACCACATTGACGGCCGCGTCGCCCGATGCAGGCCTTGCCACCCTTGCCAGGACCACGGTCGATCTGGTCATCGCCGACATGAATTTCAGCGCCGACACCACCTCCGGGGTGGAAGGAGTGGCGCTGTTCCGGGACATCCGTGGGCGCCATCCTGACCTGCCGGTGATCCTGCTCACGGCCTGGACCCACCTGGAATCCGCCGTGCAGCTGGTGAAGGCGGGCGCGGCGGACTACGTGGCCAAGCCCTGGGACAATGATCGACTGCTGGCGGCGGTGGAGAACCTGCTGGAACTGTCGCAGAGCCTGCGGGAGACGGCACGTCTGCACCGCGAGCGCGCCCAGCAGCGTGCCCATCTGGCGAAGAGCTATGACCTGTGCGGCGTGGTGTACGAGTCGCGGGCCATGGAGGCCGCCGTGGAGCTGGCGTGCCGGGTCGCACGTGCCGAAGTGCCGGTGCTCATCACCGGCCCGAACGGCTCCGGCAAGGAACGCATCGCGGCCATCGTGCATGCGAACTCCTCGGTCCGTGGTGGGCCCTTTGTTGCAGTCAATTGCGGGGCATTGCCGGCCGAGCTCATCGAGGCGGAACTGTTTGGCGCCGAGGCGGGCGCCTTCACCGGTGCCAACCGCGCGCGCGTCGGGCGCTTCGAGTCCGCCGACGGTGGCACCTTGCTGCTGGATGAGATCGGCAACCTGCCGCTGTCCGGACAGGTGAAGCTGCTGCGGGTACTGGAGTCAGGCCAGTTCGAACCACTGGGTTCAAGCCGCACCCGTTCGACCCGCGTGCGTGTGATCAGCGCCACCAACGCGGAACTGCCGCAGATGATCCGCCAGGGCGTGTTCCGTGAAGATCTGTACTACCGTCTGAACACCATCGAAATCCCGCTGCCGGCGCTGGCGGCGCGCCCGGCCGATATTCTGCCTCTGGCGCAGTACTTCCTCGGTTCAGACCTGACGCTGAGCGATGATGCACGGCAGGCGCTGCTGCAGCATTCCTGGCCGGGCAATGTGCGCGAGCTGCGCAACGTGGTGGAACGGGCCAGGCTGCTGGTCGGCGGTCGCCAGGTCCAGGCCGCGGATCTGAACCTGCCGGGTCCCAAGGCCCAGGGACCGAGCGAGGACGAGGGCCTGAACCGGGCGGCGATCGAGGCCAGCCTGCGCGCCGCAGGCGGCAATGTGTCGCGGGCGGCGGCTTCCCTGGGGCTGTCGCGACAGGCGCTGTACCGCCGCATGGAACGACTGGGCATGCGTTCCTGACGCGGACCGCGGCATGAAAATCAGCCTCGTACTGAAACTGACCCTGCTGCTGTTCGCCATGATGCTGGCCACTGCCGCGCTCGGCCTGTTTCTCATTCCGTACATCAAGGGAACCTGGTCCCTCATGGCGGTCGTCGCTGCCGTGGCACTGGTGCCGGCGCTGCTCGCCGCGCGCCGCGCCGTCAGACCCGTGCATCGCGTGCTGCGTGCCATGCAGACCAGTGTCGCCTGTTACAGCGATGGGGACTTCAGTGTGTCGCTGGTGGTGGACCGCAACGACGAACTCGGCGACCTGCTGCGCACCAACAATGAACTGGGCAGCGCGCTGCGCACGCAGCGTGCCCACCTGGTGCAGCGGGAATTGCTGCTGGATACAGTGACCCAGCATTCGCCGGTGGCGCTGGTGCTGGTGGATCCACACCAGCGGGTGGTGTACGCCAACATCGCGGCGCGCCATCTGCTCAACGACGGAAGGTCGCTACTCGGCGCAGACTTTGCGACGATACTTGAAGTGGCGCCGCTGGCCCTGCGCGAGGCCATTGCCGGCGTCGGCGACTGCCTGTTTTCAACGCGCGTCGGGGAAACGGACGAGACTTTCAGTCTCGCGCAGCGCGGCTTTACCCTGCAGGGTCAGCGGCATCGCATGTTCCTGCTGAAGACCCTCACCCGGGAGTTGTCACGCCAGGAAGTGGCGACCTGGAAAAAGCTGATTCGGGTCGTGAGCCATGAGCTCAACAATTCCCTGGGGCCGATTGCCTCCATGGCCGACACCGGCCGCGAAATGCTGCGGCGCGGCGACCCCGCGACTCTGGTCGACGTGTTTGCCGCCATCCGCGAGCGCGCCGCCCACCTGCACCAGTTCGTCGCCGGCTATGCCGCCATCTCGCGGCTGCCCACGCCGCGACCCGATCGGGTGGGTTGGACGGAACTCGTCGAAGACCTGGCGCGGCAACAGGCCTTCTCAGTCGCGGCGCCGCTACCGCAGGAGCCGGGGTGGTTTGATCGCCTGCAACTGGAGCAGGCGCTGATCAATGTACTGAAGAATGCCCACGAGTCAGGTGGCGACCCGGGAGAGGTCAGCATCCTCGTCCAGCAGACGGCCCAGGAGCAGCGTGTCGAAGTGCTCGATCGCGGGCATGGCATGACCGATGTCGTCATGGCGCAGGCGCTGCTGCCATTTTATTCGACCAAGCACGACGGCACCGGCCTGGGACTTGCGCTGTGCCGCGAAATCGCCGAGGCCCACGGCGGCAGTCTGCGACTCAGCAACCGCGAGGGCGGCGGACTGAGCGTGCTGCTGACACTTCCGGGTTATCATCCCTAGGGCATGGACCAGGACACCATCGAGCGCCTCGAGCTGAAACTCGCTTTCCTGGAGCGGGCCAACGCTGAACTCAGTGACGTCGTCTATCGGCAGCACAAGGAAATTGAAGGCCTACGCGAGGGACTGCGGGCGCTGGCCGAAAAAATGGAGGCCCGCCAGGGCGCCGAGGCGGTGCGCAGGCCTGAAGATGAACGACCGCCCCATTATTGAATGACGGGTATCGCGGTCGCACTTACTTGTTGTTCAGGAAATCCACGCCCACGGGCTTGTTCTTCAGAATCTCCTCACTCGACAGTCCCTGCAGCTCATGCGGGAACACCAGCCAGTCCTCGACCTCACGTACGCAGTAGTCCGGTACCAAGGCGCTGCGGTTGCGCAAGGGCTTGTAGTAGACGGTCGCGGTGCGGATGCTTTCCGGCAGATTGCGGCGGCAGCGGCGCCGCAACTCGGCGATGACGGCCTCGATGCTGCGGCCGGAATCAAAGACATCGTCCACCAGCAACAGCCTGTCTTCCGCATCCAGGCGCGACACCAGGTAGTCGATGGCATGCACGCGCACCGTCTTCTCCTGCTGGTCGACGCCGTAGTAGGCGGAGGTGCGGATGGCGATGTGGTCGGTCGGGATCTCGTGATAGTCCAGAACTTCCTGAACCGCGATGCCGATGGGCGCGCCGCCGCGCCACATGCCGACCAGGAACGTTGGGCGGTAGCCGCTGCGGACCACCATCATCCCCAGCGCCAGGGAGTCCTGCAGCAGCGACTCTGCGGAAATGAAGGTCTTTTCCATGTGCGCATTGTGGCACGAACGGCGGAACGGCCCCGGCCCCGGTTGGCGGCCGGGCGCGACCGCTGCGGTTCGACTAGAATCACTGCCTCGAGCCGGGGACGGAAGGAGGGCGGCCGCAAGATCACCTCATACCCCACTTACAGAGGTAGTCTTGAGCATATTTTCGCGCAGTCACCGGGTGGGCCGAATCGGGGTGATGACCGGTCTGCCGGCGCTGGCGTTGTGCACAAGCCTGGCCCTGACTCGGCCGGCCGGGGCCGCCGACGTGGCCACCCCCTCGGCGGCCCCGCCCGCGCCCGCGGCCCCCGCCCCAAGCGGGGGCTGGTTCGACGTATCCACCTGGCCCTTCATTCCAGTGCCGGAAATCGGCGTGGACCCCGACAGCGGCGTGACACTGGGCATTCTGCCGGTGTGGTTGCGGACCAATGACCAGCGCCAGATCACCCGCATCTTTGCCCCGGATCTGATCTACAACGCAAATTTCGGGGTCGGCGGCCACTTTCGGGTGTTCGAGTACCCTTCCTTGGATGAGCAATGGTCGGTGGTGGTGGGCTCCATGGAACGTGTCGAGCGCGAGTTCGACTACGAGTTCCAGAAAGGGCGGTTGCGCGAGAGCCGTTGGTCCTACAACTCCAGCCTGATCTTCGATCGCAGCGGCGTGTCCCGCTTCTACGGCATCGGCAATCATTCCCTGGAAGCCGATGTCACCAACTACACCGCCTCGCAGCTGCTCGGCCAGGCGCAGGTCGGATTCAATCTCAACCATACCTGGCAACTGCAATACACCCTGCGCGCCCGCCGCATGGAGATCACGCAAGGTACGCTGTCGCATGTTCCCAGCATCGAGACGCGGTATCCGGGCGAGCACGGCCTGGGAGTCACCAACGAACTGCTGAACCAGGTGGCACTGGTCTACGACACGCGCGACGATGCGACCATTCCCTCGCGTGGCACCCAGTGGGTGGCCTATGCGGGCCTCAACGGTCACGACGCCACCATCAGCGATTCGATCTACAGCGTCGCGGGTCTGGATGCCCGCACCTTCGTGCCGATTACGGCAATCCCGGACACCGTGCTTGCGGCGCATCTGGCCCTGCGTTATCTGCCCAGCGGCCACAAGATTCCATTCTTCGACTTAAGCAGCATCGGCGGTGGCGAAAGCGACATCGGCGGGGAGCAGCTGCTGCGCGGCTTTGGCCAGGGCCGTTTCGTCGATCGTGATTCCTTCGACACCACTGTCGAGCTGCGGCATCGCGCCTTTTCCTTCGACGCCGCGGCCAGTCATGTCGACATCGAAGTGGCCCCCTTCATCGACATGGGAGAGGTCACCTCGCACACGGGTACGGACCCGCTGTCGGGACTGCACAAGGTCTTTGGTGTGGGCGTGCGCGGCATTGCGCGCCCTTCGGTGGTGGGTTATGTGGACATCGGCTACGGCACCGAAGGGATGGCCGTCTTTACCGGCATCAATTATCCCTTCTGATAAGCTGCCCGTAAGCCCATGGAAATGACGTCGGAAACTTCTGCACTCGCCCCTGCGGCTCCCCGACCCTGGGACGCCCGGCTCGGGCGCCGCCTGGTCACACCGCTAAAGGACAGTTGGGTCACGCCCAATCACCTCACCACGGTGCGATTGCTGGTCGGAGTGGCCGGTGCACTGGCCTTCATCCCCGGTAGCTGGGGCTGGACCAACCTCGCCGCGCTGCTGGTCGTCGTGTCGAACTTTCTCGACCACACCGATGGTGAACTGGCGCGCATCAGTGGCAAGACCAGCCGCATCGGTCACCTCTACGACCTGGCAAGCGATGCGCTGGTCACCATCCTGCTGTTCTGCTGCATCGGCATAGGGGTGGCCGGCAGTGGCGGCCGGAACATACCCTTCGGTGCACCGGCCGCGCTCATGGGCACGGTGGCGGGCGCGGCGGTGGCGCTCATATTTTATCTGCGCATGCGCATTGAGGAAGTGCTGGGCAAGGCCGGCACCCGGCAAGGCTCCATGGCGGGGTTTGAAACCGAGGATATTCTGTATCTGCTGCCGCTGGTCACCCTGTTCAATGGCCTCACGCCGTTTCTGCTGGCCGCGAGCGTGGGCGCACCGCTCTTTGCATTGCTGGTCATCGTGGACTTCATCCGCGTCACCCGGCGTCCGCTGCCTGCCGCGGCACCGAGCGCGTCTGCCGACGAGGCTGATCCGGTCGTGGATGAGGCGCTGCTGGGCAACCTGAGTGCCTTGGACGAGGCGGGCCTGCGTCGCAACTACCGCGAGCAGGGCAGCTTCATTTTCGTGCCGAATTTTCTCCCGGCGGATTTCACCGCGCGCTTGATTGCGGCGGTCGATGCCGTCATGCCGGTGGTCAATCGCAATTATCTCCCTGGACACAAGCAAGGTGGCAGCGTCAGTCGTCACAGCATCGACCAGCTCGCGCCCTTCATCGCGCAGCTGTATCGCTCGCCGGCACTGTTGTCGTGGCTGGCCGCCATCAGCGGTGACCGGCTGCAGCTGTCGCCGACGGATGATCCCCACGCCTATGCCTTGTACTTCTATTCACGACCAGGCGATCACATCGGCTGGCACTACGACACTTCCTACTACGCCGGCCGCCGCTACACCCTGTTGCTGGGTGTCGTCGATCGATCCACCTGTCGCCTTGACTATGAGCTGCACACCAAGGAACCCGGTCGGGCCGCGCAGGCCGGATCGCTGCAGATCCCACCGGGCGGCCTGGTGTTCTTCGACGGTGACAAGCTGCGCCATCGCATCACGCCGATCGGTGCGGACGAATTTCGCGTGTCGCTGACTTTCGAATATGTCACCGATCAGCATATGAGTCCGTGGTGGCGCTTCGTGTCCAACATGAAGGACGCGGTTGCCTATTTCGGATTCCGGCAGGTGTTCAGCCGGTTGGTGCGGGGGCGCACGCCCGCCCCATGAGGCGTCTGGGATCCTGGCTGCTGACCGCCGGTCTGCTGCTGTTCCTCGCCTTGCTGGTCTCGCAGGGCCTGCCCGCCATCCTCTCGACGCTGGCGGCCGCCGGGTGGGGCCTGCTGGCGGTGACCGCCTTTCATCTGCTTCCCTTGGGTCTGGATGCCGCGGCCATCCGCGTTCTGTACCAGCGCGGCCAGACGCAGCATGTCCTGCGCGACGCGCTACTGGCCCGCTGGATCGGCGAGTCCGCCAACAGCCTGATGCCGGCGGGCCAGCTGGGTGGACCGGTGTTCATGGCCCGCTACCTCGCCCGGCGCGGCATGCCCATGCCACAGGCCGCCGCGGTCATCACCGTCAGCACCACGCTGCAGACCTTTGCGCAAATCCTGTTCGCGCTCTTGGGCGTCCTGTTGCTGGGGGCGCGCGCCGGCGGGGTCTCCGAACACTCGCTGCGCACCATGGCGCTGATCGCCAGCGGTTTTCTCGCCCTGCAGATCGTCGGGTTCTACTACCTGCAGCGACGCGGCCTTTTCAGCAAGCTGCTGCGGCTGGTCAACCGGCTGCTCGGCTCGCGCAACTGGTCGGGCCTCATGACCCAGGCCCAGGCAATCGATACGGCGGTGCAGGTGACATATTCGCGCAGCGGCCCGGTGGCGCTGAGTTTTCTGGCGAGCCTGATCGGCTGGCTGGTCGGAGCGGGCGAGGTGTACCTGATCCTCAAATACATGGATCACCCGGTGGGCTGGGTGACGGCGCTGCTCCTGGAAAGCCTGGGTCAGGCGGTTCGTGGCGCGGCATTTGCGGTACCCGGAGCACTGGGGCTGCAGGAGACCGGCTATGTGCTGCTGGCGCCGCTGGCGGGATTGACCCCTGAGGTGGCGCTGGCACTGTCATTGGCCAAGCGGGTCCGGGAGCTGCTACTGGGACTGCCCGGCCTGCTGTATCTGCGCCTTGCAGCGAACGCGTAACGGTGTGGTAATGTTTCTGCAATCATGCGCGCGATCATTCTTGCCGCCGGGCGCGGCTCCCGGCTGTCCCAGTCCCTGGGTTCCCCACTCCCGAAGTGCCTGCTGAAGTTCGGCGGCTTGAGCCTTCTGGAACGGCATCTGCGCCTGTTGCAGGCGGCGGGCGTCGAGGAAATCGTCATGGTCCTGGGGTTCGAACACCAGCTCATCGAGCGCGAGCTCACGCGCCTCGCGGGCCTGGGCTTGCCGCGCGCCGAAGTTCTCATCAACGAGCGCTTCACCCTGGGCAGCGTGCTCACCGTGCACGTGGCCGCCGAGGCTGTGCGTCGCGGCGGCGATGTGCTGCTGATGGATGCCGATGTGCTCTATGACGCGCGCATCATGCAGGCGCTGGCCACGGGTGCCGCAGCCAGCAACCGCATTCTCATCGACCGCGACTTCGAGCCCGGAGACGAACCGGTGAAGGTGTGCGTGAAGGACGGCATTGCGGTGGAACTGCGCAAGCAGCTGGCCCCTGACCTGGTTTTCGACTGCATCGGCGAGTCAGTGGGTTTTTTCCGCTTCGATGAGCGTGCGGCACGCCGCCTGGCGGACCTGGTCGCAGACTACATCGACTCGGGGCGCGCGAATCTGCCCCACGAGGAAACGCTGCGCGACCTGATCCTGGAGCGCAGCCAGGTCTTCAACATCGTCGATGTCACCGGCGCGCCCTGGGTTGAAATCGATTTCCCGGCCGATGTCGAGCGCGCCGCCCACGACGTGCTGCCGCAGCTCGAATCCCTGGCAGGAGTCGCGGCATGAACGCAACCATCACGCCAAGTCCGGTCAGCAGTTCACGCAGCGCGCAGCTGCGCCGGATATTGGTGGGTCCGGAACTCGAGTTTCTGATGGAAGCGCACAACGGACTGTCGGCGCGCATCGTCAGGGAGGCGGGCTTTCGTGGTATCTGGGCCTCGGGCCTGTCGATTTCGGCGCAGTTCGGGGTCCGCGACAACAACGAGGCGAGCTGGACGCAGGTCGTCGACATGCTGGAATTCATGGCCGATGCCAGCGACCTGCCCATCCTGCTCGATGGTGACACCGGCTACGGTAACTTCAACAATCTGCGACGCCTGGTGCGCAAGCTCGAGCAGCGCGGCATTGGCGGCGTCTGCATCGAAGACAAGATCTTTCCCAAGACCAACAGTTTCTTGAATGGTGAGCGGCAGCCGCTGGCCGATGTCGAGGAGTTTGCCGGCAAGATTGCCGCCGGCAAGGACACCCAGACCGACCCTGACTTCTGCATCGTGGCGCGGGTCGAGGCACTGATTGCCGGTTGGGGCATGGAGGAGGCGCTGCGACGCGCCGAGGCCTATCGGCGCGCCGGCGCGGACGCCATCCTCATCCACAGCAAGCTGTCCCGGCCCGACGAAATCCTCAGCTTTGCGCGCGAGTGGAGCGGTCGTGCGCCGCTGGTGATCGTACCCACCAAGTACTACAGCACCCCCAGTGACGTATTCCGCAAGGCGGGCATCAGTACGGTGATCTGGGCCAATCACCTGGTCCGCTCATCCGCCGCTGCCATGCAGGCGGTGGCCCGTGACATCCACGACCACCAGACCGTGGTCAACATCGAGGACCGCATCGTCTCGGTCGAGGAAATCTTCCGCCTTCAGGACGCCGATGAATATTCGGCAGCCGAGCGGCTGTACCTGGCGGCCACGGCCGCGCGCCACGCCATCGTGCTCGCGGCCGGACGCGGCCGGGGCCTGGAGGCGCAGACCGCTGACCGCCCCAAGATCATGCTCAATATCGCCGGCAAACCATTGCTGCGCTGGCTCATCGATGGTTTCAAGAAGCAGAGCATCAACCAGATCACGGTGGTGGGTGGCTATCGTGCCGATGCCATCGAGACCGCCGGTATCCGCCTGGTCCTCAACGAACGGCATGCGCAAACCGGCGAGCTCGCATCCCTCGCCTGTGCCATCGCAGCTCTGGAGACCGACTCCGTCATCTCCTACGGCGATCTGCTGTTCCGCAGCTATGTGCTGCGCGCCCTCATCGAGAGCAAAGGCGAGTTTTCGGTGGTCGTGGATTCCTCGGAGTTTGGCGCCGACAACCGCACCGTCCGTGACTTCGCCTACTGTTCTCGCGCCGATGACCGTGGCCTGTTCGGTACGCCGGTGCGTCTGGAGCGCGTCGTCGGCAGCAAGGAGGCGACCATCGAGGGCGCCGCGCCGTCGCCTGCCCATGGGCGCTGGATCGGCCTGTTGAACGTCAGCCGCGCAGGTGTCCCGCGGCTGAAACGCGTGCTGACGCAACTGCAGGCGCGCGCCGATTTCGACTCGCTGGACATGCCCGCGCTGCTGAACGCACTGGTGGCCGACGGCGCTGCCATCGACGTGCAGTACGTGCACGGTCACTGGCGCGGGGTCAATGACCTGGAAGACCTGCAATCCGCGGTGGACTTCGCGCACCAACAGGCGCCATTGGGCAATGCTCGAGGCACGTGAGTTCGTCGAGGCCGCACGCCTGCGCGGCTTTCAGTGGTACGCCGGAGTTCCCTGTTCGTACCTGACGCCCTTCATCAACTACGTACTGCAGGACCCGGACCTGCGTTACGTGTCAGCCGCCAATGAAGGCGATGCGGTGGCTCTGGCTGCCGGCGTCACGCTGGCCGGGGATGGCCGCGGGGGTGCCGGGCGCGGCATCGCCATGATGCAGAATTCCGGCCTGGGCAATGCGGTCAGTCCGCTCACCTCGCTCACCTGGACGTTCGGCCTGCCGCAACTGCTGATTGTGACCTGGCGCGGCCAGCCCGGCGTTGCCGATGAGCCGCAGCATGCGCTGATGGGGCCGATCACCCCGACCCTGCTCGACACCATGCAGATCGCGTGGGAGCTGTTTCCCACCGATGTCGCGCAGCTGGATGCGGTGCTGGAGCGCGCGCTCACTCACATGAATGGCACCGGCCGCCCCTATGCGCTGCTGATGCAGAAGGGCAGCGTTGCCCCCACTGACCTGCAGGCCGTGGCGCCGCAGAACGTTGCGCACGGACCGGCGGCTCCCGTGAGCGTGCGCCGTGGCGCCGCGACGTCCGCGCAGCGCCCCTCACGCGCGCAGGCCTTGCGCGAGATCGTCGCGCACACCCATGAGGCGCAGACCGTGCTGCTCGCGTCCACCGGATTTTGCGGCCGGGAGCTGTACGCCGTGGCGGATCGCGCCAATCACCTGTACATGGTGGGCTCGATGGGCTGCGTCACGCCGCTGGCGCTCGGCCTGGCGCTGGCGCGACCGGAGCTCAAGGTCATCGCGCTGGATGGCGACGGGGCGGCGTTGATGCGTCTGGGGGCGCTCGCCACCGTGGGCGCAACCGCACCGCCCAATCTCTGGCACCTGCTGCTGGACAACAGCGCCCACGAATCCACCGGCGGTCAGGCGACGGTTTCCGCGACCGTGGCCTTCGCCGACGTCGCCGCCGCGTGTGGTTATCGCTCCTGCCTGGATACTGACTCGGTGGCGGAGCTTCCGCACTGGCTGCAACGCCCGGAAGGTCCGCATTTCGCGCGGCTGCTGACCCGCACCGGCACGCCGCGTGACCTGCCACGTCCCAAGGTGACGCCGCTGCAGGTGCGCGAGCGGTTCATGCAGCACATCGCATCGAAGGTGAAAGCGTGATCCTGCTGAACCCGGGGCCGGTGACCTTGAGTGAGCGCGTGCGCCGCAGCCTGCTCAATCCGGACCTGTGCCATCGCGAGGCCGAATTCTTCGATCTGCAGGAAGAGCTGCGTGCGGGACTGCTCGCAGTCCATGACCTGGATCCGGCGCACTGGAGCGCCGTGCTCATGACCGGCTCGGGCACGGCAGCGGTCGACAGCATGATGGCGAGCCTCCCGCACCAGGATGCGCGGGTATTGATACTCGCCAACGGCGTCTACGGAGAGCGCATCGCGCAGATGTGTGCCCAATACCGTATTGCGCATGAATCGCTCACGGGCGCCTGGCTCGATGCACCCGACCTGTCCGCCGTGGCCGCTCGCCTGGCAAGCGGTGCCTTCACTCACCTGGGCGCGGTCCATCACGAAACGACCACCGGGCGTCTGACGGACATCGCGGCCATCAACGCTCTGTGCAACGCCCAGGGCGTGCAGCTGTTGCTGGATGGTGTCAGCAGCTTCGGCGCCGAAGCGATCGATTTTGCCGCCACGAGCCTCGCCGCCGTGGCGGCGACGGCCAACAAGTGCCTGCACGGTGTGCCCGGTGTTTCCTTCGTCATCACTCGACGGTCGGCATTGGCGCGCGCCGTGAACCGTACCTACTACCTGGACCTGGCGCGCCTGGCGCGCCTGCAGGATGAGCGCAATACCCCGTTCACACCGGCAGTGCAGGCTTACTACGGGCTGCGCGAAGCGCTGCGCGAGTATCGGGAGCAGGGCGGCCGTGCCGCACGCTTTGCGCGTTTTGCGGCGCTCGCCGAGCAGGTGCGAGCGGGGCTGGCGCAGCTTGGGATCGAGGCGCTGCTGTCACCGGAAGAGTCTTCGGTGGTGCTGCGGGCGTATCATCTGCCGCGCGGTATCAGTTACCCGACGCTGCACGATGGCCTCAAGGCCGATGGCTTCGTGATCTATGCCGGTCAGGGCGATCTGTCGCGCACGCTGTTTCGTATTTCGACCATGGGGGAGATCGGGCCCGATGACGTCCGGCGGCTGCTGGAGTCCTTCCGGAGGATCATTCGATGACATCGCCTGCGCTGAAATTGTTGTCCTCCATGGCTGCCCGCGAAGTGCTCGCCGAACTCATCAGGGGCTTCACGGCTGAGACCGGGCAAGCGGTGACCGCCGAGGCGGTCGGTGGCGTCGAGGTCGCCAAGCGCATGCAATCCGGCGACGATGCAGATGTGGTGGTGCTGGCGGATTCGGCCATCGACAAGCTCATCGCGGCGAAGGCGCTGCGTCCCGGGCGCGTGGACCTGGTCCGTTCCGGCGTGGCCATCGCGGTACGCAGCGGTGCGGTCCGTCCCGATATCGGCACGGAGGCGGCCGTCAAAGCCGCTGTGCTGGCCGCGGACTCGCTCAGCTTCTCCACCGGTCCCAGTGGCGTGTATCTGGAAAGCCTGTTTGGGCGCTGGGGCATACTCGAAAACGTCCGGCCGCGCATCGTGGTGCCGCCGCCGGGCATTCCGGTCGGGTCACTGGTCGCCGAGGGTCAGGCGGCACTGGGTTTTCAGCAGCTCAGCGAACTGCTGAACCTGCCGGGTATCGAGGTGCTGGGACCGTTGCCGGCAGCCATCCAGACGATTACGACCTTTTCGGCCGGAACCAGCGTCCGCTGTGCACAGCCGCAGTTGGCCGCGCAGCTGTTGAACTACATGTGCCGGCCCGCGGCGAGTGCTGTCAAACAGCGCTACGGCCTGGACCCTGCCTGAGACGCGTCCAGCTTGTGTGCGGCCACGCCGCACACCCAATCAATGATGGCGGAGGTTTCAGGGTCGGCGCTCGCCGCTTTCCAGCGCTCCGCCGTGAGATCCCAATGAGTGGTGGTGCCTGCCGCGCCTTTGGCTTCCGGTGCCGCGTATTCCGTACGGCTGAGCGGTTGAAAGCGATTCATCTTGCAGTCGAAGGCACCGTCCACGAGGGCCGATCGTGGCGCAGGCCCCGCCGCGGGGGCCGGGACGTGCGACGCATCCCAGTAGTATTCGTATAAGAGGCGAGCGGCAATGTAGCCGTTGCGCTGCTCGATGCTGTCCACGTCCACCTGAATGGAATGATTGCCGTGACCGGTCTGCATGGCATACGCCCATTGTTCGGCGTGCGCCGAAGATTGCAGAATTGTCATGGCGCCGAGGACTGCTGCGGCGGTCCATGGGATATTTCGTAGCATCACGCAACAATGATGGCACAGTCACCGACAAGCGGGGAGCGGCATAACTCACGGTGCAGCTTCTGTCGGCAATAACCTGCGCCGCCAGCTCCGGGATGGCGACTCCATTGTGCTTGCACTGCGGTAAAATGCTAGTCGCGAAGTGCACTTAATGTGCAGGAGACGAATCATGAAACGCAATACTCTGTTGACCGTGCTTGCAACCGGAACCCTGCTGGCAACCGGCGCGTTGGCGCACGCGGCAAACTCTGCCGTCTCGCCGAGCGCTGACCCTGCGACCCAGCAGCGCGACATGCAGATCACGGAAACTGTGAAGGGCAAGCTCGAGGCGAATGACCCCGACGTGGCGCGCCGCATCGCGGTGAGCACGCATGATGGGGTGGTGACGCTGAAGGGCATTGCGCTGACCAACGACTACATCATCAAGGCCCTGACCGATGCGCGCAGTGTTGATGGCGTCGTGAAGGTCAAGAACGATCTGACGGTGGAGTGACCTGCAGCGCGAGGATTCAGCGCAGCTGGCTGTCCTTGCTGCCGCGGCGGTTATACCCAGGTGCCGCCGCCGCGGTCGCGTCCACGGCCTCCTGACAGGCCAGACACAGGCGCACGCCCGGCACCGCCGCGCGACGGGCTTCGGGGATCGGCACCCCGCACTCCGCGCAATGCGTGAGTCCCGGCCCCTGGGGCAGCTTGCTGCGTGCGCGTTCGACCGCGTCCTTGACGGTCGCGTCGATCTGCTCGTTGACCGCCCCTTCGCCTGCCCATCCGGTTGCCATGGGCTAAGTCTCCACCGGCAGGATGGAGGCTGCAACCTGGAACATTGACGCGGCCCAGCCCGAACTCTAAGGTCAGAGGCTGATTGCTGATTCCGGGGGGCGACATGGCGGATTATTCCCAAGAGCTGACGGGGCGCGGCTTCAACTCGCCGCTGCGTTTCGAGGTGTCGCTGGAGGACTGCGAAGTCGTCGGCAAGATCCCGCAGGATCTGGACGGTGCCTTCTACCGCGCCGGGTACGAGTGGTACTACCCGCCGAAATTTTCCGACGATGCCATCCTCAACGCGGATGGCTACGTCAGCAGCTTCCGTTTCAAAGGCGGCAAGGTGGACTTCAAGGGCCGCTTTGTGAACACCCGGCGCATGCAGAATGATCGCGCCGCCCGCCGCCAGCTCTACGGCTACTACCGTAATCCCTACACCGACGACGCATCGGTACGCGATCCCGCGCATCCCAACCTGCGCACTGTGTCCAACACCACGCCCGTGGCTCATGGCGGCAAGCTCTTCATGCTCAAGGAAGACGGCCTGCCGCATCAGATCAATCCGAACACACTCGAAACCATCGGCCCCTGGGATTTCAACGGCGGCTGGAAGAGCCAGACTTTCTCGGCGCATCCGAAACTCGACCCGCTCACCGGCGAGATGGTGGCCTTCGGTTACGAAGCCACCGGGCTGGCCTCCGACGACCTTTTCATCTGCACCATCGACCGCAGCGGCAAGGTGCGCCACGAGGTGCGCGTCAAGGTGCCCTATGTGAGCATCATTCACGACATGGCCCTCACGCACCGACACGTGGTGATTCCCTTCTCCGGCTATGTCACCAGCCTCGAGCGGCTGCAGGCCGGAAAGATCCACTGGGGTTGGGATTCCACCAAGCCTGGCTACATCGGCGTGATACCGCGCGAGGGCAGCGCCAAGGACATGCGCTGGTTCAAGGGCCCGAACCGCTGCCACATGCACACCTTCAACGCCTACAGCGACGGCAACAAGGTGATCCTGTATGCGCCCTTCTGGGATTCGAATTTTTTCCCGTTCTTTCCCAACGTCGATGGCAGCCCGTTCAATCCTGCCAAGGCGCGCGCCTTCGTGCGCAAGTTCACCCTGGATATGGATTCCCCTGCCGACACCTGGCAGGAGGAGTTGCTGTGGGACATGCCGGTGGTGGATATCGGCAAGGTGGACCCGCGGACCCTCTCCCTGGCATCGCGCTACATCTACACGGGCTTCACCGACCCGCAGATGCCCTACGACCGCGAACGCGCCGGCCCGCGCGCACCGGCCTCGGTGCCAAACTCCTATGGGCGCTTCGACCTGCAGACCCGCAAGATCGATCGCTACTTCGCCGGCAAGACGCACGGGCTGCAGGAGTGCACCTTCGTGCCGCGCGGCACTGCCGAAGGACAGGGTTATCTGATCGGCGTCGCCTCGAATTATGCGGAAATGCGCTCGGAGCTGATCATCGCGGACGCGGAGCACCTGGGCGACGGCGATGTCGCGCGCGTCATCCTGCCGTTTCGGCTCAGCTCGCAGGTGCACGGCACCTGGGCCGGCAGGGACGAACTGCCGCTGGTGTAGGGATTGTTCGAAAATAAGAGGGGGTTGAAATGCGCAGGATTGCTCAATGTTCATCGCGCAGGCGTTGGCTGGCATCGCTGCTGCTGCTGTCGCCGTGGGTTGCACTGGCTGCACGGGCGGCCTGTGACGATGCCTGCCTGACGCAGATCGCGGATCAGTACCGGGCAGCCTATGTCCATCATGATCCGAAACAGGCGCCCTTCGCGGCGCAGGTGCGCTTCATGGAGAACAACGTAGTCCTGCCGTTTCCGGACGGCAGCTGGGATGTCGTCACCTCCGAGGTGGGCCCGGCACTGACCTTCACCGATCCGACCACGGGCAACGCTGGCGTCTATACCGCCATCATGATGGGCAATACCCCGGCCTTTCTCGCCATCCGGTTGCGGGTCGCGAACGGCAGGATCGAGGAGGTGGAACATCTGATGTCCACCAAGCGCCTGGTCAGCGCGCCGCCGACACCCTTCGGGGATGTCACCAAGCTCACGCATGAGCCACTGACCCGCCAGCTGCTGACACCCACGCAGCGCCGCTCGCGAGCAGAGCTCATCCGTATAGCGGACGGGTATTACGCCACCCTGGCCCACAATGACGGCACCCTGCATACCCAGTTCGCGCCTTCCTGTCGTCGTATCGAGAACGGCATGGAGACCGCCCCGAATGGTTGCGCGGGGCCGTTCAAGCTCGGCACCTATCTGTTCAATGTGCGCGTGCGGCGCGAGCCGGTGATGGTGGATGAAGCACGCGGCCTGGTGATGTTCCGCGGCTTCATTGATCACAAGGGCAATGTGATTAACTTCAAGCTCACCGATGGCACGCCGCGCACCTCGCCATTCCAGGAGCCGCACACCTGGAGCTTCCTGGAGACCTTCAAGATCATCGATGGTGCCGTGGGCCCGGTGGAGGCGGACTTCATCGGCTCGCCGTACTACTCGAAATCTCCCTGGTCCAAGAACTCGCACGAGTGATCGCCATGAACCTGATGCATTCGGTCCGGCGTTCCTGGCTCCTGGGTTGCGCACTCATGTTGTTGGGTGGCGCGCTTCGCGCAGCGGCCGCGGTGCCGTCCACATGTGATGAGGCCTGCCTCAAATCCCAGATGGATGCCTATCTGCAGGCTTTGCAGGCGCACGATGCCTCGCGCCTGAAGGTGGCGCCGCAGGTGCGTTTCACGGAGAACGGCGTCGCCATACCCTTGGGTGAGGCGCTGTGGGTGACGTTCTCAGGCCTGGGGCCGTATCGCCACGACTTCTTCGATCCGGCCAGCGGCGCCGTGGCCAGCTACGTGACGATGCGGGAAAACGGCACGCCCGGTTACCTGATGGTGCGGCTGAAGGTCGCGGGGGGCGAGCTCACGCAGATCGAGACCGTGGTGGTGCGGGACGCGCCGGCCTCGCTGACCCAACCGCCGTACGAGCCGCGGTGGGACCAGGTCGAGCCGCAAAACCAGCGACTGACCCGCCGGCAGTTGATCGACGGCGCGCTGGGCTACATGCGGGCCGTGGCGCTCGCGAAAGGGTCGCTCGCGCCCTTCGCCGAGTCGTGCATACGGCTGGAGAACGGCATGGTGATGGCGTTGGGTCCGCATGATCAGCCGCCGGTGCCGCTGCAACCACTGGCGCACGACAATGACTGGGCGGCGGCCGTGCGCGCCTCGCTGGGAATGGGCTGCTCCCGGCAACTGGACACCGGCGTCTATGCCTTCATCAATGAGTACGACAATGCCCGCTTCCCGCTGGTGGATGTGCCACGGCAGATCGTGTTCGCGGTGTTCGACTTTCGGCGCCGCGGCACGGTCAAGAGCGTGACCATGCCCAACGGCCGCACCTATCCCATGATGCCGTCCACTCAGTGGCCCAATGAGGTCCTGAACACCGAGGCGTGGAAGTTCCAGGGGGGCAAGATCACGCGCGTGGAGGCCGTATTCCTGGGCAACCGGACCTACAAGCAGGGCACCGGTTGGCCGGGGGGCCGAAAAGGGGAGAAACGCCCGCTGTAAGCCGCCGGAGACGCCCACTTCCAATTCAAGCTACCTTGTGATAAAAAGGTAGCGTACTGGAGCAAGGGCTTTCATGGCTGCCAACGAAAAATTCGGGCCGATGCGCAAGGGGCTGCTCGAATTCCTCATTCTCAAGGTCATTGCCGCGGATCGGGTGTACGTGGCCGACATCCTGCGCAAGCTCGCCGACAGCGAGTTCGCGACTCAGGAAGGCACGCTGTATCCGCTGCTGAGCCGCATGCGGCGTGACGGCTTGGTGGACTATGACTGGAAGGAGTCCGAGTCCGGGCCCCCGCGTAAGTACTACGCCCTGACCGTCAGTGGTCAGGCGCAGCTCGCCGAACTGGTCGCCTACTGGCGCCTCATCAACAAAACAATCGAAGACCTGGGAGCTTGACCATGCGCACGGTCAATAGCATCAGCCTGAACGGCAATGTCTGGCAGATCGAAGCGGAGGGGTGCCAGGCGCTTGCCGCGTACCTCAAGAGCGCGGAAACCCGCCTCACCGCGGATCCGGACCGCGATGAGATCCTCGCCGATCTCGAGCAGGCCATCGCCGACAAACTCGCTCGCTATGTGAGCGCCGGCAAAAACGTCGTCACCGCCGAAGAAATCACTTTGGCACTCAAGGAGATGGGTCCCGTGGAAACCACTGCAAACGAGTCGCCGGAGCCTCCCGGCAGCAGCACGCACAGCGCAGCCGGAGCGCAGCCCGGCGCACAGACCGCCGCGGGCGCCGCTGCGCCCGGCGCGGGTTCGACCATGCGCCATCTGTACCGCATCCGCGAGGGCGGCATGTTGGGTGGCGTCTGCAATGGGCTCGCCGCCTATTTCGGCGTCGATGTGACCCTGGTGCGGCTGATCTTCGTGCTGTTCTCCGTGTTCACCGGCGGCATCGGCATCGCCGTCTACGTGGTCATGATGATCGTGGTGCCGATTGCGATGACCGCCGAGCAGATGGCGGCGGCTCACGGCAAGCCGTTCAGCGCCGAGGAGTTGATCGGTCGGCCCGCCGGGCCCCGCGCGGGCTTCGATGCCGGCCAGCACTGGCGCCAGCAGTGGCGCGATCAGCGGCGCATGTGGCGCGATCAGCGTCGACAGTGGCGCCGCCAGCGGCGCGCCGCGTACGGATTCGGTGGTGCCGCTCCGCCGCCGCCCTACGCCTGTCGGGGCGCGCCGTACGACTATCCTGCGCACGGCTTCGGCCCCGTGGCGGCGCTACTGCACGTGCTGTTGCTGATCGGGTTCATCGTCGCGATCGTGGGAGCGGCCGCCGGACGGCCGCTCATGGGATGGGATTGGACCCAGGCGGTCCCGCACTGGGTGGGCATCGTCGCGGTGTGCGTGATCTACGGCACCCTCGCCCAGCAACTGCGCATGTCCAGCTACTACGGCCACGTCGGTGCCTACAGTCCTGGACATGCCGTGATGGCCATGATCGGCAGTTTCGTCTGGCTTGCGGTGCTGTTTATCCTGGGCTGGTATGTCGTGCACCACTGGCCCGAGGTTCAGGATTTCATCCAGCACGTCATACAGGCCCTGCAGGCGACCTTCGACAATGGCAATCCGAACCCGGTCAAAACCACGATATCACTATAAATCAGGCGCGTAGCGCACAAGCGCTAACAGCGCGTTAACCGTAACGCCTTTGTGTAGCGCAGCGGCCCCGGCCATGATCCGGGGCCGATGCGACCCCCCTTCCACGCCTTTGCGGCAGCACTGCTGCTTGCGGACCTGTGCTGCCCGAGTCCCGCTCGGGCCGAGGGCCTGCAGGAAGTTGTCGTGACCGCCTCGCGGCTGGATGTTCTGGGG
>DASZCK010000310.1:0-6587 GCA_035943195.1 Steroidobacteraceae bacterium
CCCCCACCGGAATGGCCATGTAGAAGATCGCAAATATCCGTCCGCGCCGCGAGGGTGGATAGTAGTCCGCGAGTAGCGCCGGAGCGATGGTGGCGTAGGCGGCCTCGCCAATCCCCACGGCGGCGCGCGAGGCGAATAGCGTCCCATAGCTGTGCGAGAGCCCCGACCACATGGTTGCGAGGCTCCACAGGGCCACGCCGATGGCGATGGGACGCGTGCGCGAACGCCGGTCCCCCAGATAGCCGAATACCGGCGATGCCAGCATGTAGACCACCAGGAAACCCGTGGCGAGGAAACCCAGTTGGAAGTCGGTGGCGACGACGCCCGAGGCCTTCAGCTGCGGCAGTACCGCGGATGGCACGTAGCGATCCAGGTAATTGAGCAGGTTGATCAGCGTCAGGACCATGAGGCCGCGGCCGGCAAAGCGTACCGAGACCTGCGGGCCGCTGGACGGGTCGAGGCTTTCCACAGTCATGCGAAATGATACGCTGGCGGTCGGGCCAAGAGCGTTTACCTGTCGCAAGGACCCGACATGCCAGACTCAGCTACGAAAGTGCAGTGCCCCGTTGGCTTGAAGGTCGCGACGCTGGTGGCGCTGCTGGTGGGCGCACTGCTGGGCTCGGCGGGCCACGCCGCCACCCCGGACCCCGATCTGCAGCGCTGGCTGGGGCCCCGGGAGAAGACACCGGCTACGGACGCGCAGGTGCACTTTTATCCCCTGCCCCATCCCCGCAGCGGCCCGACCACCGTGACGGTCGCCGTCGACGGTCGCATCTGGTTCACCGAGGGCAGCGGCAATCGTATCGGTAGCATGAACCCGGACGGCAGTCAGCTGAGTGAGTTTGCGCTGCCGCACCCGGACAGCTCCCCGCGCATCATTGCGCGCGGGTCGGATGGCAACCTCTGGTTCTCGGAACATACCGGCAACCGCATCGGCCGTATCACCCAAAACGGCGCCATCACCGAGTGGGACATCCCCACCCCCAACAGCCAGCCGCGCGCCATTTCGCTCGGCTCCGATGGCAACATCTGGTTCGGCATGTTCGCCGCCGGCAAGATCGGCCGGATCACCCCGGCCGGCGTCATCACCGAATTTTCACCCCCGACACCCGACAGCGGGCCGCGCGCGGTCGCGACGGGCGCTGACGGGAATGTCTGGTTTTCCGAGTTCAAGACCAACCGCATCGGGCGCATCACTCCCAAGGGGGTCATCACCGAGTTCCCGCTGCCGCGCGCCAACAGCGGCCCCGGTGACATCACCATGGGCCCCGATGGTGCCTTGTGGTTTGTGGAACTCTCCGGTGGCATCGACGGGGTACGCACCGACGGCAACCGCGTCGGCCGTATCACGTACGATGGCAGGGTCACTGAGTACCCCATTCCGGCAGGCGCTGCCTCGCCCATCAATATCGCCGTGGGCCCCGATCGCAACCTCTGGTACACCCGCGGTCTCACGCTCGGTCGCGTGACACCCGCGGGCGTCATCACGGAATTCTCCTCGGGCGATGACGCGCGTGCCGTCGGGCTGTCGGCCGGCAGCGACCGCGAGCCGCCCACGCGCCTGGTGAATCGCCTGTGGTTTGCGGATGGCGGCGCCAATCGCATCAGCTATCTGCAGTTCGTGCCCGCGACCTCCACGCCACAGTAAAGGGGAAGATCATGCGAATCGGTACGTTCATCACCGCTGCCGCGGCCTTGTGCCTGATGAATGCGGCTACCGCCCAGGCCCCCGGCCCGGGTACGCCGGCCGCCACCGGTCCGGTGCCGACCACCTTCGTCGTGAAATTCAAGATCAAACCGGGCAAGAACGCGCAGTTCGAGAAGGCCATGGCGAAAATCCAGGCCGCACTCGTCACCTCGGAGCCCGGGAACCTCTACTACGATCTGTACCTGCCCACTCCGGATTCGCAGACCTACGTGCTCATCGAGCACTACCGCAATGCCGCGGCCGTGACGGCGCACGGCAAGGACCCCAACACCCAGCAGATGGTCAGCGACATCAAGGATCTGCTGGACGGACCGACGGCTCAGGCGATCAGCGCCGAGCGACTCATCCTGGTGAGCAGCAAACCCTAGCAACACGGGCTGGGCAGCAGGCTGCATCCCTCCGGCCCTGCCGGGTTCGCGAATCCTACGAACGTCTGCGGTTCGAACTGATCGCGGGGCCCGCCACGCGGCGCCAGGCTACTCGTCGCATCGATTCTTAAGGTCCCAGGAGGACGACAATGACTACGACGAGTAACACGAGCGGCTACGTGATTTCCTCAGATAAGGTCGAGGGAACGACGGTCTACAACGGCTCCGGTGACAAGCTTGGATCCATCGATGATCTGATGATCGACAAGCGCTCCGGTCACATCCGGTACGCGGTGCTCGAGTTCGGAGGCTTCCTCGGTATGGGGACCGACCGCTATCCGATTCCCTGGAACGTGCTCCGCTACGACACGGAACGGGATGGGTACGTCATTCCATTGGATAAGAACATTCTGGACAAGGCGCCGAAGTACCGACCTGACAATGTACCGGTGTACGACACCGACTTCGGCAGTCGCATCGATCGCTACTACCACATGGACGCCTGAGCTAGTAGTTGTCGAAGAAGGAACGAGTCGCAGCAAAGCAGAACGGCGCCACCAAGGTAGCGTGGTAGGCCGTGGCGACGGCGGAGGCTCCGCCGTCGCTGGCCCCCTGGGCCACGGCATCCGCCGCGACCGCGGCCTTTGCCAGCTGGAAATCCTGCTTGAACGTCGCATAGGGATCATTCGACGTGACCGCAGACTCCAGATCCAGGACGCCGAACGTCGTCGCCGGCACATGGGCAGTCCAATACTTCTGCATCAGCTGCGTATTGAAGAAAAACACCACCGGATCCAGAGCGCCGCCACAAAGCTGCAGCGGCGCCGTCGGAACCCAGTCGCGCAGATCATTGTTTTGCAGGGCCTGGCGCAGTGGCAGCTTCGCCGCGGCGTTGGCGATGCCGTTGGTCACGGTCGGGAAGCCCCCGTCGGGATTGGCCTGGGCATCCTCCAGGTAGCTGAGTCGGTAGCTGTTCTGGATGAGGTTGCCGGTGCCAAATCCCAGCGCAAACACCGGCGCCAGAGCCGCCGGGGTGGTGGGCGGGGTGATGGCCGCGAATTGCGGAGCCGGCGGCGTGGCACTGAACAGGGCATATTGCGGCAGCAGATTCTGTGCATACAGTTGACTGCGCGTCAGCGTAGTGGGTAACAGCGTCTGGATGCCGGTGGCATAGGGAGGTGCGAAGACGTCAGTGGGATTGGTGTAAATGTTCCCGTAGGCCGCCTGATAGGCGGTGATCAGCAGGGTCGTTGAGATCGGAGCGCCTCCATTCACGTCACCGGAGAACACGGCGTCGGCAAAGGCCGCCAGGGCGTAAGGCCCCGACATCGGCGCCGAAGCCGTCACCGTCATCCCAGCGGCCTGCATGGCGCGATGCGTGGCCATGGCCACATAGCCGCCCTGCGAATAGCCGGTAATGAACAGCTGCCCGTTGTCGCGGGTCAGCGTCGCGGAGGCCAGCGGTAGCGCCGTACGCGCCGCCTTCAGCGCATCGATCATATCCTTTGATTGCTGCGCGGCTATCAGATACGGATGATAGGTCAGCGTCGAACCGTCATACCCCGCGTAGTTCGGCGCCACGACGATATAGCCCTGGGTGGCGTACACGGCCGCCAGCGCCAAGGCCTCGTCATTGCCCAGATCGGACATGCTGAAATTGCGGTCCGTTGAAGTACCGTGGGCGTACAGAACGATCGGCCGCTTGCCGGTGCACTTACTGCCAAAACCCGTCGGCACCATCAGCGCGGCGGAGGCCGTCGTGGCTTCATTCGCCCCGCCGACCGTCTCGTATTGAAGGGTATAGAGCAGGACATCGCATACCGGCGTACCGCTGACCGACAGCAGTTGCTGATTGGTTGCGACGTTGAGCTGCGCCAACAGACTCGACGCCGTCACCGTCGAGAGTAGCTGCGCCGGGCTTTGCAGTAGGGTTCCCTCGGGCGGCGGCCCAGTCGACCCGCCGATATCCGCCAGCGCCCCGCTCACGCTGTCGGGCGCGTTACAGGCAGTCATCAGTACCACGCAAAGCGCGGGGAACAGCAGCCTCTTATTCATCATCGTCAGTTCGCTGCACAGCCCTGGTTAAGGTTAGACCGCGACACCGGTATCGCGTTCCCGCACCCATGCGGTAACAGCATCCTACACGCCGCCATGGCCTTCGATGGCTTGGCGTCGCACCGGGGAGGTTGCTAGCCTCCCTGACGGTAAATGGTGGAATTTATGAGTGCCATTGACCCCCTCGACAGCAGCGCCGTCGACGACTCCTTACAGCAAATCGCCGATGTACTCGACGATGGCGAATTGCCCTGGGAAATCCCGGAGGATGGCTGGACCTGGACTGACGAAACCCGCAGCGACATGCGGCACGCGGCAGCCCTCATGGTGCAGGCCCTTGAAATACTCAAGGGCGCCGCCGCACGCGAAACACCACGCTTCTATGAGTGGGACCGGAGGACGACGCAACCGGAGCGATCAGGGAGAGGCAACGTCGTCCCGATTCGCTGACCTGCCGCTACGCTACTTCCATACGTCTGCGGCAATGCCGGTCAGTAGCTCGAGCTTGCGCCACTGGTCCTCCGCTGACACCCTGTTGCCCTCGCAGGTGCTGGCGAAGCCGCATTGGGGACTGAGCGCGAGCTGATCCAATGGCGCATGCCGCGCCGCGAGGTCGATCCTGCGCTTCACTGCCTCGGAATCCTCCAACCCCGCGGTCTTGCTGGTAATCAGTCCCAAAGTGGCGACCTTGCGCTTCGGCAGGAAGCGTAAGG
The DNA here is from genome assembly GCA_035943195.1 of Steroidobacteraceae bacterium. Taxonomy (GTDB): domain Bacteria; phylum Pseudomonadota; class Gammaproteobacteria; order Steroidobacterales; family Steroidobacteraceae; genus DAIDKA01. The sequence continues at coordinate 4,845 of DASZCK010000310.1, forward strand.
GCGAGAAATCGCCCGAGCGTTCGTCATCGTACTCGAGGAAGTAGCCATCAACCTCAACCGCGTTGAAGAGCATCTGGGCGACGGGCTCGTAGCCGCCTTCTGCGGCCCAGGCACTGCGAAAGTTGCCCCGGCACAGATGCAGCATCACTTTCATTTCCGACGGGCGGAACCGGATCGAGTCGTTGATCAGATTGGCGTAGAGGCGCACCAGACGATCGGGTTCCACGCCGTGCCGCAACCGGACCTGCTCGCGGATACCGAGATCGCACAGGTAGGCGAAGTTGGTATCGTCGATCTGCAGGTATGTGCACCCGGCAGCAGCGAGGTCACGAATCTCAGCCGCATAGGCCTTCGCGAGATCGGCAAAGAACTCCTCCAGGTCCGGGTACGCATCCGCATCGATGGCAGCCCGGCCACCCCGGAAGTGCAGTATCGAGGGCGACGGGATGGTGATCTTCGGTGTGGCCTTCGCGACTTGTTTCAGGTAGCGGAAATGCTCGACGAAAATCGGTTTCGGACGCCCAACTTTACCGATCACTTCGAGACCATGGGCCTCCATGGGGATCGGGCCCTCATGGGTATGGAATTGCGCCACCACCTTGGGGGCGGTGCGCCGGACACTTGAAAAAGATGTCAGGAAGTCAAGGTGCCAGTAGGCGCGCCTGAACTCCCCATCCGTCACCACCGGCAATCCGACATCCTCCTGACGTCTCACGGCCTCCTCGATGGCCGCATCTTCGACTTCGCGCAGCCCACCTTTCGGCAGGTTTCCTTGCGTATGCGCCTCGCGGGCCTGGGCGAGCAGCAGCGGGCGCAGCAGGCTGCCCACGTGATCGGCGCGGAACGGGAACTGTTGTGCGAGTGACATCCGGAGCGTCCTTTTGGTTGACGCTAACAACTGTGCCAGTTAGTGTGAACAATAGGATTGCGTAATATGGCGCACAGAAGGCCCATATCGCATGATTCCGTCGTTTCCAAGAGGAATGGCGCATGAAACGAGCGCGAAAGAAGACCCCTGGCCAATACCTTGCCGCGGCAGACTACGGACTGGACCGGCACGACTGGCGAATTCTGCGTGCCCTGGCGGCAAACGCGCGAGCCACGAACGTCGAGATCGCGCGACGCGTCGGCCTGTCGGAGGCGCCCTGCTCACGGCGCATCGCCCGCCTGCAGGACCGGGGGGTCATTCAGGGCTACGGGGTACGGGTGAATCCCGGCGCGGTCGGGATTGGAATGATGGCCTTCATCACGCTGACTCTGGATGTGGTGTCAGCTCAGAGTGCCGATCGTTTCGCCGACTTGGTGCAGGAATCGCCCTACGTCCTGGAGTGCTACGTGGTGTCAGGAAACCAATATGCCCTGCTGCACGTCGCCGCCCCGGACATGCGCACCTATTCTGAATTCGTGCTCGACCGGTTGCGGCGGATCCCCGGCGTGAAGGACATCAACTCGAATTTTGTGATGCGGCTGATAAAATCCGCGGGTGGACTGCCGGACCTGGCTGCGGCGTCCCGCGAGCCAGCCTAGCGAATTTCAATCCATGCCCTCGACAATGCGCACGTCACGGTCGGCGCCCTCTCCCAATGCACGCAGTGCCTGCTGATACGCCGGACTGTCATGGGCGGCGATCGCCTGCGCGAGGCTGTCGAACTCAATGATGACCGTGCGCTGCTGAAGCCCGCTTTCATAGACCTTCGCCGGCGCGCCGCGCGCCAGGAAACGGCCGCCCGCCGCCAGCAGCAC
>DASZCK010000311.1:0-9065 GCA_035943195.1 Steroidobacteraceae bacterium
TTCGATGCCATGCTGATTTCCGAACCCAGGGAAGACACGCCGGTGAATCCGGAGCGGGTCCGCGGCGAGACGCGCGTACTCACCTGCGGCATCTACCGGCGCGAGATCGCGCACCGCAAGGAACCTCGCAAGTCCTTCCGCAGCGTCACGCTCGACACCTGAACGCCATTTACGGACGTACCTTTATGAACAACCGACGCGAATTTCTTGGCAACACCCTGGGAATCGGTACCGGCGGCCTGCTGGCGGGACTCGGTCTCGCCAGCTACGCCGCGGCGCAAACTCCCGCCCCCGCCGGCGGCCCGCCCGGGGCAGCTCCCGGCGCGCCGGGGGGACGCCCACCTCGGCCACCGGAGCCGGCCTTCTCGCAGCCCCCGCCGCTCAAGGATCTCAAGGGCAAGGTGGCGTACATCAGCGCGTCCTCCGACGGCATCGGCCTGGGGATCGCCCGGGCGGCTTCGAACGCCGGCATGAAGGTGGTGATCGGCTATCGCAATGAAGAGCGCCTCAAGGCGGCCCTGCCCCTGTTCAAGCCCGGCAATGCCGGCGTCATGTCCTTCAAGCATGACGTGACGGATCGGGATGGCTGGAAGGCCATGGTCGAGGCCGTCAAGAGCAAGTACGGCAAGTTGCACCTGGTGGTCAACAACGCCGGCATCAAGACCCTGCGGGAGGCCAGTCAGGCCAAGTTCGACGAATGGGACAACGCGGTCGCGGTGAATTTCACCGCCATCTACAACAGCGTGGCCGCCTGTCTGCCGCACATGCTCGAGCACGGCGAAGGGGGTCATTTCGTGACCACCGCGTCCATGGGCGGACTGTTGCCGGGCGTCAACGCCGGCATCTACACCTCGACCAAGATTGCAGCCGTGGGGCTGATGGAAGCACTGCGCGTGGAGCTGGAAAGCACCAAGATCGGCACCGGCGTGTTCTGTCCCGGCGGTGTCAATACCGACAACTACGTCGGCATGGACCAGCCCAATCCCTATCGCAAACCTCCGCCGGGCATGTCGGCGGCGGATCTGGCGCGCATGCAAGCAGCCATGAAGCGCATGGGATCCATTTCCATGAGCCCTCTGGAAGCCGGTGAACGCGTCATGAACGGCGTGGTCAACAACGACCTGTTCATTCTCAGTCATCCGGAGTTCGCGCCCGGCATGAAGGAGAGATTTGACGCCATCATGGCCTCCACCCCGACCATCGAGACGCCGATCCCACCGGAACGCAGCGCCTACGAGCAGGGGGTCATGCACTGCGGGATCTATCCGCGCGAGATCGCACATCGCGAACCGAAGCGCAGCAGCTATCGCACGGTGTAGAGGCTTAAATGGCAGAGGACCAGTCGGACTGGATCAGCATTCGCACGACTGGCCTCACTGCCACCATCAACCCCTTGGGGGCCCAGCTCTCGGTGCTGCGTGATGCCGCGGATCGGGATCTGTTGTGGAATGGCGATCCGACAGTGTGGGCGGGACGCGCGCCCATTCTGTTCCCGATCGTCGGCATGCTCGCCGGTGGCCAGTATCGCAGCGGCGGCCACACGTATGCGTTGCCGCGCCATGGCTTTGCGCGCAACCGGCGCTTCGCGGTGACCGAGGCCGGTCCCACCAGTGTTACCTTCCGCCTGAGCGCCGATGCGCAGACGCTGGCGGTGTATCCCTTCCGGTTCGAACTGGACGTGAACTTCAGCGTCGAAGGTGCGAGCCTGGCCGTGACCAGCTGGATACGCAATCGCGGCAGCCAGCAGATGCCGGCAAGCCTGGGCTATCACCCCGCCTTTGTTTGGCCGCTGCCGTATGGCGAGCCGCGGGCCGTGCACTTCCTGGAATTCGAGGTGGCTGAGCCGGCGCCGATTCGGCGCTTGGATGCCAATGGGCTGCTGGCCCCCGAGCGTGTCGCCACGCCGGTGGAAAATCGACGCCTGACACTAGCAGACGACCTCTTTGCCAGCGATGCGCTGGTTTTCGATCAGATTGCAAGCCGCACCGTCACCTATGGAAGCGAGGTAGGCCCGCGCATCGCCGTGAGTTTCCCCGCTGTGCCGTTCCTGGGGTTGTGGACCAAACCCGGTGCGCACTTCATCTGCATCGAACCGTGGCAGGGCGTGACCGATCCGCAAGGATTCGACGGCGAGCTCGAGGATAAACCCGGCACCTTGCTGGTGGCGCCCGGCGCGCAGGCGGCGGTCGGGATGACGATTACCTTGCTGCCTTGAGCACCGGCAGTGCGGTGGGCCGCGACACCGGCACGTCGCCGGGTTCGAGCATGTTGATGCTCTTCTTCACTGTGTTGACATGCTCGCGCAGCAGAAACTCGACACGCGTCGCCTGCCCGCCCTCGAGCGCATCGAAAATCGCATAGTGCTGCTGGTGCGCGATCCACAGTGCATCAAACATCGACTTCAGGTCGGAGGCGTCAAAGGCGATGGCGGCCGCGGCCGCAAAGGGAATGCTGGCAATGCGCAGGATGGCGTCGGCCGTCACCGCACTGGCGGATGCAGCGATGATCAGGGCATGAAAGCGTCCATTCATGGCCCCGTAGGCCGCCTCGTCGGACTCCAGCAGATGACCCTTGGCAAAAATCCGATCTCCTTCCTCCAGACAGGTCCGCAGCTGCCCGAGAAGTTCCGGCGTGGAACCGCGCTCGGCGATGCGCCGCGCCGCAAAGCCCTCAAGCAGGCCGCGCACATCGATGGCGTCCAGGATGTCGGAGCGGGTGAAGGTGCGCACGACATAGCCGCGGGTGCCCGACTCCACCAGCAGCCCTTCCCGCGCCAGCAGTGGCAGGGCCTGGCGGATGGGAGTGCGCGACATGCCCAAGGCCTCGGCCAGCATGGCCTCTGCAACGCGCTGGCCTCCCTGCAGGCTGCCCCGCAGAATCATTTCGCGGATACTGACGGTCGCGCGTGCAAGCTGCGTATCGGTCACAATCCTTGCCTCAGTTTGGGATCCGGAGATCCAACGTTTTGACTCATTATGTTAATGAAATACCCATCCGCTTGACCAAATGGGATCCCATTTGTAAATTGCCGGGTCAACTGTTTTTTCCCTGGCGCAGACCCAATATACCAACTGCCGGGACCCGCGGCGCGTGCGCTAAATCTTAAGAGGATTCATGTAAATGGCTACGATTGTCGGCGGCATTGCCACCTCGCATACACCGACCATTGGCTTCGCTCTGGATGCCAACAAGCACAACGACCCGGTGTGGGCGCCGATCTTCGCGGGCTATCGCCCGGTGCAGGAGTGGCTGGCGCAGAAAAACCCTGACGTTCTGTTCGTGATCTACAACGATCACATCACCTCCTTCTTCTTCGATCACTACTCGCAGTTCGCCCTGGGCGTCGGCGAGCGCTACTGGCCGGCCGATGAAGGCGGCGGACCTCGCAAGTTGCCCGCCATCGACGGTCATCCCGACCTCGCCCGGCATATCGCCATGGGCCTGGTCGCCGATGAATTCGATCTCGGCTACTTTCAGGCCAAGGGCCTGGACCATGGCTGCTTTTCGCCGCTGTCGCTGTTGTGGCCGCGCGCTGGCGAGCGCTGGCCGGGCGCCATCGTGCCCCTGCAGGTTGGCGTCCTGCAGTTCCCCATCCCTTCGGCCAAGCGCTGCTTCAAGCTCGGCCACTCACTGCGCAAAGCCATCGAAAGCTATCCGGCCGATCTGAAGGTGGCGATCGTCGGCACCGGCGGCTTGTCACACCAGATTCACGGCGAGCGCGCCGGGTTCAACAACACGCCCTGGGACATGGAATTCCTGGACCTCATCGAAAAGGATCCGGAAAAACTGACCGAGATCTCCATCGCCGATTACGCCCGGCTCGGCGGCTGCGAAGGATCCGAGGTGGTCATGTGGCTGGTGATGCGCGGGGCGCTGAACAAGCGGGTGAGAAAGCTCCACCAGGCCTACTACCTGCCCTCCATGACGCCCATCTGCACCGTGATTTTCGAGAACGAGCCGGATGCGGGCACCGGCGAGGAAGTCGATGCCTATCGCGCACGCATCACGCGCGAGTGGGCCGGAATGGATGAGATTCCAGGCACCTATCCGTTCACCCTGGACCGCAGCGTGAAGGCCTATCGACTCAATCACTTCCTGCATGAGCTCATCGAACCCGAGGTGCGAGCCCGCTTCCTCACCGAGCCCGAAGTGCTGTTCGAGGAGGCCGAACTCACCACCGAAGAGCGCAACATGCTGCGCCAGCGTGACTGGCGCGCCCTGATCCATTACGGCGTGATCTTTTTCCTGCTGGAGAAGCTCGGCGCCGTGATCGGCACCACCAATCTGCACATTTATGCTGCGATGCGCGGCCAGTCGCTGGAGGAATTCCAGAAGACCCGCAATGCGCAGATCCTGTATTCCGTGGCGGGAGACGTGGCAGCTGCCAAACCGGCCTGAAGGCCGCGCGCTCACTGCAACCAGGGCCCCCGGCCTTAGGGGGCCCTTTTCGTTTGCCTTCGTGCCGAAATATTCGCCGGGTAGCATGGCCTGCCATGCCAACCTCTGCCCTTGATAATCAATAGCATGCGGCAGCTAGCGCGCTTCCTGCCGCACCTGGCCGTGGTGGCCTTTGCCATCTGGAGCCTGTATTGCATCAGGCATGACCTCGTGCAACTTCCCTTAAGTTCGATCGCCAGGTCATGGGACCTTGTGGTTCTCGCCCTGCTGCTCTCACTACTCAACTACATCCTGCGGATCATTCGCTGGCGTTTCTACCTCTCCCGGCTCGGACACTTCGTGGGCTTCCGATTTGCCGCGCTGACCTATACGGCCGGGTTCGCCTACACCCTGGTACCGGGAAAGGTGGGCGAGATGGTCCGCGCCCGCTACTACATCCCGGTGGGCGTGCCGCTGGTGGATGTGACGGCCGCGTTTTTTGCGGAGCGCCTCATGGACCTGCTGGCCATGACCGCACTGGCCGCTCTGGTCTTCACGGCCAGTCCCCGCTATCAACGGGCGTTCACGGGCGCTGCCGTGATCATAGCGATGGCGTTGGCACTCCTCGTGTTGGTCCCATGGGCATCGGTCGCCGGCGCTGTGCAGCCGCGTGTCGGGCCAAGGTCCCGGACCCGTTCGGGACTGGCCGCCCTTGCCACGGCGCTGGCTGCTACGCGCTTGCTGCTGCGCCCCTCGGTACTCGTCTTTGGATTTGCCATCGGATTGGCCGCATGGGGACTGGAAGGCGCCGGGCTGGGTTTACTGCGGTCCATGTTCCCGGCAACGGGATTGTCGCTGACCACCGCAATTGGGATCTATGGGCTCTCAGTGCTCATTGGTGCCGTCTCATTCCTGCCAGGAGGTCTCGGCAGCACTGAGGCCGTCATGACCGCATTGCTGGCGGTCAATGGCCTGAAGGTGAACCAAGCGCTGCTGCTTACACTGACCTGCAGGCTGGTGACACTGTGGTTCGCGGTCGCCCTGGGCTGGCTGTGCGGGGTTGCACTGCGCCCGAAACAATCGGTAGCGCTGAATCCATGAACGCGGCGGCAGCTGCAATGGCGGTCGCAGTCGGCGCCACACAGCCACCGCTCTGCGTGGATCTCGAAGGCTCCCTGCTTAGCGGTGAGCTGCTTCTTGAATCGTTGCTGCAGCTGCTGAAGCGCAATCCCCTGTATCTGTTCCGCGCCACATTCTGGCTGCTCAGGGGCAAGACCTGCTTCAGGTCACAAATCGCCAAACAGATCGAGCTCGAGCCGAACGCGCTGGCCTACAACCGTGAGTTGCTCGAGTGGCTTCGCGCCCAGCGCCAATCGGGACGGACACTGTGGCTGTGCACGGCCGCGAACGAGCGGCTGGCAACGCGAGTCGCCGCACATCTACAGCTCTTTGACCACGTCGTGGCGGGCGACCTGGTGCCGACGGGCCCGCACGAACCGCTGTGCGCGTTGCCCTCGAAACGGCCCGCCGCACGCGCCTACATTCGTGCACTGCGACCGCACCAATGGGCCAAGAACATGCTGGTGCTTGTGCCCCTGCTCGCCGCGCACCGCTTGACTGCTGCGGGCGGTCTCGTCAATGGCGTGCTGGCGGTGGCGGCCTTCAGCCTAGGCGCCTCTTCGGTCTACGTGATCAACGACTTGCTGGATCTGCCAGCCGATCGCGGTCATCCTCGCAAGTCCAAACGTCCGTTTGCCGCCGGTGACCTATCGATACGAACGGGATTGATCATGGCCGCAGCGCTGCTCGGCGTTGCAGCGCTCATCGCCTGCCTGCTGCCGCAACGATTCATAGTGGTGTTCGCGACCTACTATGCCGTCACCATCGCCTATTCCCTGGCTCTGAAGGGCCGCGTGATCATGGATGCGCTGATTCTCGCTGGACTGTATACGCTGCGCGTCATTGCCGGCGCGGCCGCGGTCACTGTGCCGCTATCGTTCTGGCTGTTGCTGTTTTCGGTGTTCCTGTTTCTCAGCCTGGCATTTGTGAAGCGCTTCGCCGAACTTGATTCGCTGCGACGCCAACAGCGGTTGCACGTCGCGGGCCGTGGCTACGTGGTTGATGACCTGCCACTACTGCAAAGCCTCGGCACGGCCGCCGGCTATCTCAGCGTGCTGGTGCTGGCGCTTTACATCAATTCCCCCGATATTCAAGCGCTCTACCACCGGCCCAAGGTCATCTGGATTCTGTGCGTGCTGATGCTTTACTGGATCAGTCGCGTGTGGATGAAAGCGCAGCGCGGCCAGATGCACGATGACCCAGTGGTCTTCGCCCTGAAGGACGGCGCGAGCATAGGCATGGCGCTGCTGGCCGCATTCACCGTAGTCGCCGCCACCTGACATGGCCTCACAAGTGATGACCTCCTGGGGAAATGTCATCCGGACACCCCATGTGGTGGTACAGCTGACGGATCGCCTCGCGCCATTTCCCGACGTCCGAAACCGCAACGGCGTCTTGCCTTTCGGCAACGGCCGCAGCTACGGCGACAGCTGTTTGAACACCGGCGGAGTACTGCTGCGAACGCTCTGCCTGGATAAGTTCATCGCTTTCGATCCGACCAACGGGGTGATGGCGTGTGAGACAGGCGTCAAGCTGTCCGACATCCTGCGGATTGCGGTGCCGCACGGCTGGTTCCTGGCGGTCACCCCGGGCACCCGCTTCATAACCATCGGCGGTGCAATCGCCAATGACGTACACGGCAAGAACCATCACGTTGCCGGAACATTCTCCCGCCATCTGCGGCGGTTCGAACTTCTGCGTTCGAACGGGGAACGACTGCTGTGCGCACCTGATCAGAATGCGCAGTGGTTCGCTGCGACCATTGGCGGTCTGGGGTTGACCGGCCTCATCACCTGGGCAGAGATCCAGCTGCGTCGTATTCCAGGTCCGTCGATGGCCGTGGAGACCATTCGCTATGAGAATCTGGGCGAGTTCATGACCCTGTGCGCGGAATCGGATCTGGACTACGAATACACCGTCGCCTGGGTCGATTGCATGGCCGGTGGTGCGCGCCTGGGACGCGGGCTGCTGCAGCGCGCCCGCCATGCGCCGGGATCTAAGGCAGCGGCCCGGGCGCCGCGATCGCTGTCGGTTCCCCTGATGCCCCCGTGCTCGTTGATCAACAACACCTCGCTGCGGTTGTTCAACACTGCGGTCTATCATCGCCAGCGCCGCGCGCGGGTTCAGACACAGGTCCACTATGAGTCGTTCTTCTATCCGCTGGATGGCATTCGCAACCTGAACCGCATCTATGGGCCACGCGGAATGTACCAGTATCAGTGCGTCATTCCGCGGGGAGCCGACCAGGATGGGATCGCGGCATTGCTGGCTGCCATCGCCCGAAGCGGACTTGGATCATTTCTGGCGGTCCTGAAGTGTTTCGGAGATTCGCCGTCGGTTGGCCTGCTTTCCTTTCCCCGTCCAGGGGTTACGCTGGCCCTGGACTTTCCGAACCGCGGCGAGCGACTCGAGCGATTGCTGCGCACCCTGGATGGCATCGTCGCGGCGGCCGGCGGCCGGATCTATCCTGCCAAGGACGGCCGGATGCCGGGCAGCCTGTTTCGCAGTGGTTTCCCGCAATGGGAACGATTCACGGACTTTATCGACCCTGCCTGCTCATCCGACTTCTGGCGCCGCGTGATGAGGGATCGGTGAAAAAGGTGCTGATTGTGGGTGCGGGATCCGCCATCGCGCAGGCAGTCGGGCGCATATTCGCGGCGCGCGGCGCTGCATTGTGCCTGGCCGGACGCAACACGCCGGTCCTGGAGGCCATTGCCGCAGACCTGCGGGTCCGCGGCGCGCAGTTGGTGCATGTGGAGAACTTCGATGCCAATGCGCTGGCAACGCACGCCCAGCTGCTGGTCGGTTCCGAACTGCTCCTAGGCGGTTTGGACACCGTGCTGATCGCTCATGGCACGCTATCGGATCAGCAAAGTTGCGAAAACTCCGCGGAACTGACCGTGCGTGAACTCACCACCAACGGGGTGTCCGTCGTGGCGCTGGTGACACTGGTCGCCCAGCGCTTCGAATGCCGGCGCGCCGGAACGATAGCGGTGATTTCCTCGGTGGCCGGGGATCGCGGACGCCGCAGCAATTATGTGTACGGAAGTGCCAAAGCCCTGGTGAGCACCTTTCTGTCCGGCCTGCGACAGCGCCTGCGCGACTCCGGCGTTGCGGTGATCACCATCAAACCCGGGTTCGTTGATACACCCATGACCGCCGCCTTCCCCAAGGGGCCCCTATGGGTGAGCCCACAGCGGGTCGCACAGGGAATTGTCAGATCGATCGATCGATCGGCAGCCGTGACCTATCTGCCCCGCTTCTGGCGGCCGATCATGTTCATCGTCCGCGCCATTCCGGAAACTATCTTCCAGCGGCTGAAACTGTGATCCGGGCAGCGCCCTCGGTGGATCAGGCCGGACGCCGCCGCAACGTAAGCAGGAGGGTGCGCAGATGCGCACCGCGAAACTCACCGCACACCCACAGCACGAGGAGGTAGGCGCCGACCGACAACGCCGCCCCGATGACGGCATTGCCGCGGGCCACTGACAGACCGACGACGGCCATGACTGCTCCGGCTAGCGTCGGTTTGGCGAATTGGCTCAGCATGGAACGGTCCAGGATACCCT
>DASZCK010000312.1:0-19214 GCA_035943195.1 Steroidobacteraceae bacterium
GCAGCGCGAGAATGTGGACATGCCGCTGTGTGAAGGTGTGTATCGCGTTCTATACGAGGGCGTGCACGCCGATGAGGTGGTGCGCACCCTGATGCGTCAGCCGATCCGGGCCGAGGCCGAGTAGCGGCCCGTGAACGAGAAAACATTCATTTCACGCCGCTTAACGCGACGACGCAGTCAACCTATCCTTTTGGCGTGCATCGCCTCGGCACTGTTTGCCGTTCCGGTCCATGCGCAGATCGCCACCGATTCGGCACCACATTCTGAATCCACCGAGCGTATTCCTGTCGATGTGTTCAAGGGACCAAGCATTAAAAAATTCGGGTTTTCGGACTGCCGCGAAGACATGGTGTCTGCAGGCAGCCGGCTCGCGGGCGGAAAATGTGATGCGTATCCGAGTGTCAATACCGAAGGCTGGGTGGTACTGAACTTCATGGTGGATGCGAGTGGCAAGCCGTTCGAAGTCGCGGTGACGCAGTCGACCGGCAGTAAGCAGCTCGAATCGGTCGCCACGAGAACCCTTGAGAGGACCACCTTTGAACCTGGTACGGTGAACGGAAAACCGATCGAGTCCACCTTGGTCATGAAGTTCAAGTTTGCTAACGGTCCATCGACGGGGCCACAGCCTGATTTCATCAAAGCGTACAAGTTGCTGCAGGAGGCCATCAAATCGGGGGACCGGGCCGCGGCCGATGCGGCGCTGAAGGAGCTCACGATTTCGAATCCCTATGAGGATGCCTATTTTGGTGTGGCCACATTCAGCTATGCGGTCAAGTGGGGCACCCGTGCAGAGCAGCTCGCAGGACTGAAACGAGCCATCGCCAATGAGACCGTCGCGTACTATCTTCCCGCCGCCCTGTTCCGTACCGTGCTGCTAACTTGTTTCAGACTGGAGCTTCAGGATCGCGAATATGCTGAGGCGATCACGATCTGGAAGATCCTGCAGAAGGCTGGGCTTGATGCCAAGACCGCTGCGAGTCTCAAACCTGTGGTCGATCAGCTTGAGAAGATCCGGTCCGACAACAATGCGTACGAGGTGACCGGGGCGATATCTGAAACGAGCTGGTACCTGCTGCTTTTCAAACGACACTTTCGGGCCGTGATCAGCGAGGGCCATATCTCAGAGGTTAAACTCCGGTGCGACACGCGCTTCCTGCACTTCGCCTTTGATCCAACGTTGCAATACGAAGTTTCCAGCAAGGATGGCGAGTGCTTCCTTGAACTCGACGGTGCACCCGGGACGCAATTCAAACTGATTCAGTTCTAAAGCGCGAAGCCCTGCTGGCGCCACGCTTCGTAGACCACCACCGCCACTGAGTTGGCAAGATTGACACTGCGATTGCCGGCGCGCATCGGAATGCTCAAGGTCCGACCCGCCGGTATCCGCTGCAGCAGGGTCGCCGGCAGGCCACTGGACTCGGAGCCGAACAGCAGCGCGTCGCCTGGCAGGAACTGCGCCTGAGAGTACGGCAACGGCGCGCCGGTCTCGACGGCGAACACTCTTGCCGACCCGAGTTGGGCCAGGCATTCATCGAGGCTGCCATGGACCTTCAGGTCCGCGAGCTCCGCATAGTCCATGCCCGCGCGCTGCACGGACTTGCGGTCGAGCTCAAAGCCCAGCGGGCGCACCAGGTGCAGGGTGCACCCCGTATTGGCACACAGCCGGATGACGTTGCCCGTGTTCGGCGGAATCTCCGGTCGATGCAGAATCACGTGGAACATGGGTTTGAGTCAGGAAGTCATCGCTACCAAGGCCGGCAAAGACCGCCTGCAGGTCAGCGCGCGTGATGCGGCGGCGCGCGCCGTTCAGTACCACGGCGAGCCGCGCGCCGATCGATCCTTCCAGCTCGCGTAGCGCCGGCTCGGTCTCCGGATCGTCGTGCAGTCCGTTCCGCGTCCACTCGAGATACTCGCGCAGCAGAATATGGGCGGCGTCATCCAGATAGTAGCGCATCGCGCCGCTGTCCAGCCTGATGGGATTGATTTTGATCACGGTCGTCACGGCGCTTCCTTCGCATTATCCGACTTTGATGATCCGGCGTATTGCCAGGCCCCCGAACAGCACGGTGACGCCCACCAGCACCGCGCCGGCCATGAGTGGCGGCAGGAACTGGTACTTGCTCATGCCGGTGACGGCGGTCGCGACCTGCTGCAGGTGAAATGCCGGCCAGATGAGCACCCATTTCTGCAAGAAGGTGGGCAACGGGATGAAGAGTCCCCCCAGGTAGAGCATCGGCAGGTAGATCAGGTTGGTGATCCCGGGCGCGGCGCCGCCGCTGAAATGCGCGCCGATGAAGAGGCCCAGAGCGCAGAACGGCAGCGCGCCTATGACCAGCGTGATCGTCAGCACCAGCAGTTGCAGGTTCGAAAAGCTGATCTTGCCCGCGCATTTTGCGGCAACGATCATGGTACACATGGCCAATGCGGCGAAGAACATCGCCATGAGGAACTTCGCGATCAGGTAGGAACCGGCGGGCGCCGGCAGCGCGCGCTTGAGCTTCGTCAGTCCTGCATCCCTTTCCGGTGCCAGCGTGGAGCCGACGCCGAACATCGCCGGGCCCATGATGGCCATGACACAGAAGCCGACGAACAGGTAATCGTAGAGCCCGGGGGTCTTCGGGGCGGATTGCGCGGCCATGACGACGCCAAACAGCAGGTAGATGGGCGCCGGAATGACCAGGAACGGGATGGCAAAGGCCGGGGCCCGCAGCATCCGCAGGGCCTCGAACTTGGCGTCCGTCAAATAGGCGCGCAACACGCGCCCGCTCGACATTGTCGGGAGCAGGGGTGAAACGAGGGTCGCGGTATTCATTATGCAGCCTCTTTGGTGAGTTCGACGAAGGCCTCTGTGAGGCCTGCCTGTTGCACTTCGATGTTGGCGACGGCCTGGTCACTTGCCAGCAGGCGGCGCAGCACGCTTTCGGCGTCGGTCGCGAGAATGGTCAGCCGCTGTTCGGCCCGCGACACCGACACCACGCCGGGCCAGTGTGCGAGCTCGTCCGCCGGCAAACCGCTGTCGCAGCGGATATGCCGTCGCGACACGATGGACCGCACTTCCCCCACCGTACCGCTCGCCACCACCCGGCCCTTGGACAGCACCACGACGCGGTCGGCCAATGCCTCGGCTTCCTCCAGGTAGTGCGTAGTCAGCAGTATCGAGCAGCCGCGATCGCGCAGACGGCGAATGGCGCTCCACAGCGTCTCCCGCGCCGCGATATCCATACCGACGGAAGGTTCGTCCAGGAACAGCACTGCCGGGCGACCACAGATCGCCAGCGCGAACTGGACCTGACGCTTCTGGCCGCCGGAGAGCTTGTCGTAGTAGCGGCCACCCAGGTCCGTGATGCGGGTGATCTCCAGAACCTCCGCGACACTCATCGGGTCCGGGTAGTAGCTGGCGGTTTGTTCGATGAGCTCGCGTACCTTCAGGCCGTTCGTCAAGCCGACGTCCTGCATCATCACGCCGACGCCGCGCCGCCGTTCGATCGCCAGCGGTGATCCGCCGAGCAGCATGGCCTGTCCTGCATCGGGTTCGGCAAGTCCCAGCCACAGCGCGATGGCGCTGGTCTTGCCGGCACCGTTGGGTCCCAGCAGCGCCATCAGTTCGCCGCGACGCAGCTCGAGGTCGATGCCATCGAGCGCCGTGATCGTGCCGAAGCGGCGGGTGGCAGCGGCCAGTTGCGCTACCGGCGCCGTGGCTGGCGGCGGCAGTGTGCCCGCGGCGATCGCCGCGCCCTTGCGCCGCCGCAGCGGATATCTGCGCCCGTTCAGCCATTCGCCGATGAAGGTCGGCCGCACCAGCAGGTGGTAGCTCGCGAACAGGACCGCGAAGCTCGCGGCCAGCACGAACGCGAACTTCACGCTCCAGTGCACCGGCCAGGTCCGCACCACGATGTCGAAGGTGGCAACCACCGGCAGGTGCGCGAGGTACAGCCAGTACGAGGAGTCCGCGACGTAGCGACGGACCCGACTCTCGCCGGAACAGAAGCGCAGTCCCATTCCCATGATGGCGAAGATCCAGGACCACATGGCGAATACGTAGGCGGCGGCAAACAGCGCCTTACCCGCACCCAGGGGCGCCGGCACGAAACCGAATGAGGTGCCGGCCGCCGCGACACAGTAGAGGGTGGCCGCGATGGCGAGCGCCAGCTGCGGCAGCCAGAGCTTCTGGATGTTTCGCAGCAGCTCGAGCCGGCGGTGCAGCACCCACCCGACGACCAGTGCCGTGCCGAATCCCACCATTGCCGGCAGTTGCGGGTAGTAGGTCAGATCCTGCGCCGGAATGCCGGCCCAATAGAGCCAGTCGTGACGTTGATACAAGGTGAGTGCCAAGGGGGCGCCCAGCAAGGCCGGGGCCACCACCAGTACCGCCGGCGTGCCCAGGATCAGGCTGACGACACGATCCAGCGCGGCGCGCAGCGCGCCCTGATGATCGAGCGCCAGCACCAGTCGGCGCAGCACCAACAGTGCGGGATACAGCAACAGCAGCACGTACAGGAACCACAGGTGCATGAAGGGGAAGAATCCCGGGGGCGGTTTCAGCTGTTGCGGCGCCGCGGGGACTTTGCCGCCGAAGAGGTCCGAGACGCCCCAGGTGGCAACCCAGGCGTAGAGCGGGAACAGCACGCACCACCCCACCACCAGCGGTACGGCGATGCGCTTAAGACGATTGATCCAAAAACCGCGTGCGCCGGAGCGCATGTACAGCAGGCGCGCAAAGAATCCCGCCATCACGAAGAACAGTGACATGCGGAAGATGTGCGTGACGAAGAACAGCTGGCCGAGCGCCACGCTCGGCGCGGCGTCGACCGTCGCCCAGATGCCCGGCAGCATTCCCGGTATGAACGACATGCTGGCGTGCAGGGCCACTCCCAGCAGCAGCGCCAGGGCGCGCACCGCATCGAGTGAGTGAAAACGTTCCTGGGAAGCCATGAGCGAACTCCTTAGACGTAGTCCCGGCGACGGGACATCAGGACGAGGGAGAAACCGAGTGTGAGCACCAGTAACGCTGCATCCAGCGACAGGGAGAGGGTCGCGAAACGCGTCCATACCACTGCCGGGCCGTGAAACGCCCGGGTGTTCTGCGGGAGATTCAGTTCGATGACGAACAGGCTGAAACAGATGTTCACCACCAGGATGACGACTCCGGACAGCCCCTCCGACTGCATGGCGAGCAGTGCGGCGAGCATGACGCTGAACAGTGCCACCACGAACATCTGCAGCAGCAGCGCGTAGACGATCATGCCGCGCTCGGCCCCGGGCAGCAGGAAGACGCCCAAGGCGAGCGCCGTCAGGACCAACCAGGGAATGCCGAAGGCCAGGTAGCCGGAAACCAGTTTCGACAGCTCGTAGCGAAAGCCCGAGATCGGCAGACTCAGAGCAAACGCGCGCGCCTGGCCCTTGCGCTCGGCCAGCAGGCTGTACATCGCGATGAAGATGCCGCTGGCGATGTCGGCCGTGAGAAACAGCACGCCGCCCACGGCAAACGCGACTTTCCCAAAACTGATCAGCACCAGGCACAGCACGCCTGTCAGTGCCGTGATGAGCATGAAGCCGCGCAGCAGGTACAGATCCTTGCGCACCAGGGCCCAGAACACCGAAGGATTCATGAGGGCTCCTGGGCGCGGCTGCGCATCACGCAGGCGACGAAAATTTCCTCGAGTGACATGCGCTGCACATCGCGCACCCTCGCACCACCGTGTTCCAGCAGCGCATGCATCTGCGGCAGGTAGTTGTCGGTCGTGAGCATGGCAACGCGCTCGCCGAGCGACAGGTCCACGACGTCCGCCAGCCGCGGCAGCACCACGCCGGTCGGCACGTCCACCGAGATCCGGCGCCAGCGCTCCAGGAAGGCCTCTTTGTCCCGGGAATCGACCAGGCGGCCACGGTCGATGAAGGCGATCTGGTCACAGATGCGCTCGACGTCCTGGGTGTTGTGCGACGAAAACAGGATTGATCGTTTGTCGTCGGCCACGATCTCCATGAGTTCGGTCAAGAGCTCGTGGCGGGCGACCGGGTCGAGTCCGGAGGTGGGCTCATCCAGCACCAGGAGCGCGGGCCGGCGCGCCAGGGCGAGCAGCAGCAGGGCCTTCACGTGCTCGCCGCGCGAGAGCTTGGCTACGCTCTGGGGGGGCCGCAGATTGAAGCGCTTGAGCAGCTGCTCGGCATACATCTGATCCCACGCCGGATAGATGGACGCGACGAATCGCATGTGCCACGCGAGCGTCGCACCCGGGAACAGCCGCATGTCGTCCGAGACAAAGGCGATGGCACGCTTGGCCTCCTCGACCTGCTTCGGTATCCGGTAGCCGAGCGCTTCGATGGTGCCCCCGTCGGCGGCGGCCAATCCCATGAGCAGGCGAATGGTGGTGCTCTTGCCGGCGCCATTGGGCCCGACCAGTCCCATGATCTGCCCCTGGGGCAGGCTCAGGGTGAGACTCTCGAGCTTGAAGTAGCTGAAGGTCTTGCTGACCCCCTGCAGAGAGAAGGCATTGGCTAAGAGGGGTGTACTCATGATTGGCTCTTGTGCAGACGGCGTTCGAGTTCGCGCAGCCGCTCGACCAGCGCTTCGCCCTTGATGTCCAGCAGCGCCGCCGTGTGCACGGCCGCTGCCAGTTGTTGATCGAGTTCCTGCAGCTGCAGGTGCGAGCCCAGATTGGCGTTGTCGGCGACGAAGCAACCGCGCCCCTGGCGGGTCAGGATCACGCCTTCGAGTTCCAGTTCGAGGTAGGCACGCTTGATGGTGATGACACTGACGCGCGTGGCGACGGCGAGGGCGCGGATCGAGGGAATCTCCGCGCCGGGCTTGAGCTCACCCACGGCGATGCGGTGACGAAGCTGTTCCTTGATCTGCAGGTACATGGGCCGCGGGTCGGTCTGTGAGACCTGAATAGCGATGTGCATGTCAGTATTCACGGTATGCACAGTATGCACAGGCCGATCGGCCAAGTAAAGCAGCCTATAAACTCAATAATGAAACAATAGTGGCGATTTATCGCCTTTTTGATTTGCCAGAGGAAGAAAGGTCACCGGGGGCCCCGGAATGGTGGCTACCTATTGAGCGGCGGGCATCGGCAGGGGTGCCTGCCTCGGCATCGGAACCTGCGCGGGGGTCGGGAACTGCACGCCCATGTCCCTGATCCTCTCCATCAGCGCAATCATGATGCCGTGCTGCACTTCTGCGTACACCGGCATCTCCGGTGCGCGCACGAAGTACACCACTTCGTAACGCAGCGCGGATTCGCTCAGGGTGAGGAGACTGCAGCGCAGGAAGCGGGCGCGCGGCGAGGCCTCGACGACTTCGCGCACGGCATCCGGCAGCGCCTTGAGCACCGCCACCGGTGTGTCGTGCAGTACCGGAATTTCAAAGGCGACTCGGCGCTCGCTCATACGTCCGAAATTGCGGATGCGGGATTTGGTGATGTCGGCGTTCGAGACCACGATCTGCTCGCCGGTGATGCTGCGAATGCGGGTGCTCTTGACCCCGATGTACTCGACTGTCCCCGTGAGGGTGTCCACCGTCAGGAGATCACCGAGCACGAAGGGCTTGTCCATCGCGATCGACATCGAAGCCAGGAGATCACCGAGCACCGCCTGGACGGCCAGCGCCACCGCGATGCCGCCGATGCCGAGTCCCGCCAGCAGCGGGCGGATCGCGACGCCGAGATTGTCCAGCGCCAACAGCAGCGCCAGCCCCCAGATCAGGGCCCCGGCCACGAACAGAATGATTTCCATCGATCCGGCGAGCGCCGAGTCATGGCCCTGCGCGCTGCGCCGGCGCTGATCGATGGAATAGCGCAGGGCGGCCATGGCCCAGCGGGCCGCCTGATACCAGAAGATCAGCGTGATGAGGAAGCCGACGCCGCGGTCGATCCGGTGCGCGAGATGATCGGTGGGCGGAAACTCCAGTTGCTCGAAGGCGCTGTAGAGGGCCACGCCCCAGATGAAGAGGCGGGTGGTCTTCTCGATCAGCAGCGCGCCCAGATCCAGCGCCACCGGCAACGGCCGGCCGGATTGCGCCCAGCGTCGGCGCCGCGCGCGAAAGAGCCCGCGCACCAGCAGCAGACCGGCGAACACGGCCAGGAACACGATCAGCGCGAGCGTCCACTCTCCCACGCTGTTCCACAGCAGGTCACGCTTCCAGAACGTCATTCGGCAGTGTTCATCCCCAGTTCCTTGAGCTTGCGGGTCAGGGTGTTGCGTCCCCAGCCGAGGAGCTTGGCGGCGTCCTGGCGATGACCCTGGGTGCGCTTGAGCGCCGCGCGGATCAGCACCCGCTCGAATTCCGGTTGCGCATCCAGGAGCAGCGGACGCTTGCCGACCATGGCCTGCCGATCCGCCCACGTGGCCAGCGCCTTGGCCCAGTCCACCTCCGCCGCTGTCTCCCCGTCCGCCGCGAGCTCCGCCGGCAGGTCCTCGATGCGTATCTCCGAACCGGGCGCCAGCACCGTCAGGCGGCGGCAGAGGTTCACCAGTTCGCGAACGTTACCCGGCCAGGTATGGGCCGCGAGCTTCTCTTTGGCATCGGCGGCCAGCGCCTTCGGCTCCACGCCCAGCTCCATCGCCGCGACGTGCAGGTAGTGATCGAGGAGTTCGGGGATGTCCTCGGAGCGCGCACGCAGCGGTGGCAGCTCGATGCGTATGACGTTCAGGCGGTGATAGAGATCCTCGCGGAACACACCGCGCTGCACCCGGTCCTGAAGGTTCTGGTGGGTCGCGGCAATGACGCGCACCTCGACCCGGATCGGGGTCTGGCCACCGACCCGATAAAACTCCCCCTCGGCCAGCACGCGCAGTAACCGCGTCTGCAGCGGCGTGGACATGTCCCCGATTTCATCCAGGAACAAGGTCCCGCCATCCGCCTGTTCGAAGCGACCGCGGCGCAGGCTGTCGGCGCCGGTGAAGGCACCCTTCTCGTGGCCGAAAAGTTCCGACTCGAGCAGCTCGCTGGGAATGGCCGAGGTGTTCAGCGCGATGAAGGGCTTGGCGGCGCGCGGCGAATGCTCATGCAGGGCGCGTGCGACCAGCTCCTTGCCGGTTCCCGATTCACCGGTGATCAGCACTGTGACGCTGGAGCGTGACAGACGGCCGATGGCGCGGAACACCTGCTGCATGGCCGCGGCGCGACCCAGCAGCTCAGGAATCGGTGGCGGACTTCCGCCATCGCCCGCGGCGGGTGTGCCGGTGCGGGCCGCGCGCCGTACCAGATCCACCGCCTGGTCTATGTCAAAGGGCTTGGGCAGGTACTCGAAGGCGCCGCTCTCATAGGCCGATACGGCATTTCCCAGATCCGCGTACGCCGTCATCACGATCACCGGCAACGTCGGTCGCGTCTCGCGAATGCGCTTCAGCAACTCGAGCCCCGACTGACCGGACATGCGGATGTCGGTGATGAGCACGTCTGGCGCCTCCCCACGCAGTGCCGTAAGGGCGGACTCGGCCGCATCGAACGTCCTGGGAAGCATGCCGCCATTGCGCAAGGCGCGTTCCAGGACCCAGCGGATCGATGCGTCATCGTCGACCAGCCACACGCGAAGATTCAATGTACTCATACGGGTTCCTCGAGAGGCAGCATCAGCTTGAACACGGTCCGGCCCGGCTCACTTTCAAATTCGATGAGGCCTCCATGGCGAGTGACCAGATCCTGTGCCACCGCCAGGCCCAGGCCGGTGCCCGTGGATCTGCCGGTGACCAGCGGGTAGAAAATGCTGGCTCGCAGGGGCGCAGGCACCCCGGGACCATCATCCTCGACCTGAACGCCCGCGGCCAGTCGGTGGCGGCGCCCGGCAATACTGACATTCGAGAAGGCGCGAGTGCGCAGCGTGATGTGACCCTGTTCGCCCACTGCCTGCATGGCATTGCGTGCGACGTTCAGCAGCGCCTGGATCAGCTGATTGCGGTCGAAACTGGCGCTCGGGAGGCTCGGATCGTAGTCGCGGTCGATCGCGACGCCTGAGGAAGCCTCGGCGCGCAGCAGGTGATAGACGTGCTCGCACAGCTCATGGATGTTGAGCTGGGTCTTCTGCATAGGACGGTTCGGTCCCGTCATCGAGGCCACCAAAGCACTCAGGCGGTCGGCCTCGGAGATGATGACGGTGGTGTATTCCTTGAGGCCTTCGTTCGGCAGCTCGCGCTCCAGCAGCTGCGCCGCGCCGCGCAGACCGCCCAGTGGATTCTTGATCTCGTGGGCCAGCTGCCGCAGCATCATGCGACTGCTGTCCAGCCGCACCAGCATGTCGTTCTCGCGGGAAATGCGCTGCCGGGTGGTGGTGTCGGTGAGTTCCAGCAGCAGATGAGTTCCGGTCACCTCGCCCTCCAGGGGCGTGATGGTGACGTCGACGATGCGCGGTTCACGCGGCGTCGACTTGAGGTTCAGGACCAGCTCGCGATCGGCGAAGGCTTCACCGGTCTCGATGGAGCGACGCAGAATCGGAATCAGGCCGTTGGATTCCAGCAGGTGATCGCCGAAGGGTCGGCCGCGGCTCTGGTTGAGACTGATGGCCAAAAGATCCTGCGCGGCCACGTTGGCGTAGATGGGGCACAACTGGGCGTCGAGCAGGATGATTCCGGTGGAGAGCGCGTTGAGCAGGTCCGCCGAGTCGAAGTGTGACAACGGTGACGGCAGCGAGTGCTCACCGGGCACGGCGCACCTCGAACCCCAACCGCGCTAGTGGGGCACTCCCACGCCAGGAGCCCGCGGGGCGCCCGGGGCCATCGGCGCCGCGGGCACACCGGCGGCGCCCGTCACCGTGCGCTGCCTGATGGAAAACGTGACCGAGTTGCCCTGGCAGGTGACATCGCCGTGGTCGGTGGTCACTTGCAGTGTGAGGGTGTGTTCGCCGCGTGCTATCTGGGTCAGCGCGAAGCCCCCGTTGGGGCTGAGCAACGCGGTGATGTCGTTGCCGTCCATGCGCAATTGGGTCTCGCTGCCCTCGGGGCCGGCATGGGCGAGCGTCACATGCCCGGTTATGGAAAATGTATCGAGAAACACCTGCCCCGGGGCCGGGGTGTCGATGACACACACTGGCGCCGCGGTGGAGGGCAGGGGCGCGACCGGAGCGGCAGCCGCTGGCGGTGCGGACTTGGTCGGCGCGGAGTAGGTCTGCGCGCCGGCCACCTCCAGCTTCTGCGCCTTGGGATTGGGCTGGTCGCTGAAGTGCACCACGCCGTTGTCGTCCACCCACTTGTAAACGGTGGCCGACCAGGCGCTGGCGCACGCCGCGAGCATTATCAGAAGTGGCAGTCCTCGCATACACCACGAGCATAGCCCCGACCGGGGCCCAGGACAAAAATACCCTGCAATCCTGCCCCCCCGCGGTCAGGGCGAGGACAGGATTGCTGCAGTTCCGCGGCGCATTGTCAAAAACTGCCACCTTCTTCAACAGCTGTAGTACAGCTCCATTTCGACCGGGTGCGTAGCCATACGCAGCCTGGTCACTTCCTGCATCTTCAGTCCGATGTAGGCGTCAAGTACGTCGTTGGTGAACACGCCGCCGCGGGTCAGGAACTCGCGGTCCTTGTCCAGGTGCTCGAGGGCCATGTCCAGTGAGTGGCACACGGTCGGGATATGCGCCGCTTCTTCGGGCTCCAGGTCGTACAGATCCTTGTCGGCCGGATCGCCGGGGTGGATCTTGTTCTGAATGCCGTCGAGGCCCGCCATCATCATGGCCGCGAACGCGAAGTACGGATTTGCCGTGGAGTCCGGGAAACGCACTTCGATGCGGCGCGCCTTCGGATTCGACACCCAGGGGATGCGGATCGAGGCGGAGCGATTGCGGGCCGAGTACGCGAGCATCACGGGCGCTTCGAACCCGGGCACCAGACGCTTGTAGCTGTTGGTGGCGGAGTTGGTGATGGCGTTGATGGCCTTGGCGTGCTTGATGATGCCGCCGATGTAGTACAGGGCGAGTTCCGACAGACCGCCGTACTTGTCGCCGGCGAACAGGGCCTTGCCCTCCTTCTGCAGGGACTGGTGAACGTGCATGCCGTTGCCGTTGTCGCCAACCAGAGGCTTGGGCATGAAGGTCGCCGTCTTGCCGTAGCTGTGCGCCACATTGAGCACGCAGTATTTGAGGATCTGCACCTGGTCGGCCTTGGTCACCAGGCCGCCGGGGCCCACACCGATTTCGCACTGTCCGCCGGTCGCGACTTCGTGATGGTGCACTTCGACCACCATGCCCATTTCCTGCATGGCATCGCACATGGCCGAACGGATGTCCTGGAAGGCATCGATCGGCGGTACCGGGAAGTAACCCCCCTTCAGTCCAGGGCGATGGCCCATGTTGCCCTCGGCGTATTCCTTGCCGGAGTTCCAGGCGCCCTGGACAGAGTCGATTTCGTAGAAGCAGCCGTTCACGCTCGAGCCGCTACGGACGCTGTCGAAGATGAAGAATTCGTTTTCCGGGCCGAACAGGGCGCCGTCGGCGATGCCCGTGGACTTGAGGTAGGCCTCGGCGCGCTTGGCGAGTGAACGCGGGTCGCGCTCGTAGCCCTGCATGGTGGCCGGCTCGATGACGTCGCAGCGCAGATTGATCGTCGTGTCTTCGAAGAAGGGGTCGATCACGGCGGTCGTCGCGTCCGGCATCAGGATCATGTCGGACTCATTGATCCCCTTCCAGCCGGCGATCGAGGAACCGTCGAACATCTTGCCGTCCGTGAACAGGCCGGCGTCAACCAGGCGGGCCGGGATGGAGACGTGCTGCTCCTTGCCGCGGGTATCCGTGAACCGGAGATCTGCGTACTTGACCTCCTTCTCTTTTATTAGCTTCAGTACATCAGTCGGTGTCATAGCGCCTCCGAAAATAGGATTGCCCGATGTCGATCGAGCAGCAGGTCATTGCAGCCCCTGTGCCAACATGTGGCACGGACGAATCAACAAGTTAGAGCTGCATCACGGCCATTGTGCACTACGATGGGGCGAATTGGAAAGATTACGCTCCGAAATAGGGCAATGCTTGGTTTCGGTGCGCCGGGCGCGCCGCACGACGGTGCGTGCACATGGCTATACTGCGCGCCGATGCAATTCCTGGGCTCCCTGCTGTTCACCCTTTTCCTCTTCGTCTGGACCTTCCTATACTCGATCGCCTTCGTCCTCATGGCACTGTGCGTGCCTTTTCCGCGGCGGGCGGCACTCGCGCGCGTCTGGGCCGAGGTCCTGCTGACGGCGCTGCGGTGGCTGTGCCGGCTGGACTACACCGTCGAGGGCCGGGAGCACATTCCGGCCGACAATCACATCGCCCTGTGGAAGCACGCCTCGACCTGGGAGACGTTGGCCATTGGCGTGGTGTTTCCGCGGCAGGTGTGGGTGCTGAAGCGCGAACTGCTGTGGCTGCCCTTCGTCGGCTGGAGCATCCGCCTGCTGCACGCCATCGCCATTGACCGCGGCGCGGGTCACAACGCGGTGAACCAGGTGGTCGAACAGGGACGGCAGCGGCTCGAAGAAGGCGATTGGATCGTGATGTTTCCGGAAGGCACGCGCATGCCGGCCGGGCAGACCCGCCGTTATGGCGTCAGCGGCGCGCTGCTGGCCTCGCAGACCGGCAGGTTCGTCATCCCGGTGGCGCACAACGCCGGCTACTTCTGGCCACGTCGGGGCCTGCTGAAGAAACGCGGTACGGTGCGGGTCGTGATCGGCCCCCCCATCGCAGCAGCCGGCCGCGAGCCGCGCGAGATCAACGCCGAGGCGCAGGACTGGATCGAGGGACAGTTGCGCCGCATGGTCCCGGGCGCGCCATCCGCGCCGCAAACCGGCTAGTACACCGCGGGTATCAGACGCGCAGTGCGCTGAATGTAGTCCCGATAGCGCTCGCCGAAGGCCCCGGACAGCGCCGCCTCCTCCACGTGAATGCGATACAGGAAGGCAGCGGTGGGCCCCACGGTCATGATCGCCAGTGAGGCCCAATTCTGCGTGCACAGCGCCAGTCCATAGAAGGCCAGCAGCGCGCCGGTGTAGGACGGATGCCGCAGCCGGCGATAGGGACCTGAATCAATCAGCTGATGATCGGCGGCGATCTCGACGTTCACCGTGAAAAAGCGTCCCAGGTAGAGGATCGAATACCAGCGAAAGGCGAGGCCTGCGATCGTGATCGCGATGCCCAGCACGTTGATCCAGGGCTGGTAGCCCCAGCCCGCCGAACGCAGTCCGAATGCCATCTCGAACCCCAAAAACATGCTCACCGGGATCAGGATCCACAGCACGCGCGTGGAGCTGCGATCCGCGGCGCTGCGCGCGCCGGCCTTGGCGGGTCTGAGATGTCCGATCAGCGCTTCGGATAGGAAGTAGAGCAAACCCAGGTAACCGGCGACGGGCATTTAATTCACTTGCGGCCCATCGCCGTCGCACGTCGCGCCAGACTGTCCGCCGGCCACAACTCGGCTGACTTGTAGTACTCGGCGAAGGCCGGTGTCCCCGCGGGCAGTATCACCCAGGGCTGCTTGGACTGGGTGAAGATGTGCACATCCGGCGGACAGCGATCCGGCTCGTCGAGCGTCCCCACGCGAACGAAACGGATGGCGTCACCGCCTCCGCCGTAGTTGCTCCACAAGGCGATGCGGCAGCTCGGGCAGCGCGCGATGCGCTGGCCCTTGCCGCTGTTTGAGGGTGTATCGATGACCTCGACCGCACCGCTCAAGAGTTCCACACGCCCAGCTTCAAGCAGCGCATTGAGCGCGAACGAAGCGCCGGTCTCGCGCTGACACCAGCGACAATGGCAGCAGTGCACGAACATCGGCTTGTCGGTGAGGCGATAGCGCACCGCCCGACAGGTGCAGCCCCCGGTGTATTCGACCATGCCGGATTATAGGGAGATAGGCGCCGCCGTGTCAGCGACGTCCGACGGCCGGGACCGTTCTCGCGACCTTGAGCCAGCGGTGCGAGCGCGTAGCCTTGGCCCATGAGGCCAGCGATCCGCGAAATTCACGACGCCCTGACCGACACCGCCGACGACTTGGACGGCAGGCTGCCGGCAGGTCCGGGCTATCATCGGGCCCTGATGCTGGCGATCGTCGCCATTGGCTCGTTTCTGCTCGGCCTTGCCTGGAGCAAGCGGGACTGATCCGGCGCTTGCCCGGGTTGCTCAGCCCTTGGGTTTGCGGAACACAAATACCGTCTGATCAGTGAGGCCGCGAAGGCTCGGTGAGAACACCAACTGGGTGTGATCATCGCTCGCGTGGGCCAGCAGCTTGCTCTCCTTGACGAGTTTGAAGCCCGCCGCCGTCACTTCCCTGCGGATCACCGCCGGATCGATGCGATGCAGCTTCGGTGTGTCAGTCGTGCCGGAGCCGGGCCGTGCGTTGTGGTCGACCACCAGGAAGGTGCCACCCGGCTTCAGCGCATTGAAGATGCGCGTATCCAGGCTCGCGGTATCGATCTTGTTGATGAAGAGGTCATGGTAGTACAGGACCATGAACACCTCATCGACCTTCTGGGGCAGTTCGAGGGTGTTGTAGTCCACCAGCTGATACTGCGAATTCGGATGGGCCGCGACAAAGGCCCGGCTGGCCTCGCCGGCGCGTTTTTCCGTATACGGCAGGTCGTACATGTAGACCTTGCCCTTCGGGCCGACGATGTCGGACAGAAAGGTCGTGAAGTACTGGCCGAAGGAGGCGAACTCCACCACCGTCTGGCCGGGCCTGATACCCGACATCATCAGCAGTTCCGCTGGTTTGCGATTGGCATCCCGCGCCCGTTGCTCGGCGCTGCGCGCCGGGTCGGCTATCGCCGCCTTGATGTAGGTGGGAGTTCCGGCGGGCAGCACATAGGTGGCTGCCGGTGCCGACGCATCGTCGGCCAGGGCCGGTAGCGCGCCGATGCCCACGATGCCGATGAACAGTGCCATGCCGGCGCAAAGATTTCGACGCATCATGCCCCCTCTCCTGATTGTGTCCGAATCCGTGCCAGAATATCCCAAGCCGGGCGGGACAGCTAAGGGACCATCTCATGAACCTGATGACTCGACGTGAACTGCTGCAATGGGCCGCGGCGGGCACCCTGCTCAAGCTCACCCCCACTGCAAAAGCAGCGGCTGGCGATCGGATCATCATCTCGGGCGCGGCGGGACAGCTGGGTGGTCAGGCCGTCAAGGACCTGCTGGCGCGGGGCGTTGCGGCGAAGAATCTCATTCTCGTCAGCCGTACGCCCGATGCGCTGGCGCAATACCGACAACTCGGCGCTGCCACACGCTTTGGGGACTTTGCCAAACCGGAATCACTGCCGGCCGCCTTCGCGGGGGGCACGCGCATGCTCCTGATCAGCATCGGCGGGGGCGCCGGACCGCGCCCCATCGCCCATGGACGGGCCATCGACGCGGCAAAATCGGCGGGTGTCCGGCAGATCGCCTACACCTCCTGGCTCGGCATCAGCAAGGGCGATACCCAGGGCATTGCCGCCGACCATGTCGCGACCGAAGAGCTGCTGCGCAAAAGTGGCGTTGCCTACACCTTCCTGCGCAACTCTCTCTATATGGAGACGCTGCTGCCGCAGGCCGCCAGGATGGTGGCTGCCGGCAAGGCGACCGTGCCCAATGGTGAAATCGCGCTCGGCTACGTCACGCGCGCGGATTGCGCGGCGGCGGCCGCCGCGGTGCTGTGCACATCAGGGCACGATGACAAGAGCTACGACATCACCGGGCCTGAGCTCATAGGCGTACGCCAGATTGCCGCGGCAGCCGCCGCCGCGACCGGCAAGACTGTCGCGGTGGTTGCCGCCGACCCGGCCGCACCGCCCGCGCGCAGCTTCGGGGGCGCTTCGCTCGCCGTCGTCAGCACGGCCGTGCCGGACCTGACCGGCAAACCGGCTACCTCGATCAAGACCCTGCTGGCAGAACATCGCGACCAGCTCGGCTAGGGAATCGGCGCGATCTTACTTGGGGGCCTGCGCCTGCTCCGCCAGGTACTGCGGGCTCAGCGTGCCCTTTTTCTTCGCCAGGTCCAGCAGCGTCGGATAGAACTGCACGAAAGTCGTGTCCACCGCCGCGTGGTCCTTGTGACAGCTGTAACAGTCTGCCGTATAGGGGATCTGCTTCGCGGGCTTGCCGCCGTTGTCGGCAAAGAACGCCCAGCCTCCCTGAAAGTGCGC
This sequence comes from Steroidobacteraceae bacterium, assembly GCA_035943195.1. Taxonomy (GTDB): domain Bacteria; phylum Pseudomonadota; class Gammaproteobacteria; order Steroidobacterales; family Steroidobacteraceae; genus DAIDKA01. The sequence continues at coordinate 17,075 of DASZCK010000312.1, forward strand.
GTCCTTGACGTGCACTTCGAGCCCCATGATGTTCGAGCTTTGATAGAACCCTTGCTTGTTGATCGAGCCCTTGTTGGTGGCGCCGCGAACCTCGAGGACCAGCATGGTCTTGTCCGGCCAGGTTCCGGTTTTCTGGAATTCCCGGTACGCCTGTGGATTCACGAACACGTTTGAAAACATGTCGTGCCCCATGCCCGCCACGCGCTTGAGGTAGCTCATGTTCATGCCGGTGCTCAGGTAGATCCATTCGCGATACTGAGTCGGAGGCACGAGCTCGCCGGCAGCTGTGTACACCGGGCCAGCGGACGCTGCCGGCGTCTGTGCATGGGCCGCCCAGGGCAGCAGCGCCAGCATGAACATGATGGGCCTAAGTGTCCTGCCTGACATTGAAGCGTTTCTCCCTATGTTTTCACCAGTGCGTGTTCGATGCGCCGGTCCGGTACCAACCACAGCAGCGCCACCAGCAGATACAGCGCCTGGGAAGTCCATGGCTTCCAGAATGATAACGCGATCCCAAGCGCATAGAGGACCGGCGAGAGCTTGCCCTTCCAGTCATGACCCACCGCGCGCCGCAGCAGCGACTGCGGGCCCTGCACGGCAATGATCATCCGCTGCAGCAACCAATAGGCGAGCGCCGCCAGCATCAGCACCACGCCGTAACAGGCCGTCGGTACGCTGGCGGCGTGGTTCTGACCCACCCACTCGGTCACCACCGGAAACATCGACAGCCAGAACAGCAGGTTCAGGTTCGCCCACAGGATTGATCCGCTCACCTGCTTGGTGGCGTGCAGCAGGTGGTGGTGGTTGTTCCAATAGATGCCGACGTAGACGAAACTCAGCACATAACCCATCAGGGGCGCAATCATGGGAACCAGGGCGGCGAGATCGGTACCGCGCGGTACCTTCAGCTCCAGCACCATGATGGTGATGATGATGGCGATGACCCCGTCGCTGAAGGCCTCGATCCGGCTGGTATTCATGGGGACGGCATTCTAGAGCACGGCGCGGCGCAAGCCACGCCTGAGGCGAGCCGGGAGTATTCAGCCCTTGGATCTGCCTGGCCTACAGGACCGGCGGTCCCATCCCCGGGGGCGGCGGGTGAAATCCAGCTGCACCACGTTGTCCGGGCGCCGGGTGCGGGGAGTGCGGGGCGCCAGCATCTGATCGATCAGCGCAACGACATGCAGGTAACGCCGCGTTGCCCACGGCGGCTCGTGCTCAGCATCGAGCTTATCCTGGGCCCACTCACGAACTCGGGTCAGTTCATCGTTCATGTGGTGCCAGCATTATCGGCACCACCGGTTCAGACTTTAGGCGTCCGGGTCTTGATTGTGTGAAGGCGCTTTCCTGCTTTCGCCGGTAGTGGTCGTGGCAGCCGCTGCACGCGTTCAGGATGCGACCGATGGCGGTGCGTGCGGCGACATCATCCTCAGTCGCTGCGGCCGTGATCAGCGAATCGGCGGCAAGGGTCATCTCATCAGCCCGCGCGTCGAAATCCTTGGTATCGGTCCAGATACTGTCCAGTGCGAGCGTATTCAATGCGAACGGACGCGTGTCCGTGCTGAAGACCTCGGAAATCAGCGCGGAGAGGGTTGCAATCCGGATCGCGCTGGTGCGGATGACTTTGAAGTCCACCGGCCCACTGCGCCGCAGCATTGAACCCAGGGGCTGCGCCGCGAAGCTGAGATTCAGAAACAGACCCTGGCGCGTGGCCACGGCGTTGGCGGCCTTCATTTCCGGGGTCTGCGGCACGCCGGCGATGGGGGTGTAGGGGACCGCGGCCGGGGCCGCCGCCGGCGCCTCGTTGCCCGCGGTCTCGAGCGACGGCAGGCTCTCGGTGGCGACCGTCGCCGGCGCGGGAGGTGCGGGTGGCGACCATCCTTGGCGCACGGAGCCGGTGCCTGGCGGGCGGATGAGTGCCCGGCCCACTGCCGCCGAATCAGGCGCGGCAGGCATGCGCGGGATGGGCATCTCAGGCGCTGCACTCTGGGCAGGGCCCGTGGTGCTGGTCGTAAACCAGTCGCTCAGGGCACGGCGACCTGGAGGGGAGACGAGCGCGAAAGCGGTTCCGCAAATGGCGAGCCCCAGGATCAGTCGTGGTCGCCAGCGGCGCGCCGGCACCGGCCGGTCCAGTTGCCAC
>DASZCK010000313.1:0-3409 GCA_035943195.1 Steroidobacteraceae bacterium
ATCAGCAGCTGCTGGGCAATGGCAGCCAGTGGGGGATCAACCTGAGCTATGCCGAGCAACCCCGCCCCGACGGGCTGGCACAGGCCTTCACCATCGGCAGGGGCTTCATCGGATCGGACCCCAGTGTCCTGGTGCTCGGCGACAACATCTTCTACGGCCACGGGCTCCCGGAGCAGATGCGCACCGCGGCGGCCCGTAAGACGGGTGCCACCGTATTCGCGTACCGGGTGCGCGATCCGGAGCGCTACGGCGTGGTGAGCTTCGATGCGCAGGGGCGTGCGCTCGACATCGAAGAGAAGCCCGCCAGGCCCAAGTCACATCACGCCGTCACTGGATTGTATTTCTACGACAATGACGTGCTGGACATCGCTGCTTCTCTGAAGCCCTCCGCGCGCGGCGAGCTCGAAATCACGGACGTGAACCGCGCCTATCTGGCTCGGGGTGATCTGCACGTGGAACTCCTCGGGCGCGGCACGGCCTGGCTGGATACCGGTACCCATGAATCGCTGCTGGAGGCGGCGATGTTCATCCAGGCCATCGAGAAACGGCAGGGGCTGAAGGTGTGCTGTCCGGAGGAGATCGCCTACCGGGCGGGGTTCATCGATGCCGCACAGCTGGAGAAGCACGCCGCGGTGCTGGCGAAATCCGGCTATGGCGGGTACCTGCTCGAGGTGCTGAAGGAAGGAGCCGTCAGTGGAGTTTGAACCCACGGCGATCCCGGCCGTCGTGCTCATCAAGCCCAAGGTCTTCAAGGACGCCCGCGGGCACTTCTTCGAGTCCTGGACCGAACGCAAATTCGCGGCGGCGGGCCTGGATCTGAGATTCGTTCAGGACAACCAGAATCGCTCCGAGCGGCATGTGCTGCGCGGATTGCATTACCAGCTGACCAAGCCCCAGGGCAAACTGGTGCGGGTGGTCACGGGTGCCGTGTTTGACGTTGCCGTGGACCTGCGGCGCGGCTCGTCCACTTTCGGTCGCTGGGTGGGTGCCGAACTCACCGCCGACAACCACCACATGCTGTGGGTGCCGCCGGGTTTTGCCCACGGCTTCATGGTCCTGAGTGAGTCGGTGCACTTTTTGTACAAGTGCACCGAGTTCTACTACCCCGACGATGAGCGCGCGATCCGCTGGGACGATGCAGAACTGGGGATTCGCTGGCCACTGCCCCCGGGGAGCGCACCGGTCATATCCGCGCGCGATGCGGCCGCACATCCTTTCCGGGAGGCGGAAGTTTACCCGTGAAGGTGCTCATCACCGGCGCCCAGGGCCAGGTGGGACGCTGCCTGCTGGCGAGTGCGCCCCAGGACGTCACCACGGTCGGTCTGACGCGCGCGCAGCTGGATGTGGGCAATGCCGATGCCGTGAATCAGGCCGTCGAACTGCATCGCCCGAACCTCATCATCAATGCCGCGGCCTACACGGCGGTGGACCGCGCGGAGACCGAGGTTGATGCAGCGCGACGGGTCAATGCCCAGGGTCCGCGCCATCTCGCCCGGGCGGCAGGGAAGCACGGGGCGCGCCTGCTGCACATTTCCACCGATTTCGTCTTCGATGGCCGTGCCGGGGTGCCCTATGCCCCGGATGCGCCCACGGCCCCCCTGGGGGTCTATGGGCAGACCAAGCTGGAAGGCGAGCAGGCGGTTCGCGAGCTCTTGCCACAGGCCTCGGTGGTGCTGCGTACGGCCTGGGTGTACGCCCCGCATGGGGCGAACTTCCTGCGCACCATGCTGCGGGTCATGGCCGAAAAGCGGCAGGTGAGGGTGGTGGCGGACCAGATCGGTACCCCGACGGCCGCGGACTCACTGGCCGCAGTCCTTTGGGGCCTGGCGCAACGTCCCGAGGTCACAGGAGTGCACCACTTCACGGATGCCGGCGTTGCCAGCTGGTATGACTTTGCCATGGCCATTTTTGAAGAAGCGACCCTAATGGGACTCCTGCCTCCGGGCGTGCGGGTGACGCCGATCGCTACCACAGACTACCCCACACCGGCCCGCCGGCCCGCCTATAGTGTCCTCGACAAGCGCACGCTGCTGGCGGCGCTGCCCCTGGAGCATCAGCACTGGCGGGTGAGCCTGCGACGGGTGCTGCAAGGCTTACAATCCCCCTCATGCTGATCCCCGTCATCCTTTCCGGCGGCGCCGGAACCCGCCTGTGGCCCCTGTCGCGCGAGTTGTACCCCAAGCAGCTCTTGGCGCTCTTAGGGCCGCGCACCATGTTGCAGCAGACCGCCTTGCGCGTGGGGGGCCTCGACTGCGCTTCACCGGTCGTCGTGTGCAACGAGGCCCATCGCTTCCTGGTGGCCGAGCAACTACGGGCTCTGAATACCAAGCCGCGCGCCATCGTGCTCGAGCCCTTCGGCCGCAACACCGCGCCGGCGATCGCGCTTGCGGCCCTGGCAGCCTTGCGTGATGCGGGCGATGTGGATCCCCTGCTGCTGGTCCTGCCCGCCGACCATGTGATCCGCGAAACGGCGGTGTTCCAGCAGGCGGTGCGCAGCGCACTACCCGCGGCCGAGCAGGGTCAGCTGGTCACCTTCGGCATCGTGCCGGGGAGCCCGGAGACCGGCTACGGCTACATTCAGCGCGGCGCGGCGCAGGGCGCGGCATTTTCGATTGCGCGCTTCGTCGAAAAGCCCGATCTCGCCCGTGCCCGGCAGTTCCTGCAGGCCGGCGATTACTACTGGAACAGCGGCATGTTTCTGTTTCGCGCGGGGCGCTTCCTCGAGGAGCTGGCGTTACTCGCCCCGCAGATGTCGGCAGCCTGCCGCAGCGCCTTCGAGCGCGGCCGCAAGGATCTGGACTTCACGCGCGTGGATGTCGACGCCTTCGAGGCCTGCCCCGGTGATTCCATCGACTATGCGGTCATGGAGAAGACCACCGGTGCGGTGGTCGTGCCGCTCGATGCGGGTTGGAGCGATGTCGGCTCCTGGGCGGCGCTGCATGAAGCAAGTGAGGCCGATGCGGCGGGTAATGTCGCGCATGGCGATGTGCTGCAGGAGGACTCGGCCGGCTGCTACCTGTACGCCGAGAGCCGCCTCGTGGCCACGGTCGGCCTGCAGCATCACGTGGTGGTGGAGACCAAGGATGCGGTACTGGTGGCACCGAAGGATCGCGTCCAGGACGTGAAGAAACTGGTGAACCGGCTGAAGGATCTGGGACGCTACGAGCATTCCCTGCATCGCGAAGTGTTCCGGCCCTGGGGCAGTTACGATCGGATCGAAAGTGGCAGCCGTTTTGTCGTGAACCGCCTGCGCATCAATCCGGGCGCCAGCCAGTCCCTGCAGCTTCACCACCATCGCGCCGAACACTGGGTGGTGGTGTCGGGCACGGCGCGGGTCACGCGCGGTGAGGAGGTCTTCCTGCTGGAGGAGAACCAGTCGGCCTTCATCCCCATCGGCGTCGCCCACCGC
>DASZCK010000314.1:0-1603 GCA_035943195.1 Steroidobacteraceae bacterium
CCAATGGCGCGGTAACCAGATGGGCTGTCGGGAGTACGCCAGTGACTTTCGAGGTTTGGCCCTGAAGTAGAAGTAATCCGGGCCTGCCTGCGCACAACGCATGGCAGGCCGAGAGCGGCTTAGACCTTGGTCGTGAGCCCGAACTGGCAATCTCGGCTGTATTGACGTCCTGTGAGCCGTCGGCGCTATGCTCGGTGGTAGAACAAGGTCGCAGAGTATTGGGGGAATCGGAATGGCGTGGCTGACCAACTTGGACCAGCACTTCGATAGGCTGATGACGATCGGATGGGCATTCTTCGTTCTCGGCGTGCTTATTCGCACATCGAACGATATGCGCGCCACGCGTGAGATGACCGAGGAACTGCTGAACCGCGCCAGGAACCGCACCAGCGGGTGAGTGCGGGCCGCGCCAGGACGCTGTCAGTCGCGGAAGAAGCCGTCGAAGCGGGCCGAGGTGCCCGTTGTGTATCGCACCGTATGGGCAATGTTCCGGTGTCCCAGGTAGTCCTGAATCGCGCGGGTGTCTTTGCCAGCTTCGGCCAGGTAGTGACCGCAGGCGTGGCGCAGCTGATGCGGGTGTACCGGGAATTCGAACTTCGCGGCCTCGCCAAGGCGAGCAATCAGCTTGCGCACGTTGCTGGTCGTCATCTGCTTGCCGCGCTCGGACACGAACACCCACGGCGAGTCGGGCCAATCCCGCTTCAGCTGCCGCAGTTCCCGAAGCTCTCGACCAGTCAGTGGGTGCGTGGAGTCGTTGCCGTTCTTCGCCCGCTCGACCCGCAGCCGCTTTTCGTCCAGGTGCACATGCGACCAGCGCAGGTTGATGGCCTCGATGGATCGCAGGCCATGGCGGAACAGCAGCAGCACCAGCGTGCGGTCTCGCTGCGGATAGCGGCCGCTGGTGGCCGCAGCGTCGATCAGAGCCTCGACCTGCTTTTCGGTCAGGTAGTCGCCTTCGTGTGAGGGTTTGACCCGGGCCTTCCGGAAGGCCAGAACATTCCCACTTTCGGCGCCCGGCGAGGGTGTCGGCGTGGCCGTCAACTGGTTGATTTCGCTCATGGCGCAAATCCTTACTTTCCCGCAATTGAGACATTCTAGGGAAAGTACAAATTCGCGTCAACGCAAGCCGGGCACCAAATATGACACCCACCGAACCGCGAGCCGGCCGGGCCGCCGGCGCGGCAACGGAGGCGCGTGGGGCTAGTGTTCTTAGAAATTTCCCCTGGCAAGTCCGATCCAGTCTCAGACCAGTCCAGTCCAAGGGTTCGGTGAACCGAAAGCAGGGCGAGCGGACCACCGGACGGCTTATCGGGCGGTCAATCATGCGAATCACCGACCGGTTCACCGCTCGGTGAGATTCCGTTCATTCTCTTGCCGGATTTCAGCGTGCGCGCCAACACGGCTTTCGTGCTCGCACTGACCCGCTGCTCGTGAAGCCTCTCCGCGCGTTGACGATGAGCCTCAAGGTCGTCGTGCCACAGATACCCGTCAACGACCCTGAATGCAGTGCCTGCTCGTTTCCAGACATCCTCGAACCGATCGCCGAAACAGGTGATGCGGGCCACTTCCTTTGCATCGGCGGGGAGCGGTGTGACCCACAGAT